>NZ_JAYUWI010000144.1:0-27472 GCF_043753625.1 Nitrosomonas sp.
ATCGACAGTCCTAATTGTTTCATCTGTACGCTTCCTTGCAGTGGCTACGATCTACCAAGTATTCTACAAGTTTTTGGGACTTATTCAGAGTTTCCTTAATGTTACAAACATTAACAGATTAGTTGAAAAACTGACTATCTGCGGTGTTAAGAACAGCCTACGAAATGCAGCCAGACAATTGCATAGTCGAAGCGAATAGAAACGAAAGAGTTGAAAAAATCGAGAGTAAAGTTAAGGAGTCTCTGATTAAGTCCTTCGACAGGACGAACGGTACTGTCATTTCGAGCATAGCGAGAAATCGATCCTGTTGATTCGCCAAGATTCCTCACTGCGTTCGGAATGACAAAGATGAGTTATTCAGAATTTTTTAACGATAACCCGGGCCCCTCTAAAAATCCAAATTTTGTCACAACACTTTGTTGCTCGCGCCTCGTTTTGTTTAGAACTTTGAATTTTTAGAAGTGCCCTTTAGTAAATGAGATTATTGCAGCACAATAAGGTATTCTCCACTGCGTAAATAATCTGATGTAGAGCCACAATGAAAGCCGAGAAAGATCAGCATACTCCCATGATGCAACAGTACTTGCGTATCAAGGCACAGCACCCCGACATGCTGATGTTTTATCGCATGGGGGATTTTTATGAGTTGTTTTTTGACGATGCGGAGAAAGCTGCAAAGCTCTTAGGAATTACTTTAACGCAACGTGGTGCTTCTGCCGGTAAGCCGATTAAAATGGCGGGAGTTCCCTATCATGCGGCGGAGCAATATTTGGCAAAACTGGTCAAGTCAGGTGAATCCGTAGCCATCTGCGAGCAGGTGGGCGATCCGGCGACCAGCAAAGGGCCTGTTGCACGGGAGGTTACCCGTATCATCACGCCTGGAACATTGACGGATGCGGCATTGCTTGAGGATAAACGTGATTGCATATTATTGGCTTTGTGGGTGCATGAATCGATTTTGGGATTGGCTTGGCTGAATCTGGCAGCAGGGCAATTACGCGTGATGGAGACATCGCCACAAAATCTGCTGAGCGAGCTGGAGCGTCTGCAACCGTCAGAGATTCTAGTGCCCGAGTCACTGAAACAAGCTGACATGCAAGGTAAAAACTGGGCGTTAAAGCGATTACCGGTGTGGCAGTTTGATAGCGATACCGCGCTTAGTAATCTTACGCGACAATTTGAAACGCATGATCTGTCCGGCTTTGGTTGTGAGGATTTGCCGATCGCGCTATGTGCCGCCGGTGCCTTATTGGAATACACTCGGTTGACTCAAGGATCTGTTGCTCTCCATATCACGTCATTACAAGCCGAGCGGGATAGTATTTATGTTCGAATGGATGCTGCGACACGGCGTAATCTGGAAATTTCAGAAACCATACGCGGTGAACGATCGCCTACGTTGTTGTCATTACTGGATACTTGCTCAACCAATATGGGCAGCCGTTTGTTGCAATTCTGGCTGCATCATCCGTTACGAGATCATGTGGTAATACAAAAGCGGCTCGGTAGCGTTGCAGCCTTGATCGGAGAAAGTGAGCCCAATAATTATTGGGTCGCACGGGATCTGCTTCGGAATTTTGTAGATGTTGAACGGATTACTGCCCGCATTGCACTCAAATCAGCGCGCCCGAGAGATTTGTCGGGTTTGCGTGATAGCCTGAAAATATTGCCGGAAGTCATTGAAGCCATTGCAAATGGTTCCAGCGAGAGAATTAGTCAATTGATTCTAGCTATGCAGATTGAACCGGCTCTTGTTGTGTTATTGAGTCAATCTTTGCTGGAAGAACCCGGTGTGGTGTTGCGTGAAGGCAATGTGATTGCCGATGGTTATGATGCCGAACTGGATGAATTGCGTGCCCTGCAAAATAATTGCGGTGAATTCTTGTTACAGCTGGAGATTCGTGAAAAAGAACGCACCGGTATTCCTAATCTCAAGGTGGAATATAACCGTGTGCATGGTTTCTATATCGAAGTCACGCACGCGCACAGTGAAAAAATTCCTACTGATTACCGGCGCAGACAAACATTAAAAAGTGCTGAGCGTTATATCACGCCAGAGCTAAAAGCTTTCGAAGATAAAGCATTATCCGCACAAGATCGCGCATTGGCACGGGAGAAATATTTATATGGTGAACTCCTGAATGCACTCTTGCCGTATATCCATCCGTTGCAGAAAATGGCTGCGAGCGTTGCGGAAATTGATGTTTTATGCGCATTTGCGGAGCGCGCACAGGTGCTTGACTATACCGTGCCGCATTTGTCGCATGAGGAAATTTTTGAGATCGATACGGGTCGCCACCCAGTTGTGGAAAGTCAGGTAGAAAACTTTGTTGCCAATGATGTTCAGTTAGGTGCTGACCATACCGGGAAACCGCAAATGTTGATAATTACCGGTCCCAACATGGGTGGTAAATCAACTTACATGCGACAAATCGCGCTGATCGCTTTACTGGCGCATTGCGGGTGTTATGTACCTGCCAAAAAAATACGCATCGGTGTGCTGGATCAGATTTTTACCCGTATTGGTGCTGCCGATGATCTTGCCAGCGGGCGTTCTACGTTTATGGTGGAAATGACGGAAACCGCCAATATACTTCATAACGCAACCGCACAAAGCCTGGTGCTTATGGATGAAGTCGGGCGCGGCACCTCAACTTTTGACGGTTTGGCGCTAGCGTTTGCCATTGCCCGACATTTGTTGAGCAGAAATCGCAGCTTTACACTTTTTGCCACGCATTACTTTGAATTAACGAAACTGGCTGAGGAGTTTAAGCAAATCCAAAATGTCCATTTGGATGCCGTGGAGTATAAACATCGCATTGTTTTTCTGCATAAAGTGGCAGCAGGTCCGGCTAGTCAAAGCTATGGTTTACAAGTTGCTGCACTGGCAGGCGTTCCAGAGTCAGTGATCAAAATAGCCAGAAAGCACTTGATTAAACTGGAGCAGGAAAGTGTAAAGAAAGAGCCTCAGCTGGATCTGTTTTCTTCTTCCATTCCAGAACCGGAAGAAGACATTCGGCAAGAACATCCGGTGATTGCAATGTTACAAAATCTCTCGCCGGATGAACTCAGCCCCAGGCAAGCACTGGAGCAGCTTTATTTACTGAAAAAAGCGATGGATACGACGCATAACAGTTAATCTGTTGAACAATCGAATGCTCATTTCATTAATGCTCATGCCCATGCTCACCATGCACATGCTGATGGGTAATTTCTTCTGTTGTGGCAGGGCGGACTGCAGTTACTGTGCAGACAAAAATCAATTTCATGCCCGCAAACGGATGATTGCCATCGACAATGACGGTATCGGTAGCAACTTCTGTAACCTGGTAGATGATAATGTCGTCTGAACCTTCTGCCCCCCCCTCAAAATGCATGCCAACTGACACGTTATCAGGAAAAGAGTCGCGCGGCTCGACGCGGATTAACTCAGCATCATATTCACCAAACGTATCCTCCGGGTCCATTGAAACCGTGCATGAATGACCAGTTTCCATTTCATGAAGCGCTTCCTCAACCAGAGGGAAAATGCCACCATAGCCGCCATGTAAATAACTGATCGGTGTATCCGTTTTCTCCAGAATTTTTCCGGTGTCATCTGATAATTCATAGTTGAGTGAAACGACTGTATTTTTCTCAATACGCATATTAAGTTTATCCTTGTTTAGTGATATCAAAAATTTAAATAGTATTAATAATCATGGTTGTTATCTGCTATCAGAGCCGAATTGAATAGATTTTATTATACGCACAAAGTAATTTCTTTCTTGTTTTGAGATAAACCTAGGAGTACATCTTACTAAATTTTAATGCATTGACAGGCGCAAAACTTTGCCGATGTATCTCACATGCGCCATGCGTTTGTAATGCAATCAAATGTTTTTTAGTAGGGTATCCTTTGTGCTGATCAAATCCATAGAGTGGAAAACACTCATGTAGTCTTTGCATTTCCTTATCACGTGTTGTCTTGGCTAAAATAGAGGCTGCTGAGATTTCAGGTATCAAGCTGTCACCCCGGATGATTGTACGTACCGGACATTCCAGGCGAGGACTTTGATTCCCATCGACAAGCACCATATCCGGTATGAAAGGTAAACTTTCTACAGCGCGTTTCATCGCGAGCAAACTTGCCTGTAGAATATTTAGCTGATCAATTTCTTGCACCGAGGCGGAAGCAATTGTCCATGCTGTGGCATATTTCTTGATAGTGATTGCAAGCGCTTCACGCTTTTTCTCACTCAACGCCTTAGAGTCGGCTAGTCCGGTTATTTTATAGGCACCGTTGAGTACCACACACGCGGCATAAACAGGCCCAGCCAATGGCCCTCTACCAGCTTCATCTACTCCGCAAATTACTTCATTCGCACTGAAAGTGTTAATTTTATTCTAAGCTCACTCGGTTGATAGGTACCAGGATAATACGAATTGATTTCTCAGCAGGCTGTTAAAACCTTTTGTATCGCCTTCGCGGTGTTAAAAATTCTGTATAAATGCGCTTCCCAGCCGGTTTTTACTTTGCATCGGCGGCACAGCCTCGAATACGTTTTTCAATGGTCTATTCATGGTTATACATTTCTTGCAGTACACATTAACTTAGCTTCAGTCACAAGCTGTCCATCGACTTCAGCGCGGGCTGAATATTTCCATAATCCCTTTATTTGCCGCTCTATGGCTACCTTGAGAATTAATTGATCACCAGCCATAACGGGTTTTTTAAAACGAACGCCGTCTATCCCGACAAAATAATAAACTGTATCGTCTTTGTTGATCGTATCTATCGTTCTCAGCGTCAGAATGGCTGCAGCTTGGGCTAGAGCCTCAACAATCAGGACACCCGGCATGACCGGATAATGCGGGAAATGCCCTGAAAAGAATGGTTCATTGATGGATACATTTTTTAATGCAACGATATCCTTGCCCGCCTCGTAGGAGATTACTTTGTCCACCAATAAAAGCGGGTAGCGATGAGGCAGGTATTTTAAGATTTCATGAATATTCATGGAGTTCATACTATTTTCCTTTTGACCCAAGACTTTTAGCAGGCCGTTGAAAAACTATCTACGTTGCCGCTGCGGTGTTAAAAACAGGTTCAAAATGCTCATTTATTAGGTATAAACTGCGCTTTTTCGCCTGTTTTTTCCTTGCATCGGCTGCCTCGAATACGTTTTTCAACAGCCTGTTAGTGATGACACTTGAACAGAATTTATTGGATTTTGTCCTATTCATTCTCGAGTGCCTTAATAACTTTATCTGTAATATCAATTCGTTGACTTCTATAAACGGAATCCTGGAGCTGTAATATCAGATCATATTTTTCTGTTTCAGCAATTTTACTGATAGCTCGATTGGTTCGTTCCAAAATTACACTGTATTCTTCATTCTGACGTACATTTAAGTCTTCTCGCATTTGCCTTTGCGCGCGTTGATATTCACGGCTCAGATTGGCAAGATTTCTTTCTAAATTACGCCGTTCGGTTTCTTCCATGGCAGTGCTGTCTTTTTCAAGCTTGTCTTGCAATGTTTTGGCTTGAACAGCCATTCTTTTGATATCTTCATCACGCGGCACAAATTCCTGATCTATTTTTTTCTGTGCCTGAATCGCTGGCAAGGATTCACGCAAAATTTTCTCTGTATTTACCACGCCAATTTTGATATCCCCGGCAAAAACCATAGCGGGTTCACTGATTGAAACTATGGTTATAAAAACTATAACCATAGTGCACCACCGATTGATTCGTTTTAGACCATTCACTGGATAGACCCCAACTAATTTTAGAATTGTTGCCCAAACATAAATTGGAAAGCTTGTAATCTATCAGCAGGCTGGTCGTTTAATGGTTCGGCAATACTGACTTTCAGTGGCCCCATCGGCGAAACCCAAGTGAGCGCAATGCCAGCCGAATAGCGCATTAAATTAAGGTCAATATCTCGGGTAAATACGGTACCGCCATCAAGGAATGTGCTTAATCGAAGTGATCTATCTTCTTTCATGAAGGGAATCGGGAAGAGCAGTTCGACATTACCAACGACGCGCTTGCTGCCACCTAATGAAAGTCCTCTTGCATCACGCTCACCTAAGGAATTCAGATCATAACCGCGCACAGAGTTATTACCCCCAGCAAAGAAGTTCTTGAAAAAAGGTAGTGAACGTCCAGTATACCCATCACCGTATCCAAATTCACCATTCAGCATGAGTGTCAGATTATCAGTAATGGGGTAAAACCATTTTTGATGGTAACTTATTTTATAATAATCTAAATCTCCGCCGGGAACACTGACTTCACCAAACAGCCGGTGCGTTGTTCCCGAAGTGGTCCAAATAGCGCTATCACGGCGATCACGTGCCCAAGTGAGCGTGAGTGGAAAATTATTGGTCGATCTTCCAAATTCGGTAACGAAATCTTTATTGCGTTGCGGGCTGCTGTCAAAAACACTTAACACGGTATTCTCAGCAGCCAGACCGATAGATACAATATCATTTTCAGCGATCGGTATACCGAGCCGCACACCTGCACCTACGGTTTCAGTTTTAAATGTACCAACCCGGGACAGGGGCCGTGTATCCAGGTCACGTTTGTAGACATCAAAACCAAGACTGACGCCATTCACAGTAAAATAAGGATTGGTGAATGATGCTGCATAAGTTTTGTTGATAGCGCCTGTATTTACGTCGAGACTAAAAAAATTGCCCGTACCAAAAATATTGTTCTGCGAAATTGAGCCGTTCAAAATTATGCCTTGACGATCAGAATAACCTGCACCGAACATGATAGATCCGGTTGGTCTTTCTTCTACTTTGACATTGATATCAACCTGGTCGGTTTTATTGGGCACAGCGGGCGTTTCCACATTAACACTGTTAAAGAAGAATAATCGGTCAACGCGTTGTCTGGAAATATTAATATTTTTAGTGGAATGCCAAGCGCCTTCCATTTGACGAAACTCACGACGTATCACCTCGTCGCGCGTACGATCATTGCCGGTAATGTTGATACGCCGGATATAGACACGCCGGCCTGGATCAATAAAGAATGTAAATGCTACTTGCCGTTTTTCATGATCCAATTCCGGTGATGCATTGATATTGGCAAATGCATAGCCATCATCACCTAAGCGGTCGGTAATTAATTTAGTGGATTCGGTCAATTTTTGGCGTGCAAATACTTCTCCAGCCTTTAGTAATATCAGTTTACGTATCTCTTCTTCTGGTAACAGGAGTTCTCCGGCTACTTTGATATCAGAGACTGTATATTGGGCACCTTCGGTAATATTGATCGTGATATAGATATCGCGCAAGTCTGGCGTGATGGAAACTTGAGTGGATTCAATATTGAATTCCAGATAACCTCGATCAAGATAATAAGAGCGGAGCGTCTCTAAATCAGCGGATAATTTCTGTTTTGAGTATTGATCATTTTTGGTGAACCAGCTTAGTAAGTCAGGTTTTCTGAGGACAAGTATACCGCGTAACTCTTTGTCTTGAAATTTCTCGTTACCGACAAAACTGATTTTCTTAATCCTGGCTGTCCGGCCTTCATTAATGTCAAAATTAATTGCAATACGATTACGTTCCAGTGGTGTGGTCGTTGTCGTTATCTTGACGGCATATTTTCCTCGGCTGATATATTGGCGTTTTAATTCCTGTTCGGCTCTATCTAAAAGCGAGCGGCTGAAAATCCGGGATTCCGATATGCCGGCCTGTTTTAAGCCCTCGAGTAATTTATCTTTCTCAAACTCTTTTGCACCATTAATACTAATTTGTGCAATAGCCGGTCGTTCATCAACTTCTACGATTAAAACGCCATTCTCGGATTTTAATTTTACGTCTTTGAAGAATCCGGTTGCATAGAGTGCCTTGATCGCTTCTGTTGCCTTTTCTTCATCAAGTGTATCGCCTACTTTAACAGGAAGATAGCTGAATACCGTACCAGCCTCAGTCCGCTGTATGCCTTCAACGCGAATATCCTTAACAATGAAAGAGTCGCTGGCCCAGGATGAGAAAGCATAAAAGAAGCTGACAAGTGCTACAAGAAACCGGAATTTCATTCTCTAACCAGTGATAAGCCGATTAATGTCGTTATAGATGGCAAATGCCATGAGTGTAAACAGCAAGGTTAAACCGATTTTTTGTCCAATCAAAATAGTTTTGTCAGAAAGAGGGCTTCCTTTAATTATTTCAATAAGATAATACATTAAATGCCCGCCATCTAGAATTGGGATTGGCAGTAAGTTCAGAACACCGATACTGACACTGATCAGCGCAAGAAATGCCAGATAGGATACCAATCCCATCTGCGCAGATTGACCGGCATAGTCGGCAATTGAAATCGGCCCGCTAATATTCTTCCAAGATACATCGCCGGTAATCATTTTGGATAACATTTGTAATGTCAGTATGGTTGTTTCCCAAGTCTTCTCGATAGCTTTCTGAAATGCTTTGCCGGGAGGATAGCTGACTGTGACAAGCAATTCTTCAAATTCGGACTGATTAACCACGGGTGCTACGCCGATCTTACCCACTTGCTTGCCATTTTCTGTGGTTTTCTCCGGTGTAATGGCAATCAATATGACTTGATTATTACGCAAAATATCTAGCTCCAGAGTGTTCTCCGGGTTTGTGCGTATCTGTTGAACAAAGTCCATCCAGGTAGGAGTTTCAGTATCATTGACGGCTAAAATTTCATCGCCTGCTAACAAACCGGCATGCTGACCAACACCATCGGCAACTACTTGTCCGATAACCGGCTTCAGAATGGGTTGATAGCTGCTAAGACCGATAATTCCTAGGAAATTTTCATTGAGCTTATCCGGGTCAATATGACTTAAATCCAGCTGTCGCCAATTGATCTCGCCATTTTTATTAATGGTTTGTATTTTTACGTTCGCTGATTGATCGATGGCATATCGTAATAAGGTCCAGCGAGCATCTTGCCAGCTGGCAACTGATTCGTTCTCGATAGTGACAATGGTTTCACCCGGCTCAAATTTTGCATACGCAGCAGGGGAGGCGGACTCAATTGGGCCAAGCACGGGTTTCATTCCATTAACACCCAAAATGAAGAGTAGCCAGTATAAAACAATAGCCAGCAAAAAATTGGCAATGGGGCCGGCTGCAACAATGGCAAAACGGCGTGCTACCGGTTGGCGGTTAAATGCGCGGGGTAAATCTTCAGGCGCTACTATCCCTTCATTCTCATCCAGCATCTTGACATAGCCACCCAATGGGATGGCTGCAATCACCCATTCTGTTTTGTCTTTTCCCAAACGCTTGCGAAAAATGGGTTGGCCAAAACCGATGCTGAACCGTAATACTTTTACGCCATTCCAGCGCGCTACCAGATAATGACCAAATTCATGAAACGTAATCAGTATGCCTAAGGCAATAATGAAAGAAATGATAGTATAAGCTATTGTCATATCAGGTCAGTGGGTGAGAAGTGCGCCTATGGGAAGATTTTAACTGCACGATACTATCATTAATTAAGAAAAATTGAATCGAGTCATGGCAGGCAGTTTTTCTCACTTTTTACTGCAGATTTGCAAGCCACTCGCGCGCTACGTCACGAGCCAGTGTGTCTGTTCTCAATACATCATCTAGCGTTACCATATCTTCTTGTTGTACTGTCTGCATAACATGTTCAATCATAGCTGGGATGGCAGTAAATTTCATGCGCTCTTTAAGAAAGGATTCTACAGCAATCTCATTTGCGGCATTGAGTACTGCAGGCATATTTCCGCCTGACGCAAGCGCTTGGTAGGCTAGACCCAGGCATGGGAATCTTTTAAAATCGGGTTCTTCAAAATCAAGATGCGCAACTTTGAACATATCTAAATCGGACACTCCGCTTTCTATTCGCTCGGGATAACCCATCGCGTGCGCAATCGGGGTACGCATATCAGGATTACCCAATTGTGCTATGACTGAACCATCGACATAGGCAACCATCGAATGGATCACACTTTGTGGATGAATCACAACCTGAATCTTATCCGGAGGCGCATCAAACAGCCAATGCGCTTCAATTACTTCCAATCCTTTATTCATCATGGTGGCAGAATCGACGGAAATCTTCTGTCCCATGTCCCAATTTGGATGCGCACAGGCCTGTTCTGGCGTTACTTTCTCCAGCGTAGCTAATGGTGTGCACCGAAATGGCCCGCCTGAAGCAGTTAGCAGTATGCGGCTGATGCCGTTCGCGGTTAAGTTACCATTGAAATGATGCGGTAGAGATTGATAAATCGCATTATGTTCGCTATCGATAGGTAGCAGTGTTGCGTTGTGCTGTTTGACCAGATCCATGAAAATACGCCCGGCCATCACCAGAGTTTCTTTATTGGCAAGCAATACAAGTTTCCCGGTTCGAGCCGCAGCAAACGTTGGAAGGATACCGGCAGCACCTACAATTGCTGCCATGACAGCATCCACTTCAGGAAGAGAAGCTACCTTTTCCAATGATTCAATACCCGATAATACTTCGGTATCTATCCTGGCTGCCTGAATTGCGCTGGCCAATTGCTCCGCACTTTCTCTATCCAGCATTACCGCATAACGCGGCTGGAAGCGTTGGCATTGCGATAACATTTTTTCAACATTTTGATTGGCAGTTAACGCAAATGCCCGAAAGCGGTCAGGGTGGCGTGCTATCACATCCAGTGTGCTCTCTCCAATGCTACCGGTGGAGCCGAGTATCGTTATTTGGCGGACAGTTTTCATAAAGCGGGCGAATAAAAAATGAGTAGTGCCAATATGGCGAATGGCAATGAAGAAGTCAAAGCATCAATCCGATCCAGTATTCCACCATGCCCTGGCAGAATATTTCCGCTATCCTTGACATTGGCATGGCGTTTTATCAATGATTCATACAAATCACCGATGATGCCTAATATGGCCATCAATAACAGCAGTGGTAGCAACTTTGAAGCTAAAGATTCTTCATTAAGCCAGAAATCCCAAATCAAGCCATAAATTAATACGGCAATTAAAGCACCGGCAACGCCTTCCCAAGTTTTATTCGGACTAATAGTGGGCGCAAGTTTGTGCTTGCCAAACGATCGTCCGGTAAAATAAGCCGCTGTATCGGAAATCCAGATGGTTGCCATAAAGCCTAGTAAAAGTAATGGACTGATAGCACGTAACTGATAGAGCGCAAGACAGGTTGGTAACAACAGCATCCAGCCGATTAGCATCCAGATATATGGGTTTTTAACAAAAAAGAGCTGCTTCAGATATAACGGTGCACATACTATCCAGAATGCAGCCGACAATATATATATCCACATTGGATCTGACGAGTAGGCATCAACTTTTATCGATTCACTTAATTGAAACAATAATTCTCCACCCGCCAAAGTCGTGAGTAACATAAAAAAGATCGTATTTTTGACAGAAAATCTAGCTAATTGACTCCATTCGCGGGATCCGATAACTGCCAGAGCAAGTAACAAAGTAGCCCAAAAAATATCTTGCAGGAAAAATAATGCCGAGAGGAATAAAGGCAATACGATAATTGCAGTGAGGATACGGGCTTTAAGCATTTAAAATGATCTTCTTATCCTTTAGCAGATATGCCCATTTGAATTTGCTCACTTGTACAGCCAAACCGGCGTTCTCGCTGCTGATACGATTGAATGGCTAACTCCAGTTCATGTTCGTCAAAGTCAGGCCATAGCGTATTGGTGAAATATAATTCCGTATAAGCAAGTTGCCATAATAAAAAATTACTGACCCGGCATTCTCCACCAGTGCGAATAAACAAATCTGGCTCAGGAGCATAGCTCATCGAAAGATATTGCGCCAGGTTTTCTTCTTCAAAATTAAGTGGCAAATTCGTTGATTGCGCCATCATTTCTCGCATGGCCTGCATGATATCCCAGCGGCCACCGTAGTTGGCTGCTATGGTAAATGTAAGGCGTGTATTTTCGGCAGTCAGTTGTTCGCCAATCTGAATGGATTCTATGATCTTAGGCTCAAATTTTGATAAATCACCGATTACTTTAAAATGAATACCATTTTCATGGAGCTTTGTAATTTCTTGTTCTAAAGCACCAAGGAAAAGTTGCATCAAAGAGGTAATTTCGTCAGTAGGGCGTCGCCAGTTTTCACTGCTAAAAGCAAATAAAGTGAGATAGGAAATATTGCGTTCCATGCAAGATTTAATAACACCACGAACCGTTTCAACACCTTGTTTATGTCCAGCAATACGGGGCAAATAGCGATTCTGAGCCCATCGGCCATTACCATCCATGATAATAGCGATATGTTTTGGTATTGCTCCTGTTTCAGGTATCTCTCGGGTTGAACTTGGGCCTTGAGGCATATCAAACAGCCATCAATTCGGCTTCTTTAACTTGTAAAACTTTATCGATCTCTGTGATGTAGCGGTCCGTAAGCTTCTGGATCTCATCTTGGCCACGACGCTCATCATCTTCCGATACTTCTTTGGATTTTAATAACTCTTTTAAGTGAGCATTCGCATCGCGGCGAATATTACGCATTGCAATGCGGACAGCTTCCGCTTCATGTTTGACCACTTTAATAAGATCACGGCGCCGCTCTTCAGTGAGAGCCGGCATTGGCACACGAATAGTTTCACCCACAGGCATCGGATTTAAACCCAAGTCAGATTCACGAATTGCCTTTTCAATGGCCAATGCCATTTTCTTTTCCCAAGGAATAACGCCAATCGTGCGTGCATCGATTAGATTGACATTTGCTAATTGGTTAATCGGAGTTTGCGCGCCATAATAATCAACCATGACATGATCCAATAGACCAGTATGAGCCCGGCCACTTCTGACTTTACTCAAATCTACTTTCAATGCTTCCAGGCTTTTTTGCATTTTCTGTTCAGCAGACTTTTTTACATCGGCAATCATAATATTCATTCCTTTTGCGTCTATTCTCAGGAAGCTAACTATATTTTAATCAGACTGTTACCAAGGTTCCTTCATCTTCTCCCGTTATTATACGTTTTAGAGCCCCAGCCTTGAAAATACTAAATACATTCAGTGGCAATTTCTGATCACGGCATAATGTTAACGCCGTTGCATCCATTACTTGCAAATTTTTGGCAATAGCTTCATCAAAAGATAATTTATGGAAACGAGTTGCATCCGAATTAATTTTTGGGTCGCTAGTATAAATACCATCCACCTTTGTTGCTTTAAGCATGATATCCACATTCATTTCCATGCCACGTAAAGCAGCCGCAGTATCGGTAGTAAAAAAAGGATTGCCCGTTCCTGCTGCAAAAATCACTATCCTGCCGTCTTTCAGATAACGCATTGCTCGTCCGCGGATATAAGGCTCTACCACCTGCTCGATTCGCAAAGCTGATTGTATGCGCGGCACCAGCCCAACCAATTTCATGGCATCTTGCAGGGCTAAAGCATTCATCACAGTAGCTAACATACCCATATAATCTGCGGTAACACGCTCAAGCCCATCATTGGCTGATTTCATGCCGCGAAAGATATTCCCACCGCCTACAACAATCGCAATTTCAACGCCAAGTTTGCTAACTTCTTCAATTTCAGCAACAATTCTTCCCATTACGGTATGATTAATACCATATTTGTCTTCGCCCATCAGGGCTTCGCCGGATAGCTTTAGCAAAATACGTTTATAAGTAGCGGTGGTCATTGATTATAAATTTGAGATTATGGTAGTTTGCTTTATTTGGCTTGTTCCATCTGTGCTTTTACTTCTTCTGCAAAATTTTCAGATTTCTTTTCTATTCCTTCACCGACGATGAACATTGTAAAACTATTTACTTTGGCAGATTTCTTTGCCAATAATTTTTCTATAGTTTGCTCTGGATCTTTAACAAAAGGCTGACCCAGCAAAGTTATTTCGGCTAAATATTTTGCAATTCGGCCATCAACCATTTTCTCAATAATATTTGCTGGTTTTCCACTTTCGGCAGCCTGGGCTGTAAAAATCTGGCGCTCATGCTCCAATACATCTGCAGATACCTGTTCTTTTGAAACACACACCGGCTTACTTGCTGCAATATGCATAGCAATATCTTTACCTAACGCTTCATCACCCCCAACATAGTCTACCATCACACCGATCTTGGTTCCGTGAAGATAATAAGCCAGTTGACCTTTTGTTGCATGACGTCCGCAACGGCGAATACTAATGTTCTCACCCAATTTCATAATCAATGCCTTACGAACCGCCTCAACAGTTTCACCACTTGACAACAGTGCATCACTGAGTGCTGTAATTGCGGTCAAGTTCTTTGTTGCAATAAGCTCAGCCAGTTTTCTGGCAAAATCAATAATATCCTCATTTCTGGCAACAAAATCTGTCTCGCAATTAACTTCAATCAGCGCGCCACATTGACCGTCTGCTGAGACATAGGCACCAATTACACCTTCGGCTGCGATTCGGCCTGCTGCCTTACTTGCCTTGGCACCACTTTTGATTCTCAACAGATCTTCTGCCGCTTTCATATCGCCGTCAGTCTCTGCCAAGGCCTTTTTGCAATCCATCATGCCAAGCCCAGTCATCTCACGCAATTCTTTGACCATGCTTGCGGTAATATCCGCCATATTTACTCCAGATACAAAATTTAGTTTATGAATAGGATATAGATATTTATTAAGACAAAGATATTTTTATCATAAAGGCTATTTTTATAACAATCAGATAGATTATGTATTTATCTGATTGTTAATTTATAAATGCCAGTATGCTAATACAAATACAGAATTGTCGTCGTTTTATTCGGCTTCTGCACTCATTTCCACGATTTCCTGAATAGATTGATTACGTCCTTCAAGAACAGCATCGGCTGCGCCACGAGCATATAAACGTATTGCCCGGCTTGAGTCATCATTTCCAGGAATCAGATATTGCAATCCATCTGGATTATGATTGGTATCGATCACACCAATTACCGGAATGCCAAGTTTCTTGGCTTCTGTAATAGCGCCTTTTTGATATCCAACATCTATTACAAATAACGCATCCGGCAGGCCTTTCATATCTTTGATGCCACCTAAACTGCTATTGAGCTTATCCAATTCTCGATGAAGATCGAGTGCTTCCTTTTTTACAAGCTTATCCAACGTTCCGTCCTGAACCATTGTTTCCATATCTTGTAAGCGTTTGATGGATTGTTTGATGGTTTTGAAATTAGTTAACATGCCGCCTAACCAGCGTTGATCCACATAGGGGGATCCGCATCGCGTTGCTTCTTCGCGGACAATATCGCGTGCTTGCCGCTTGGTACCTACAAATAAGATAACCCCTTTGTTTGCTGATAATTGGCGCACGTATTTCATGGCCTCTTCATACATCACCAATGTCTTTTCTAGATTGATAATATGGATTTTATTGCGATGGCCAAAGATATAGGGCGCCATTTTCGGATTCCAGAAGCGTGTCTGATGCCCAAAATGAACACCTGCTTCCAGCATTTGACGCATAGTTACTGACATAAATTTTCTCCATTAGGATTGAGCCTCCATTCATCCCAGCAGCTCTAAATTGTTTAGGGCACTTAGACAAATGTGTGAATTTAATTTGACCTGCATATCATGCATTATTACGTAGATAGTCAAATTAGCGTTGCATTATAGCATTTTCTTATGCTTACTCAAGCTGATAAGAATTTGAATGAAGAGATGAGGATGATGTTTATATTGCGAGGGAGTATTTTACTGCTGTATACCAGACGTGATCGAAGACCACTATAATGATCGAAGATGGTGTTGGCAATTCTCAAGTAACACAGGATGAGTTTCCCATTTTCATTCTTAAGCGGGCAATATCGTTTATTTGAATATGTTTATTGTCAACGGTAATGATATGCTCGTCTTGTAGTTTAGAGAAAGCACGGCTAACGGTTTCTAGCTTAAGACCAAGATAGCTACCAATTTCCTCGCGAGTCATGCGCAGATTGAAATCGGATTCGGAATAACCACGCACAAGAAAGCGGCGCGACAAATTCAGCAAAAATGTTGCTAAGCGTTCTTCAGCTTTCATGCTGCCCAGTAACAACATAACGCCATGATCCCGAACTATTTCACGACTCATAATTTTATGAAAATGACGCATAAGGGATGGAATAATTCGGCTAATTTCCTCTAATTTGGCAAAGGGAATTTCACATACTTCGCTATCTTCAAGAGCAACCGCATCACAAGTATGTGTGTCTGTGCTGATAGCGTCCAAACCCAGCAATTCTCCAGTCATATGAAAACCGGTAACTTGCTGCCGCCCATCTTGTTCAAGTACACATGTCTTTAGAAATCCGCTACGAATAGCAAATAATGATTGGAACTTTGCGCCCGTATGATGCAGATACCCGCCCCGCTGGATCTTGCGTTTATGACTTACTACATCACCCAGAACTTGAATTTCATCATCATTAAGGCCAACCGGTAAACATAGTTCACGCAGACTACAAGAAGCACAGCTTGATCTTATGTGTGAAATATCAAGATGATTACGTAGTGGAGTATCGTGAAGCAAAGTATTTTCCGAATGTAGAGCATTACATTTTTAGAGAATTACATTTCAGTGTCTTGATTGATCTGAATCAAAATTAATATTTTAGATTCAATTACAATTTTACCGATTTTATTAAAAAGTGGATATTCTTTTTTGACATTGCGTTGTTAATAGATGTGTGATTGAGCGGGGTGGTCGGCGCTTGATGTTATTCAATCCAATTTTCTTTAGGTTACATTCTTCACAAAGTGAGATTCCCGGTGCATCCATTATTTTTTTCTGGCTTATCTTCTGATTCGCTTGAAATCAATTCAGATCTTTTACGCCATTTTGGAGGCTATTATTCTGACTATCATTTGTATCCGGGCACAGATTATTTTGTCGAAGCATTTGATGCGTATACCTACTTATCTTGGTTGAGTAATCGCAAATCGGGACACTTTCGCCGCCTCTTATCGTTATATGTGCATATTCCATTTTGCACATCCTTATGTTTCTATTGCAATTCTAGTCAGATTATCCCAGATAATAATAATGATATAAAAACATATCTTGATTACTTGACACGTGAAATAAGACTTCAAGGGCAATTTCTCAAAGAAGACCCAAGAGTTGAGCAATTATATTTTGGGGGTGGGACCCCGACCCTCCTGAGTGAGACTCAGTTAAGCCACATTATGAAAGAAATCCAGCAAAATTTTCTTTTGGTAAAAGAGGGGAAATATTGCATAGAGATCGATTCACGGCAAATCGCTCATCTTTCAATGCAGGCATTGAAACAAATGGGATTTAATTGCGCAATTATTGGCGTTCAGGATTTTGATCATCAGGTACAGAAAACCATCCAACGCTTGCAAACAGAAGATTCTACGTTGTGCGCGATCCAGAGCGCGCAACAAGCCGGTTTTAAAACGATTAGAGTTGAACTGATTTTCGGATTACCAAAACAAACTGTAAAGAAGTTTGAATACACCTTGGAAAGAATCATTGATGCAAGTCCAAATCAAATAAATTTATTGAATTATCTTCACTTGCCAGAAAAATTCAAATCGCAACGGAACATTAATTTGGAAGATTTACCCGATACAGAAACCCGGCTTGAGATGTTGTTGCTCGCAATTGCTCGATTAACTGATGCTTGTTATAGCCATATTGGCATGAATCTTTTTGCCACGCGCGACGATCAATTGGTCATAGCGCAGCGGCAAGGCAGGCTTCATTATAGTTTGCAAGGTTATTCGGTTTATCCTGATTGTGATCGAATTGCATTAGGTACATCTGGGATTGGTCGCATTGGCCCAACCTTAAATCAGAATCAATGTGATCTTTTGCAATACTACGACAAGCTGGAACAGAATATTCTTCCCATTTTGCGTGGCATTGAATTAAGTGCTGATGATTTGATACGGCGTTCTGTCATGCAAGCACTGATTTGTCATTCAATACTCTCATTTGAATCAGTAGAAACTTATTTTCCAATTGAATTCAAACACTACTTTGCAACAGAGTTAACAGAGCTTTTGATGTACGAGCAAGCTGGTTTGGTAACGCTAGATGCTGACGAGATTATTGTAACCCCTATAGGGCAGCTACTACTGAGCGGTATTTGCAGAGTTTTTGATAAATATTTACGCGCTAATCAGCAACGCAAAAATAACTCGATGCATCTATAAGCTTTTCTTGCCTGAGAATCCGTTTCGGCTCTCAGGCAAGAAAAATTATTTGACTTCGCTATTGGTTAAAACATATTCGGCTAAACGATCTGCAGCTTCGCCCTGAATATTCTTGAACGCGGGCATTCTCATACTTCCCGATTGAAACTTCTTGATAACAGCATCCTTATTGGCGACTTTCTCACTGAGTATCATTGCAACGTTAGCACTTAAAGGTTTATGGCATTCGGTGCAAGCCGTGCTGAAGATTTGTTCACCTGATGCGCCTGCTGGCGGGGTATAGTCTTTACTTGCGCCACAACCGGCTAATATAAGCAGCGCCGATATTGTTAATGCAAAATTTAATTTTTTCATTTTCTAACTCCAGTTCGTTTAGTTCAAATAAAATCGAGAATGATCTCGATCCCAGTTCAATATATAAATTGTTATTTAAGGAAGCTTTGGCAATCAATACCATAGATTTATCGCCACGCTCGAAACGACAGTTATTCAGAGATTCCTTAAGAAATTTCACCCAGGCTTCACAATTTAGCTGGCCTAACATACCTAGTAATACGACAGCTTGTCAAACAAATGTTTTATAAAATCTATTGATCAATACGGATCGGTTTCTCATTATCCCTCAACTTATAAGGGACGCTTAGTATTGTTCCTAAATGCAACAAAATCACAACCAGTGTAAAAAATGAATAGCCTTCAATAATCAAGGGATTTTTAGCTAAAAAAACAACACTGGCTGCTATTTCTTTGACGCCATTCTTTTTCTTGACACTTTCTTAACATTTGGCATGCTAATGTGTGCGCTGGCATAATAAAAACATGATCAAAATTTTTAAATTCTTAATTTAGGTTCTTCAATCTTAATTAGAATTAGCTGTAATAACACTAATCATGATAGTTGTTCTTCTTGACACTTTCTTGACATTTATTATGTTATTGTCGCTCGCTGAAAATAATGGTCGGTTTTATCCACAGTTTATATAAACTGTGGATTATGTGAGAAATGGGACGGTAGATTTTATATCCAATGAACGTGGTTTGGGATGACAGATCTATAACTTTAACTGATTTTTTAAAGATAAGATTGTTTCAAAGGGGAGATTGTATGTTGAGAAAAATAAATAGTTTAATTGTAGGAGCTGCACTCGGTTTAGCGCTTAGTAGCTCAGCTATTGCTGACACTTTCGTAGAGGATTTTCAAACGTGGGGAAATGTTACTGCACAAGGTAGCTTTGCACCGATTAATCCCGACTTAAAGAAGTTCAGATACTGGCTTGAAGGGCAAGGCCGTTTTGGTAATGATGCTTCAGTGGTTTCGCAAGGGATTATTCGTCCCGGTTTAGGTTACTCGGTTAACGATAAAACATCCGTTTGGTTGGGTTATGCTTGGGTTCCAACGGGCCATCCGTTTGCACTTGCAAGTCCTTATAACGAAAATCGTATCTGGCAACAACTGCTGTGGGCTGACAATTTTTCCTTTGGTAGACTCACCAGCCGTTCACGATTTGAGCAGCGTTTCTATGATCATAATGCGCCGATTGCCGGCTCAAATGATGTGAATCATCGTTTCCGCCAGTTGATTAAACTAGCTATACCCATGCCTTTTATATCGCCTAACGTTAGTTTCATCATTCAAGATGAATTATTCATTAATATGACTAACGCTAATAATCCTGGCTTTATTAGTCAAGGATTCGATCAGAACCGATTTTTTACAGGACTGGCTTATAAATGGAATTCCGTTGCAACGACCGAGATCGGCTATATGAATCTGTACTTCAATAGACCGCATAGCCCTCGTGCGGATCAGATGTTGCATATTCTTGGAGTTAACTTGTTTCTGAATTTCTGATGAAATAACTGTGTGACAGTGTTTATGTGACACATCATTTGAGCTTCTTTATAGCCGGTTAATCTTCTGCAGTATAAGAAGTTAACCGGCTAAAGTTTTTCTGCTGATCTCTCAGTGGATTAATAGCTTGTTATAATCTGATTGTTTAGTTCTGATTACCTGGGTTTATTGTCTATCTTTGTGTAAACAAATTCAGAAAATAGTATAGATTTTTATCTATTTTCACTACTATACTGCCCCTTTCCAATTACAAATTATTACATGCGCGATTTTAAGCCTGGTCAGCGTTGGATTTGTGATGCTGATTTGCAATTGGGTCTTGGTACTGTTCAAACGGTTGAACACAGAATTGTCAGTATCAGTTTTAAGGCTGTCGGTGAAACTCGTTCTTATGCCAAACTTTCCGCGCCGCTGACGCGTGTTATTTTCAAAGCGGGCGATAGCATCAGCAGCCATGATGGTATTGTATTGAAGGTTATTCATGTCAAGGAGCGTGATGGTTTAATTGTCTACTCGGGTGAGCGCGAAGGGGGAGATCGGATTGAACTGGTCGAAGAACATTTAGCGCATCACCTGCAACTGAATCGCCCCTCGGAACGTTTATTTACGGGTCAATTTGATCGAGATAAATGGTTTCAGATTCGCTATCAATCTTTGCTGATACGTAACCAACTGGCCAACAAACCGCTGTATGGATTGGTAGGTACCCGCACCAATCTGATCCCGCATCAACTCTATATCGCGCATGAAGTTGCGCGCCGTTATGCGCCGCGTGTTCTGCTGGCTGACGAAGTGGGTCTGGGAAAAACCATTGAAGCAGGTTTAATACTTCACCAGCAATTGCTGACGGGGCGCGCCGAGCGCGTATTCATCGTTGTTCCGGAAACCTTGATTCATCAATGGCTGGTGGAAATGCTGCGGCGCTTCAATCTGCAATTCAGTATCTTCGATGAAGCGCGATGCCTGTCGTTGGAAGAAAGCGATGAACTGGAAAATCCATTTCAGAGCGAGCAATTGATCCTGTGCAGTCTGAATTTTCTATGCCAATACCCCAAACGCTTTCAAGCCGCGCTCCAGGGTAACTGGGATTTATTAGTGGTTGATGAAGCGCATCATCTGCATTGGTCTGAACAAGCCGTCAGTACGGAATATGCCATGATTGAACAATTGGCGGCCTGCACTAAAGGTGTGCTGCTACTAACCGCCACCCCGGAGCAACTGGGAAAAGCCAGTCACTTTGCCCGTCTGCGCTTGCTGGATTCACACCGCTTCAACAGTTTTTCTGCGTTTGTCGCCGAAGAGCAGTCGTATGAACCGATTGCTAAAGCCGTAGAAGCGCTGCTCGAAGATCAGGATTTGAACGAAGAAATCAAGCAAATCATCCTGACCACAACCGACCCCGCGCAATCGCAAGTATTGCTAGCGCAACTGCAAGATCACACAACCGATGCGCAGCAAATCCAGCAAGTCAGAAAAATGCTGGCGGAATTGTTGCTGGACCGGCATGGCACCGGGCGTATCTTGTTTCGTAACACGCGTGCAGCGATTAAAGGGTTTCCTGAGCGTAAACTCATCGCCAATCCGCTGGCGTTACCCGACGAGTATCAGCAGTGCCTGACAACTTTTGAAACAACCCATTTGTCCAAGCCGCAATTGTTGCTGTGTCCTGAATTGCTCTATCAGGTGCGATCCGAAGAAGACCAGCCGTATTGGACCGAAATCGATCCGCGCATTAGCTGGTTAAGCGCCACGCTCAAGCGGCTGAAGCCGGAAAAAGTACTCGTCATCACCGCCAATGCGCAAACTGCGCGGGATATCGCGCAGGCTCTCAAAGTCCTCACGGGGCAGCATATTCCGGTATTCCACGAGCGCATGAGTCTGATTGAACGCGATCGTGCCGCCGCGTTTTTTGCTGAAAAAGAGATGGGAAGCCAAGTCTTGGTCTGTTCGGAAATCGGCAGCGAAGGCCGCAATTTTCAGTTTTCCCATCATCTGGTGCTATTTGATTTGCCGCTGAATCCCGATCTGCTGGAACAACGCATTGGCCGGCTGGATCGTATCGGCCAGACGGAAACCATCCAGATCCATGTGCCCTATCTGGAAAACAGCGCACTGGCAGTGATGTTCCATTGGTATCACGCGGGTTTGAATGCGTTCGAGAAAACCTGCCCGGCGGGTCAAACCGTCTTTTTGCAAGCGCAAGACGCGCTCATCGCCGCGCTTCATCAGCGCCATGCTGATGTAGAAATGCTTTCAGAATTGATCGGTGCCACGCAATCGGCCAATCAGGCGATGAACGAGGCATTGGATCGCGGACGCGACAAGCTGCTGGAATATAATTCTTTCCGTCCCGCCGTTGCGGAAAAACTCTACCAGGAAGCGTGCGCTCAGGGCGATGATCCTGTACTGCCGCGCTATATGGAAACGGTTTTTGACTGCTGCGGCGTGCATATCGAAGACCACCGCGCCGGCAGTTTCCTGATCGAACCGAGCGAACACATGAGCATGCCGTTTCCCGGCTTAATGGACGAAGGTTCGGTGATTACGTATGCCAGAAACGTTGCGCTGGCCAATGAAGATATGTATTTCCTGACCTGGGAACATCCGATGGTCATCCATGCGATGGAACGAATCCTGAATCAGGAAACCGGTAACGCGGTGGTTTCTGCCATGAAACACAAAAAGGTACAACCGGGCACCTTATTCCTGGAAAGCCTGTTCGTGCTGGAGGCGAGCGGGCAACACGTGCAGCAAGGCAGTCGCTACCTGCCGCCCGCAGTGATTCGCATTTTGCTGGACGAGGATGGCAACGGCGCTCATCCGCACCTGGATCACGATGCGATCAATCAGCATTTGGCGCCGGTAGCGGCAGGCATCGCCAAGCAAGTGATCCAACTCAAAGAAGACTCGATCCGCGAGCTTTTGGTCGCGAGCGAACAACAAGCCAGCGCGCAAGCCCCGCAACTCATCGCCCAGGCGGAAGCGCGCATCCAGCAAACCTTCGCCCCGGAAATCGAACGCCTCAAGGCGCTGCAACAAGTTAACCCGAACGTGCGCGACGAAGAAATTCAATTCTTCGAACAACAACTGCAGCAACTGTCCGGCGCACTGAAATCAAGCAACCTGCGGCTTGATGCCGTGCGGGTGATTGTGGCGACGTAAATTCACCGGGAAGCGTATCTGTTTTTTTTGACGCATCATAAGGAATCGGCAGTGCAAAAAAAGCAACGTCAAAAGACGGATTCCCGCTTTCTCGGGAATGACGAGAGGGCCGGTAATATCGGCGAGAAGGCGGAATGATGGCTCCGGCCGTGTATTTGTTGGCCAGTCAAAGAAACGAGACGCTCTACATTGGCGTGACATCGAACCTGATACAGCGCATTTGGCAGCATCGTGAAGGCTTGGCGGAAGGCTTTACCAAAAAATACCAGGTTAAAACCCTGGTTTGGTATGAACAGCACGCTACGATGGAAAGCGCCATTGCCCGGGAAAAGGCATTGAAAAAATGGAACCGCGCCTGGAAATTGAGACTGATTGAAGAAACCAATCCGCAGTGGCGGGATCTCTGGCCGGAAATAAACGGAGAGACGGAACCCTAAGGAAACTCTGAATAACTCATGTTTGTCATTCCGAACAAAGTGAGGAATCTTTGTGAATCAACGTGATAGATTTCTCGCTACGCTCGAAATGACAGTTATTCAGAGTTTCCTTAACCTCTCCGTCCTTCTACTGCAACATTTCATCACCCCCCACACCCCTACAACTCGTCATCTCCGCACACATACCTCGTCATCCCCGCGAAGGCGGGGATCCAGAACCACCGAATGCGCTTCTCGACTGGATTCCCGCCTGCGCGGGAATGACGGAGAGAAAAGTAGTTGCCTCAATCACTGGCAATTTCCAGTGGCGGCAGGCCGTTGACGATTTTCATCGTTTCCAGGCTGACCGTCACCACACGCATAAACAATTCCAGCGGATAACGCGGATTACCCATCGTTTCGATGGCCCAATCGTTGGCGTCGTTGACAATGCCGCTGTCCTTGTCGGTTTTCACGCATTGGCGCTCTACTACCCAGTCCAGCGCGGGTTTACCGTTCACGATGTAGTCGTAGGCTTCGGGCGGGATGCCGCTGACGGTGATGTGCGCGTTGTAGATCAGCCGGGTCAGATCTTTTTTGCCATCGGTTTTCGGCACTTTCATCTTTTCCACGCGCCAAAAACCCTCCCACTCGCCATTCCCACGCTCATCATCGTCATTCCCGCGCAGGCGGGAATCCAACGGCTTGGGATCGCCAAGATTGAACACCTTTCCATCGGCGCTCAGCACCTTGGCACTCTGGTATATCGGCACGGTTTCATAATTCAGGTGCAGCTCGGCCAGCTTGCGTCCGGCTTGGGAGAACGCCCGGAAACCGGCGGTGGTTTTCACGCGAGGAATGCGCGGCAGTTCCTTGCTCAGGTTGTCGGCGTAGCGTTCGCGGTAATCCTTTGAGTGCAGCAGGCCATAGACGTAATAGAACACATCCTCCTTGCTGATGGTTTCACCCGGATAGGATGACTGGAAATGCGCCAGCCCTTCGTCGGTGATGGCATCGCGGCGCACATATCCGTCATTCCCACGCATATACCCGTCATTCCCGCGCCCATCATCGTCATTCCCGCGTAGGCGGGAATCCAGTGGTTTTGCTTCACTCCAGTCCAGCATGGATTGGGTTCCCGCCCGCGCGGGAACGACGGGATCGTAGAGGTACAGAGGGAAGCATTGTGCTCCTGCTTCCATAGAATTTAGATCAATGATATTTCCGCTAATCAAACCTTCAATCCTTTGCCACAACGGTGTCGTAAAGCCCATAGTGAGACAAGCCTTGGTGGCTCTCAATACTCGTATAGCGTAGCGAAAAGCGTCTTCGTAACGACGGAAGGCGAAGACGGCCTGGTTCATCTGCTCGGTGTTGAACACTTTGAGACGGACGAGCAGGTAGAAGTCCTTCACAGTCAAGCCAGTCACGGCCAAAAACAAGTCGGGTTCGAGTTTGGTGATGACATCCTGCAACGTGTTTTCGCGGAAATCGGTAAGGTACATAAACGCCGGAATGCGGGTTGCGAACTTGATCAGTTTCTCCTGAACCAGCTTGCGCTTGGATTTGTATTCCTTTTCCTCATCGGAGAGTTCTTTTTTCTCCTTCGACGTGAGTTCACCGTCCTTCGCCTTGTTCTTGAGGTCCTTGACCTTATCGCTCTTGTTGATGATGGTCTCGATGATGTTGTCGCCCAGCGCGCGCCAGCCCTCGATGCGCTCCACAGCGGCCATTGCCTCGGGGTTGTCCATGATGCGCCGGAGCGTGTCGTTATCCACGTTCACCAGTAGCGCGCTCTCCCATTTGCGCGCCAGCAGCGTGGCCGAGGTGCCCGCCATCGCAATGTCGAGGATGCCGCCAGCGTCGATCTGCGTCATGTTCGCGCCGTCGTAGGCCAGCACGGGCAGGAACGATACGAGCTCCTTGACCGCGTTCTCCGAGTTCGGCTCATTGGGAGACAGTCCGATTCCGTACTCCGAGAGTTGCCGCAGGGCGCGCGTGGGCGCGAAGTCGAACACGAAGCAGACGGGTTTGAGAATCTCTTCCTCGTTCGGGTTGTCGCCGTTGGGGTTTTTGATGGACCACGGCGACTGCACGCGAAACGCAGCCTGAAAATAGGTCTCGGGCGACTTGAGATTGCGTAGCATCAGGATGGATGACCACTGCGCCACGGTGACGCCAGTGGTGAGCTTGCCGCACGAAAGCGTGATGGTCTTGGTGTCGAATCCGCTGCCGATAGCTTTTCGCACTGGCGGCAGCGCTTCCAATCCGATTCCCGCCGAGGCGCCTGCGGCGACGGCCAACGTGTAGTCATGCCAGAAGACATTGTGCTTCTCGGCCAGCAGATTGGCCATTGCATGGCAGGCCGCGACGTTGGGCAGGAACCAGAACGAGTGCTGCAGGTAGGGCAGCAGGCGTACATCGGAATACGGAAAAGGTGGCCGCGTACCGGTCTTCAGGTGCTCGACCGATTTTTGGGCGTACCCCCCACAGACGTAATTGTTATTATCAGATGAGATGTGGTCAACAACTTGATCAGCACGATTTGCTAGCCACCCTCCAGCTACTGGATCTCAGGGCTTGGAACAAACAGCAGCAAATGCACCTTCAGGTAGCTTAGGAAATACAGCAGCTACAAATTCAGCATTTTAAATCTGGAAATCACCGCCTTTACCGCCTTTACCGCCTTTCAAAGTGTCAATCAGCGTTGAAAAGTGTCCACCTAACAGCGTCGAATAATATCCAGATATTTTGTAAGGTTATACTGTTTTAAGCTCTTTTTTTCGCTGCTTAAATCGGTAGGAATCATTACCTGTTTCCAAAATGTCGCAGTGGTGAGTAATCCGATCTAATAAGGCCGTCGTCATTTTGGCATCACCAAATACTTGCACCCATTCACCGAAATTAAGGTTGGTGGTAATGATGAGAGAAGTTTTTTCGTAGAGCTGGCTGATCAAATGAAATAGCAAGGTTCCGCCCGATTCAGGGAATGGTACCGGAACCACAACGACAACAAGCGATCCTGTACAGCCAGCATCACCCAATAAAACCGATCCATTAGAAATCAAGTTCGATACGGTCAACGACACGCCTTTAACTGAAAAGGTTGTTACCGCACCATTTACAACGACTTCATGGGGTTCTGGCGAATGTCCTCCCGACATTGCCATGAATCTGACACGCGGTAATTACTCAATCGATTCTCAGCCTTTTTGTGATTTCGCTATTTCCTTAAAACCCGTATTGCTCCTGGTTGCTGCGCTTGCAGGCGCTTACATTGTCATTACTTCTACGAGACCAACAGCATCATGAGTATTTTAACTGTTCCACTTGGTGCATTTCTTGAAGCCTTCGCGGCTCCCATTGTTCGCAAGGTTCTTGCCGGCCTGGGGCTGGGCGTTCTGGTTTTTACCATCATATCGACCACACTGGCGGCCTTGATTGCCATGGCTCAAACGTATTACGGCGGCATTACCGGCTTTGCTGCTGGAATCATTGGCCTTGCTGGATTCGGTGAAGCATTCGGCATTATTGCCGGTGCTTTGACTTTTAAAGCGGTTCTGGCCAGTGGTAAAGTCTTCGGGGTCGTATCATGACCATTACCTTATTGACTGCGGTACCCAGAACCGGAAAAACATCCTACGCTGTATGGGACATCATCAAGCCAGCCATAGAGGAAGGCAAGATTGTCTATGTTTGCGGTATTCCAAAACTACAACTGCCGCATATCAAAGTTGATCATGCTTGGATTCGCAAATGGCACGAGCGCAAATACTCAGAAAATCTCGAAGAAGATCAACTGGAACATAGGTTCTGTCGCATTAAGCGCAAAAATGCATATTTTGGATGAGCTGGCATGCCATCCCTTTAAACTAGACGGATTTATTCTGCCAGCGCATAAAAT
>NZ_JAYUWI010000145.1:0-9198 GCF_043753625.1 Nitrosomonas sp.
GCCATGGCAGTTCCTCTTTGATGGTGGGCTCTCTTGGGTCAGTATGCGCCTTATAATAGAAAAAATCGGGCTTGGCTGAACAATCTTTCTAATCAGGAACACTTAACGGTGAAAACCCAAATCCAAGCCATAATGAGATCAGCGTGATCAATAATGATGGGGATATGTTTAATGCCTTACATGTATTGGCGAAAGATGTTCGTATATTAGGGATTTTTTCTGACTGGCCTGCAACCGTCACTTACTATGCTAATTGCATGAATCTCAAATAATCACAGTCTTTTCAAAAGAGTCGGCCAAATGAGCCGGCTCTTTTGCAACTTAAAGACTTTACCTCTGAATATACCACTCCTCATCTGCAGCTCTTTGGTTTAATCTACACGGGTTATTAGCCGAATGAGATTCCAGCATAAACAAGCCCGCAATCTTAAAGCAATCGGTTAGCCAAGTTAGCCAGATTTGACCGTTCCCCCTTTTCTAATCGCACATGTGCATAGATTTCATGATGCTTGATTTTATCAATAAGATAAGACAATCCATTACTCTGGGAATCAAGATAAGGGGTATCTATCTGATAAATATCCCCGGTAAATATAATCTTGGTGTTTTCACCTGCGCGAGTGATGATGGTTTTTACTTCGTGGGGGGTCAGATTCTGCGCTTCATCCACAATAAAAAAGACATTTGAAATGCTCCGGCCCCTGATATAAGCCAAAGGGTTGATTTTCAACTTTTCCTGATCGACCGCATCAGTAATCTTTTTATATTCTTTGTCTTTTTCATTAAACTGACTTTTAATGAATTTAAGGTTATCCCACAGCGGCTCCATATACGGATTGAGCTTTGATATGATGTCACCGGGTAAAAAACCAATGTCTTTATTGCTGAGTGGTACAATGGGTCGTGCCAAATATATCTGCTTAAAATGCCTTTTCTGGTCAAGCGCACCGGCCAGTGCCAGCAACGTTTTTCCCGTCCCTGCGACGCCCTGTAAAGTGACTAGTTTTATATTCGGATTAATGATCGCATGCAAAGCAAAAACTTGTTCTGCATTTCTCGGTGCAATCCGGTAGGCGGATTTTTTCTCAATGCGCTCGATTCTTTGCGATATAGGGTTATAAAATACTAAAACAGAAGTTCTGCTGTTCTTAAGGATAAAGTAGTGATTGGGAATTGGGGTTTTAATGCCAACGTCTTCAGGCATACAAAAATCATTTGTGTAGATGCTGTCAATAATCTCTTTAGCCAACCCCTCTATAACAGTCTTACCGGTATACAAGGATTCCAAATCTTTGATTTTCCCGGTTTTAAAATCTTCTGCAGCAATATTAAGGGACTTTGCCTTAAGTCGTAAGTTAATATCCTTGGTTACCAAGATTATTTTGTTTTTTGGATATTCTGCACTCAAAGAAATGACCGCATTTAGAATGCGGTGATCGGCATTGTTTTCTCCAAAGATTTTTGTAGCATCCAGTCCATTTGTCTGTTCCTGCATAATCACTTTAAATTGACCGTGAGTCGGTTGGTCAATGGGAATCCAATTTTGCAATGAGTGATTTGCCGACAGTTTATCCATAATGCGTATGAATTCCCTTGTCTCAAAGTTCTTTGTCTCATTACCCTTCTTAAAATGATCAAGTTCTTCAAGTACGGTGATTGGAATGGCTACATTATTTTCTTCAAAGCTATAGATTGCGTTGTGGTTGTATAAAATAACTGAGGTATCAAGAACATATATCTTCTTTTGCTTTCGCGGCATGAATAGCTAATTTGTTTTATAAAATGACAATACTAGTCATTAATTATTACAGTATCGTGTAAGTCATTTATTGAATACTGCATACTTATCCGATTGTCCCCTATCGACGTACTTAAGTAGGACGATTTGCCTTTCCACGTTTTCTGCCGGAATTTCAGCACTATTTTCTGAATGAGGCAGTTTGCGAATACCAGTCTTACTGCCGCACCGTCATGGGCTTACATAGCCGTCTGTGAACTCCAAGACATTCTAATTGGGAGCAATATTGCAGCGTATCGTCAAATCGGCGAACATGAGATGTAGAACTATCGCCCCGGCTACTCAATACTTGTTTGATTGGTACTCAAATTAAACTGAAAGCGGTATAGAGGCATATTCTGTTATGTGTTCGTAAGATTCTGTCGCTACAGAGAATCCCCTGCTTTTTTATACTCTCTTAAATTAGGCAAAGAAACTCCTTGTTACGCTTAGAAAGCAATATACTTAAGTATTTAAACAATAACACCAAATTTAAAAATGAATTCATTGCCAGAAAATACCTGGGAATTAAATGAGGTGGCCAGGAACACCGACATTCTCTCGGAAATATCCTCTGAGTTTGATATTGAGGCTAATCCGGGCACAACCTCTAATCTACAATTTTACGATGACTTTGATTCTCATCTGTGGAAGGCGAATTATCTGCTTTGCCAAGTGAATAAACAGCAATTCCAACTCATTGATCCTTCTGGCTGTATGGGCGAAGTTGGCGCATCAAGTGGAGCCAGATTCTGGTGGGAATTTTCAGGGAATCAAGTTAAAAACAAATTGCAAAGTTTAGTTGGTTTGCGCGCGGTATTACCTATCGCATCCATAAACTTGCTTGAGACGGATTTTTCATTGCGCAATGACGATCAAAAAATAGTGGTGAGAGGTCGTTTAACACAAACGATGGTTGGCAACAAAATTGGACTTTATCTCACGCTACAAGCGCTACGTGGTTATACAAAATACTATACCCGAGCTGCACAGCTACTCAGGCCCTTCATTAAGGCAGAAATTAATCATTTCGGATTGAGATTTCTGTTAATGGGTCAAAATATCCAGGCCCTCGAACCAAAACAAAGCACTCTACTATCTCTGACGAAGGATATGCGGACAGAGCAAGCGGTACGAGCAATGGCCACTGCTATGCTTGATCAGACAAAGCTTTATGTTGGCGGCGTAATTGCAGATACAGACACCGAGTTTTTGCATCAATTTCGAGTTAACGTTCGAAAACTAAGATCATTAATCAGTTTGTTAAAACAAGCATTGCCGACATCAATGCTTGACACGCTAAAACCTAGACTATCCTCAATTGCATGTAAAACGAATAAGCTTCGGGATCTAGACGTATTTATACTGGCTCAAGACAGTTATCGTGCGATGTTGCCAGCAAATTTTGAAAGTGGCTTAAACGAGCTGTATCGCTTAATTGAAAAACAGCGCAAGCAAGAAAAAAAAAAGTGGCTAGATATTTGTCCTCTACCGATTACAGGAACGATGTCGCCATCTGTGCAGCAGAATTATCTCAGAGCTCTGTTTTTCAAACACCCCTGGCATCAAAACCAGTATTGCAAGCTGTAAAAAAATTATTGTTAAAACGCTATCATAAAATGTTAGCAATGAGCGCGGCTATTAATAGCCAGTCAGCAGATGAAAAAATTCATGAATTACGCATTGAATTTAAAAAGCTACGCTACTTGATCGAATTTTTTGTTGATTTGTTGCCAAAGAAACGTACAAGTAAAATAGTCATTGAAATTAAAAAGATACAAACCGTATTGGGTGACTACAATGATTATTGTATCCAGATAGAGTTTTTAAACAGTTATATTGATGATACCCGGATTGAAATGTCAAAAGCCTTGAGTGGTTTGATAGCAATTTTGTATCGAAAGAAAACAGAAGAACGTCCGAAAGTTGAAGGCGCATTAGCAGATTTTTTCACAGAAAATATGACCATTGAATTTGATTTGGTATTTGAGGCAGCAGAGACAGGAGATTCAGAATGAAAGTGATTGCTTGCTACAGCATGAAAGGGGGCGTCGGAAAAACGGCTACCGCGGTTAATCTTGCCTACTGGGCTGCCAAATCCGGGTTAAAAACATTACTAATTGACTTGGATCCTCAAGGTGCCTCGTCCTTTTATTTCAGAATCAAGCCATCCTCAAAGAAATGGGCAAAGCGCTTTTTTAATGCGTATGAAAACTTGGTAAAACACATTAAAGCAAGTGATTTTGAGAATCTGGATATTATTCCGGCACACTTGAGTTTTCGTAACTTTGATACACTGTTGGCAGGCTTCAAAAAACGCAAAAATCGTTTGAAGCGCGTATTAAAAGGCTTCAATAAAGAATATGACTTGGTGATATTAGACTGTCCGCCAACCATTAGCTATCTGTCGGAATCTATATTTATCGCATCTAATTTGGTTCTGGTGCCTGTTATTCCTACCCCGCTTTCTGAACGGACTTTTGAGCAGCTAATGGCATTTTTTGAGGAAAATGATTATCCGCAGAATAAGATCGTACCTTTCTTCTCAATGGTTCAGGGACAAAAGTCGCTGCACAAAGCCACGATGGAAGCCATGTCGGCAAGATACAAAATGTTTCTGAATACAACCATCCCTTATTCATCAGATATCGAGAAAATGGGCGTACACAAAGCACCTGTCGATGTTTTTGCTAAGTCCCAGCAAGCTAATTACGCATATATCAAACTTTGGAAAGAAGTTTCAGAAACCGCGAGAAAGTGAGTATGAGTTATAGCAATTGGGGTGAAATAAAAATTTTATTCAGTGGATTGACGTATCCGCAATGGCAAATGCAGTCAAAATAGCTATGCAACAAAGCTATCTTACTTTTACATCGGATCGAGAATTGCGAATTCGTCGTAAGGGTAAAAATTCTATTTAACTGAGAAAAAAGTTCTGACCTGAGCCGGAAAGAGTCCGGGATTTTTAGTAATGAGGAAGTATTGGGTTTTCCATGGCCCATGACCAACAAGGACATGCAGCTAGAAAAATCACGTTATAGTTTTATTCCGAATAGTCATTGACTTGAGCGGGGTATTTATAATGAATCACACAGACATTTGATATTATCAGAAGTGGAGTTTTAATCTAAAGTGGAAGCCGTTACCTTTACACCGCCGGAGTTTTCAGCTTTAGGTATGATTGAAAATAAACGCTATTAGAATGCCCATCCAGTCAAGGAAGGTAAACGGGATTATGGCTAGCAAGCAACATCATAAGAAAAAGCGAATCGCAGTAGTTCCTGTCGTCATGAGCAAAACTAGGCTCAAGGTATATCTGGTCACCAGTCGTGAGGAACGAAAGTGGATTATACCCACAGGGAAATTGGAGAAGAAGCTCAATAACAGACAGGTAGCGGCACTGGAAGCGTTTGAAGAGGCCGGTATTCTTGGTAAGCTTGATAAACACTTCAGAGAGCAAGTGTTACTGCAAAGCCCCAGTGGCAAACACAAGCGCAAAACAACGGTTTTTTTGCTCTACGTCAAGCGTATTTTAAAGTGCTGGCCAGAAATTCATGACCGCAAGCGTAAACTGGTAAGTTTGAAAAAATATTTAAAGTCAATTTCCAATAGAAAGCTAAAACGAAAGTTAGCAAAAAATATATATGCCTAGGAGTCTGTCGAACTTAAGGCTAATCTACTGCGCCAATGGGGTAACGGTTCATATTTACTCAATTTCTTGTTGCATAGTCTAGCTATGTAAGGAAGCATTTTTTGCGAGCAGAAAAGTGTTGTGACGGAATTTGGATTTTTAGAGATGCCCTAAAAATTGTATAGCGGCATATCATAGCTTGTATCAAAGATTTTAAGCCGTCTTTAGATTTGATGGATTCTGCAAGTTAGGAATGATTAGTTCTTTGCTGAAAAACATAACTTCAGCGCCTTTGCAGTGATGTCGTGCGTTGTGATTGATATCACAGATTGTGGTCGGATAACCTGTGTACATCTCAATAATTTCCGGATTGTTATCGCATAAAACTATCCAGTGCTGAGTTATATGTTCCTTGACCAGTTCTGCAATACTTACGCGAGCATTATGCAAATTGTGATTTTCATCAAGCCAGCGCCCTTTGACATAGGAGGGGGGGGCAATATAAGTAAGTGTTTTGTCGGGAAGTGTCGGCAATACGGTTTTAATAAAATCTGCCACATTTTGGTTATATAGATGAATCCGTGAATGGTACCGTGCAATCAACTCAATTCTGCGAATCAAGTCAACCTTGTCAAAGCGTGCACCAAGCTTCCAATGACAGTCCTGATTTTCTCCATCGATAGATCCTCCCCAGAGGATTCCTAAGCGATTAACTCGATTTAGAAAAAAATTGAGAATCCCACTTCAAGTGGACTGTGATTCGCAAGGGAATTTAGAATAGCCTTCTGCCGTTGCCATTCTTTCATTGTTATTTCTACATCGTGAATGGCTCTGCAAAGTGCTTCAGGTTGATTGATAACACTGTGCCAGAAAGCGTATATAGCAGGATCCACATCGTTCAAATGGATGCAGGATACATAGGCCGCGGGTTAGTAAATTTATTGCTATCTCCGCACCGTCTGCGTAGGGCTCAACATAATGTCCATCTAACAGATTGTTTTGCTCAAAAATCAACTTAATGAATCTTGATAATTTTTTTCTTCCGCCTGGGTAACGTAAAGGGGTATTGAGTTTCATCGGATACTCCATTGTGAATTTGATGCGATGCTAACAACCAGGTTCTGACGCAGAAATGAAGTCACTTTTTTAGTATACATTTGATACAAGGGGAATGCACGATTCAAAACCCGCTATCAAGGTTTGTTAAAATGTAAAAGAAATTCACTTGGTCTCCCTATTTGAGATCACATTTCAATCGCACCAAATTCTGTGCCTAAGATTTCTTGTGCTGCAAGACCAAGGCCATCGCGATAATAGCGTAATGATTTTTCCAAGTCATCGGCACCCATCGTAATCAGCGTAATTTGAGCTAACTTTCAAATAAGTATGTGCAGCTGGTGATCTGTCATATTCATGTAATCAAATTTTTTTATAATTTATAAAATTACTTCTCGTATCCCTGAAAATTGTTGGGATTATGATTAAACAGAAACCGGGTTCGCGCAAATCTGAAAAGTTGCATCCTTATGCCAGCTTGCTGAATGAGCTGGAAGAGTTGCGGAGTGAACTGTTGGCGCTTGAATACTCATCCTCGACAACACTGCAGCATGTACATCCTTCCCATCTATTCAGTGCCGTTAATCTGATTCACTACCTGGGCTTGAGGCGACGAGATATACGGTCGCTGCAAGAAAGATTGGCGGCTGTGGGTCTCTCATCGTTAGGTCGCATGGAATCGCATGTCTTCACCAATCTCAATGCGATCATTGCTCTTTTGAGCTGCGCATTAGGCAAGAAATCGGTTGACAAAATAGCGCCTCCCGCAGAGGCGGTAGGCGCGGCACAGCTTGAAAGCAACACCAATCAGTTATTTGGCAGGCCTCCCTCGCATCGCAGAGTCCGGATCATGGTCACGATGCCAGGCGAAGTGGCGGACGATTATTCGTTGATCAAAGACATGCTCATCCATGGTATGGATTGCGCCCGAATCAATTGTGCGCATGATACACCTGAAATATGGAACCGCATGATTGCGCATATCAATTTGGCGTGTCGTGAAACCGGCAGGCCTTGCCGTATCCTAATGGATTTGGGTGGTCCTAAGTTGCGCACTGGCGAAATTGCCCCAGGTCCGGCTGTACTTAAATGGAAACCACAGCGAGATCTCTATGGCAACGTGATTGCACCCGCGCGAATATGGTTGCATCCCGAAAGCGATACTTCCCCCAGCCCGGCTCCTGCAGATGCTTGTCTGCCTATACAGGGAGATTGGCTGGCAAAATTTACATCGCGCGATATCATTGAGTTTACTGACGCGCGGGGTTCCTCCCGTAGCGTGCAATTGGTTGGTCAAATTGGAACAGGCTTTTGGGGCGAATCCAGTCAAACCACCTATATCACGCCTGGTATAGCACTCAATCGCCTGCGGGTACCTGTGTCCGGGCACCCACGTCGTACGGGTTGTGCCGGCATTGTCGGAACGCTATCGCCAGTACCTGAATTGATCCGCTTACACATTGAAGACAATCTGAATATCACATCTGAACCTTTGCCGGGTACGCCAGCTCAGTTCGATGCGGGAGGACGATTGCTGCATGCGGCCAGTATTGCCTGTTCCTTGCCGGAAGTATTTCTAAACGTCCAGCCAGGTGAACGTATCCTGATTGATGATGGCAGAATCGGTGGCGTAATTCGCAGTGTCTGTAAAAATAAATTAGTCGTTGAAATCACGCAAGCCCGCGAAGGTGGAGAGAAACTGCTCGCGAATAAAGGCATCAACTTACCGGATAGCCGGCTTGAGTTGGATGGCCTGACGGCGCAGGACATCGAGCATCTGGAATTTGTCGTGAAGCATGCAGATATGGTCGGATTTTCATTTGTCAGAAAACCCACTGACATTCTGTTATTGCAAAAGCATTTGAAACGACTGAAAGCTGAAAAATTGGGTATCGTGCTGAAAATCGAAACGCGTGCCGCATTTGAGAATCTACCGGAACTGTTGTTGACTTTGCTGCGATCATCAAATGTCGGTGTAATGATTGCGCGTGGTGATCTGGCGGTGGAATGCGGCTATGAAAGATTGGCGGAATTGCAGGAAGAAATTCTTTGGTTGGCTGAGGCGGCGCGTTTACCGGTGATATGGGCTACGCAGGTATTGGAGGGATTATCCAAGAGCGGCAAACCCAGCCGTGCTGAAATTACCGATGCGGCGATGGGTGTTCGTGCCGAATGCGTTATGCTGAACAAAGGATCACATATTATCGAAGCAATCCAGTCATTGGATGACATCCTGCATCGTATGCAATCGCATCAGAATAAGAAGATATCGCTGTTGCGGCGCCTTCATTGGCAAGCCATTTCTGGGAGCAAGTAAGTTTTTCTCATTCAGGAAACTTCTAAGGAAACGCTGAATAATTCATCGCGCAGTAGAGATCAAGCCGAGTGATTATGTAATATTGCGATAATTTGCCCAATTTTGACCTGAATCGCATCATTTTTTGCATTATTCCTCTCATTTTTCGTTTTCAGGACGCAACCTGGCTGTCAGTGTCATCTATCCATCGGCGAGCCAGCAGCAAATTGGCAAGCCCGAGCAGCGAGAACATCTGAGCGGTATTTTTGACTAACCCCTTGTAGCGGGTCTTGCGGTGCATGAACAGATTCTTCACGACATGAAAGGGATGCTCGACCTTGGCGCGAATGCTGGCTTTCGCATGTTCAAGCTTCTCCATCAGTTCGCCTACTGTTCAAGATTCTCTTCTCGTTTTTCAATACCTTGATAACCCGCATC
>NZ_JAYUWI010000146.1:0-9127 GCF_043753625.1 Nitrosomonas sp.
TAAAAATTGGTGACAATGACCCGATTTCTCTCACTGGCGGATTACCCATGACTGGCAGCGCATCTAGTGAGGCTATCAAAGGAACTCAATTTAACGACATCATCAACGGCAAGGGTGGCAGTGACTCATTAAGAGGTGGTTTAGGTAACGACACTTATATTATCGATAATGTAGGCGTCGTCATTACTGAAAACCTGAATGAAGGAACAGACACCGTCAAAAGCGGTATCAGCTACACCTTACCCCTCAATGTAGAAAATCTCACATTGACAGGCACGTTGGCTATCAATGGAGCTGGCAATGATCTTAACAACAAATTGACTGGCAATTCAGCAGCCAATCAATTGAATGGGGGTTTAGGTAACGACACGCTGGATGGCAAAGCAGGTGCTGACAACATGATTGGTGGCCTTGGTAATGATAATTATATTGTTGATAACGCCGGTGATATCGTTACTGAAAATCTCAATGAAGGCACAGACAAAATCAGTAGCAGCATCACTCGCACCTTGCCTGCCAATGTAGAAAACCTAACGCTGACAGGGGCTTCGGCAGTCAATGGTAACGGCAATGGGTTGGCCAACATTTTGATTGGAAATTCAGCAGCGAATCAACTGAGCGGTGGCGCAGGTAACGATACACTCGATGGGGGCACAGGCAATAACACGCTCACCGGCGGCGGCGGTCAAGACACATTCAAATTCACTAACGCAGGCCACATCGACGCGATCACCGATTTTGTTGTGGTGGATGACACGATTCAACTGGAAAATGCGGTCTTCACTGCTTTGATAACTACGGGTCCATTGGCGGCTGGTCAGTTTAAAATCGGCACTTTGGCTTCGGATGCTAATGATTTCATCATCTACAACAACATTACGGGGGCGTTGCTTTATGACGCCGATGCCAACAGCGCTGGTGTGGCGACACAAATCGCTACTGTTGGGGTTGGTTTAGCCATGACGAATGCAGATTTCGTCGTGATTTAAAATATTATGCAATAACGGCAAGCGATCGACCCTGAGAAACCTACTGCTTAGGGTCGATTACCCGGTAAACGCACATTTCTAAATCAAACCTCACCTGCACATCCCTGATATACGAAAGTGATGAAACCACTTTGTAACGTTTATTTCTCTGCACGCGACGGCAGCCGTCGATGCTCGGTTTTAGGGTGTTGGGTCAACTGACAAGCACGGCGGAAAACCAGCAATGCTCGCTGCGCATACCCCAGAACCGTATCCGGTGAGTAACCCATTGTCCGGCTTTGTTCGGTGAGTCCCGCTGGGCAGCCGGTTAGCAATTCCAGTCCTTGGGTGACATGCTCCATCGTATAAATCGCAAACAAGCCGTTTTCAACGGCTTCAATAATTTTGTGATCCAGTACCAGGTGCTGCCGGTTATGATGCGGAATCAGCACACCTTGCTCACCATTCAAACCCATTTTTTCACACAGTTTGAAATAACCTTCAATCTTGTCGTTAATCCCGCCAACCGGTAGCACCTCACCGTATTGATTCAGCGCACCGGTCACCGCAATACTCTGTTTCAGCGGCGCTTCCGCCAGCGATGACAGCAAGACAAAAAGCTCGGCGCAGGAAGCGGAGTCCCCTTCGATGCTGGAATATTCCTGCTCAAAAACAATCGACGCACTGAGTGCAATCGGTGCAATATGCGTAAAGAGTCCGGTCAGGTAATTTTGTAATATCAGCATGCCCTTATCGTGAATCGGTCCAGACATATCAACTTCACGGGCGATATTCAGTATCCCGTCTTCCCCGGCAAAAGTGCGTGCAGTAAGTCGCACCGGCGCGCCAAAGCGATGATCGCCCAAATCGATCTGCGTCAATGCGTTGAGTTGCCCTACTTCTGCGCCGTGTAATGCAATGGCGATTTCGCCTTCCATAATGGATTCCTGCAAACGCAAATCCGGATAATTATGGCGGAGTGTGCGCGCCTGAAGCGCTGCGGAAATATCCGCAACTTCCACGATATGCCCGTGACGGGCACTGCATAAGGCAGCACTCTCCAGCACCAGCATTTCGGTACGCGCAAAAATTGCGCTTTGGCGTTTTTGATCCTCCACTTCCCGGTGCGATTCCTCCAGTAACCGCGCGACGGCAGCCGCAGAAAAATGCGGCAATTTTGCATCATCACAGGCGTGCGCGACAAAAACAGACGATGCCTGGTATGTCTCCGCGCTGGCGATGAAGCTTCCGGCAAAATCCACTTTCACACGGAAGCGCCGCATGAACTCAGGGTCAATTTCCTCCAATTCATAATATTCATCCCGTGACCCGATCAAGACGACCTTGACATTCACATCCACCGCCTCCGGTTCCAGGGATACGGGCGTATTGGCGGTTAATGCCGAGCCGGGCTCTTCGATTTGTAGTCGCTTACTGCGCAAGAATCGCCGCAGCTTTACCCATAACTGGCCATCCGTCAGCAAATCATCCAGGTGTAACATGAGAAAACCGCCATCCGCCTTTAATAAACTGCCGGCGCGAATACGCATGAAATTGGTTTTTAGTTTGCCTTCCTCAAACTGATAATCAATACTGCCAAACAATGCATACGCGGAGGGGTTATCTTCAATAATAACCGGCGCTCCGTGCAAGTCCGCATTATCCACGACGAGATTGATCTGATAGCGCGAGAAAATCTGATGCAATGCCGTTTCCCGCTTCGCTTCATCGGCACTGTTCGTTTCAAACAGCGCCAGATTATCGAGAATATCCGACTCCATCTGTTCAAAATAAGTCTTCAGCCGCGCCTGTTTCTGCAATCCATCTTGAATTTTCTGCAACGCAAGATTCAACAAAGGTTGCACGCTGTGACGCTGGAGTGCAGCCAGCGTTACACTCTTGTCTTTCTCAACGCGCTGGAATTCTTTAAAATACAGCACAATCGCCTCATGTAACGCTTGTTCGGCCTGCTCGATTTCAGTCCGGCGTGCCTTGGGCAGCTTTAATAAATTTTCCGCGGTGAGAATCTCGCCCTTTTCATCCAGCAAAGTAAAAACAATTTGTTCGTCTTCGCGGTGAATGGTGAAATGCAGTGATTCCGCAATCTTGTCCAGCTTGGCGTAAGCTTGGGCTGCTTCCGCTTTGAATTTCTTCTCAGCACGATCACTTTTGAGCTTGAAGTCTTGCCCGCCCAAGCATTGCGCAATTTCCGCCGGTAGCGATTTTGCCACTTGCAATAGCGATTGGCGCAGCACTCGCCCCTGCCCGGCAGGCAAGTACAAAGCCAACGGCTTCTCAGGCGCGATAAAATTATACAAGTAGCACAAATCCGCTGGCGCTGGCTGGACAGCCGCTGCGTCAATCATCGCTTGATGCAGCAAGGAAGTGCGTCCCGATCCCGCTTCCCCCAGCACAAACAAATGATAATCCGGTTGCATCATGCCAAGACCAAAACGCGCAGCCACTTCCGCCCGTTCCTGTCCGATCCAGGATAACGGCCGTTGCAGTAATTCCGAAGTATCTGAAAACCCCAGCGAGGCCGGGTCGATGGTGATGCGTAATTGGGAAGAATCTAAAGATTGAGTCGACATGTTTGGGTTCGTAACCATAAAGCGAGAGTTTTCGCGAATTGCCGGTATTGTACCCATTAAGAGACTATTGCGTCATGAAGTAATCCACGCAATCAGGTATCGGCTATTTGGGTCACTGAAAATGACGCAGTAGATTATTCGCATTCATTCTTAAGTCAGAAATGAGCTACATCTACATTTTTAAATTCCAATCATCGTACACGCCACAATACAATCCATGAGAAAAGCATGACTGCAATCAAATTGCGCAAGCCACTTTAGATCTCAAAACATAAAATTATCTGTAGGAATTATTGTAAAGTTTTAGGTAATCTATCCGACAATATAATGACGTTTGTACTATAACTTTGAAGTAAGCATTTCAAAGTATTCGGTATTATGAATTTGTAATTTTAAGGGTTATGATGAATAAGATATTAATTTGTAACAATCAACGGAATGAGCTGGATTCCATCCAGGCAGTACTCAGCAAATATACTTTGCATTTAATGGTCTCTTGGGATAACAAGCCAGTTAATCTCGACGGGATTGATGCCATCATCCTGGATGTAAATTTTACGCAGGCGCAAGGCCTAGATTTTCTGATGGAGGTTTGCAGTAAAGCCTATATCCCCGTCCTGCTTATTACTCCTCCTGATGACCCACAATGCGCCATTGAGGCACGTCGAATCGGCGCGTTCAACTATTGCGTCAAAACCGACAAGCTAAATTCTGTGTTAGAAATGGCCGTGCGAGAAATGCTCTTTTCTTTTAGTAATCAGCGAGAATTGAAGCGCACTATCATGACTCAAAAGGCGCGTATTGCGGAGTTAGAAGCACAACTCAAAGCAAAATCTGGTGATGAAGCTGAAGTGCGTTCAATTGATAAGGCACTGTCAACCAATCAACAAAAACGTGCCCCCATGTTGCAGGAAATTGCCAAACGTTTAAATAGCGGGGAAATCAATCTGCCGAGTTTTCCCAGTATCAGTCTTGAGATGGATCGATTGATGCAGAGAGATGCCGGGATGGAAGAAATCACAGTATTACTCAGAAAAGACATGGTGATCAGCGCCAAGCTGATCAGCGTAGCCAATTCTCCACACTACGGCGGACTGCGGCAAAGCACCACGGTCGACCAAGCGATTAATGTTCTGGGTCTGAATACCACCAAGGAATACGTCGATATCATCGCGAATCGCGCTTTATATATGGCTCGCAACCCGAATTACCAGGACGTCTTGAAAGACCTGTGGAAACATGGCGTAGCGTGCGCACACGCTTCTTACCTGATCGCACAACTTGCAAAGCTCTCAAAACCCAGCGAAGTGTTCTTCATGGGTCTGATGCACGATATCGGCAAGCTCTTTCTGCTACAGATCATCTCGGAGCTGCAAGCCCAGGAAGTCATTGATCCGGCTATTCCTAAGGATGCTCTGGATGACTTTCTGGATAAGCACCACGGTCAATTTGGCCACAAGCTCCTGGAAGTCTGGAAGTTACCGCCTGAAATCACGATAGTCGCACAATTTCACGACGCCCTCGACCAGGCAACATCCGTTACACGAGAATTGCTTGCCGTATCGTTAGGGAATCTGCTGGCAAAATGCGCCGGATACGGCATTTATAACGAGAAACGGGACGATCCGCTAATGGAAAGTACAGCCAAATCCATCGGACTCGATATAACCGATATCCAAAAGGTGCTTAACGGATTGGCCGTATTTATGGAAGAAACCGGATTGAGCTTTGATTGATCGGTATTTCTCATTCAGAAGCTGAATGAGAAGAGGATATGTCAACGCTCTCGAGCGAAATAGCGTGGCGAGAACTCTCTGCATAAAACACTTTGGCACACAATGTTCGGTCTGTGGCTTCGATTTCGCGCAACGCTATGGCCAGATAGGCGAAGTATTCATACACGTTCACCACTTGCTCGAGTTGTCTTCGATTGGCAAGAGTACAAGGTGAATCCCACCACAGACCTGCGCCCAGTATGCCCAAATGGCCACGCGATGCTCCACCAGCATAACCCGGCATACACCATTGAGGAACTACGTGACATTATCGGTCGCGACACCTAACCTCTCTGTCAGCCGGACTACCTGCAAGCTGCGCTTGCAGGGCCACATTCATCCCGCGCCTTTACCCCCGGACGGCAAAACCAATAAGCTGCTTCCCGTTCTAATTCCCTGCCCCGGAGAGACGCGCAACAGGTTTCAATGAGGCATAACTCGATTATTCCTTGATTGTGCTGCGTTAGTCCGAACAACAGGATAGATTTCTACCAGACTGCTGAATTGGCGGGCACGGCACATCACCATAAGAGCAGTAAACACAGCAATCCCCTGCCCTGGGGCGAAGCAACTGCCGACAAGATTCACACTCGTAAAAGAACTGGCAAGCATCTGTAGGCATCGTTTCCAATTTTTGGAACCCGCAATTCGGGCAGGTAATCGTCGACTGTAACTGTATTTTATCCATTTGCGTATTTGTACCATGAGCCATGAGTAATTTACACAAAAAACTTTCATTCGAAATCGTTCTGCAATGACCGAAAGCGTGTTAAAGAAAAATTGACATCACTATATATTTCCAATATTATGGAAATATGGAAATGGATATTGCAATTAAAGCGCTGGCCGCCCTAGCACAAGAAACCCGCCTCACGATATTCCGGACGCTGGTCCAGGCTGGGCAATCAGGACTTCCGGCCGGGCAGCTTGCCAAAGAATTAAACATTCCTAATGCAACGCTATCTTTTCATCTGAAAGAATTGACGCATGCAGAGCTGGTCATTGCTCGGCAGGAAAGCCGCTTTATTTATTACTCGGCGAATTTTGTAACCATGAATGCGTTATTGGGCTATCTCACCGAGAATTGCTGCATCGAGATTTCGTGCAGTTCCGCCGAGGTTTGCTGTGATGAAAAGATCAGCTGAATATTTGACCAAAAATAGCAGGATGAAAAGCTTTCATGCTCCTATCGCAGTCGATAATCTGCAGGCGAACATCCATTTCTATTCTGTGTGAAGTGGATCATATGGAAACTTTATTACCTCAACCATTGAAGAATAAAAATGACAACTATTCATGTATTTGACCCTGCTTCATGCTGTAGCTCAGGCGTTTGCGGTTCCGACGTAGACCAGGAACTGGTCGGTTTTTCCGCTGATGTCGATTGGGTCAAACAGCACGATGTTGCAATTGAGCGTTTTAATCTGGCACAGCAACCCATGGCTTTTGCAGACAATTCTACGGTGAAAGGATTCCTGGAACGCTCCGGTGCCGAGGCGCTGCCATTAATACTGGTAGACGGAGAGGTCGCATTGGCAGGCCGCTACCCGCAACGTAGCGAACTGGCGCGTTGGGCGGGGATCCCCCTGGAGGAGGAAGTCGAAGAATCGAGTTGTTGCGGCGGCTGTTGCTAACACAATCCCGCCTCATGACCAAACTCAAATTTCTCAATCAACCACCGCGTTTCCTGTTTTTTACCGGCAAAGGCGGGGTCGGCAAAACGTCATTGGCTTGCGCCACGGCGATAACACTGGCTGATGCCGGTCGGCGGGTGTTATTGGTCAGCACCGATCCGGCTTCTAACGTTGGCCAGGTATTCGGTATCACGATTGGAAATCAGGTTACGGCGATTACCGCAGTCCCCCGTTTGGCCGCTTTGGAAATCGACCCGCAAGCGGCAGCCCAAGCTTACCGCGACCGCATTGTCGGTCCGGTTCGCGGTGTGCTGCCGGATGCGGTAGTCAAAGGTATCGAAGAGCAATTATCCGGTGCGTGCACGACCGAGATAGCCGCTTTCGATGAATTTACCGCGCTTTTGACCGATTCGGTGCTGACTGCGAACTACGATCATATTATCTTCGACACCGCACCAACCGGCCACACCATTCGGCTGCTGCAATTACCCGGCGCGTGGAGTGATTTTCTTGCGGCAGGCAAAGGCGATGCCTCTTGTCTTGGCCCATTGGCTGGTCTGGAAAAACAGCGTGCTCAGTACAAAGCAGCAGTAGATGCTCTCGCTGACTCGGAGCGTAGCCGATTAATATTGGTGGCTCGTGCGCAACAAGCCACGTTACGCGAGGTGGCGCGGACGCATGAAGAATTAACGGTTATCGGCTTGACGAAACAATTTCTGGTCATCAATGGCGTGTTACCGCAAGCTGAAACGTCACGAGATCCTTTAGCTGCTGCAATCTTCCAGCGCGAACAAGATGCTCTGGCGGCCATGCCGAAAGTTCTCAACCAATTGCCTTGCGACCGCATTGTACTTAAACCATTTAATCTGGTCGGATTGACCGCGTTACGGAAATTACTGGTTGATGCTTCGCCTGACGAAAGCGGCAATGAATTTACGCATACTGCAATCCCATTCCCCAGTTTATCCAGCTTGACTGATGAAATTGCCAAGGATGGATGCGGTTTAATCATGCTCATGGGCAAAGGCGGTGTTGGCAAAACCACACTTGCTGCGGCTATAGCCTTGAACCTGGCGCATCGTGGCTTGCCAGTGCATCTGACCACCTCTGACCCGGCAGCGCATTTGAGTGAAACGCTAAATGGAGCGATGGCTAATCTAGCGGTAGACCGGATTGATCCGCATGTGGAAACCGAGCGTTACCGTCAGCATGTCCTGAAATCCAAGGGCGCACATCTGGATGCCAAAGGCCAAGCCTTACTGGAAGAAGATTTACGCTCGCCTTGCACCGAAGAAATTGCGGTATTTCAGGCATTCTCACGAATAATCCGCGAAGCGGGTAAGAAATTTGTCGTGATGGACACCGCACCGACCGGGCACACCTTATTATTATTGGATGCTACCGGTGCTTATCACCGCGAGGTCATCAAAAAAATGGACAGCTCTATCGTGCACTACGCAACGCCGATGATGCAACTGCAAAACCCCAAGCAAACCAAAATACTGCTGGTAACACTGGCGGAAACAACGCCAGTACTCGAAGCTGCCAACCTGCAAGCCGATTTGCGCCGTGCCGGTATTGAGCCGTGGGCGTGGATCATTAATAACAGCGTTGCTGCAACAACTGTCCATTCACCCTTATTGTGCCAGCGCGCTAGTAACGAGCTAGCACAAATCGAAACAGTTTCGTCTATTCACGCACAACGCTATGCCGTCGTGCCTTTGCTTAAAGAAGAACCGGTCGGCGTACAGAAGTTATTGGAATTAGCCTAAAGCAGAATGGTTGAGTGTTAATTACTTATAGTGAACAGATTCATGATGATGGCGTGGTACAGCATAGCGCGGATATAATGCCCCCTCTCTGGTACTGACAGGCTGTTGACACACCACTTGGATCAGATACCGAATCACGAATCCCATACCGGCAACACACACCACAAGGCCACAAAACAAAAATCATAATTAGTCGACCCTAAAAAACTGCATCAATCGCTCTTTTGGATCAGCCGTATCAAAAGGCGGCGTGTTAATAAAGACAAAATCAAGCGATTCGATCTTTTCCCATCGAAGAATTTAAGAAATCCGCATTTCCCGCCATGGAAGAAAGAGCCAAACAATGGTCAATAGCCATTGTTTTATATTCCAGGCGGCAGCAGCCAT
>NZ_JAYUWI010000147.1:0-9122 GCF_043753625.1 Nitrosomonas sp.
GTGTTAAAAACAGACTCAAAATGCTCATTTATTAAGCATAAACTGCGCTTTTTCGCCTGTTTTTGCCTTGCATCGGCTACCTCGAAAACGTTTTTCAACGGCCGGTTAAGATAAGAAACATTATTGACCGCTAGTTGGGCTTGGACTAGAAGGATTTCCTGAATTCATTCCCGGTGCGCTACTGGGGGGAATTCCAGGAGAGCTAGGAATGTTTGAGTTCACTCCAGTAGGATCGTTTGGGTTAACCATAGCAGGGTTATTTAGATTGGGTGCAGCAGGGGTGTTCTGTTTTGAGCTAGATTGTGACTTTTGTGCTGAATCCGTATTTTCAGTACTATTCGATGGCAACGAGGTCTGTGAAACTGCAGATGTGCTCAACACGAAAACAGCACTGACAATAAGTGGTAGTGATATTTTATTAAATGGAATCATGATATTAATCCTTTATGCGCTATGAATGAATTTGTATTATGTCTGACGGCGTTTTTTAGGTCGGTTCGTTTCCCCACATATAGAGAGATAAGAACGCTATAGTTCTTCGATATGAAACATGCCGTCCGACAACGTGAAGCTTTGCTCATCATAAGCTTCAAGTAGTGGAATATCTTCCGGGTATGCAATTTTTGGGTAATAGAAGTTCTGATTACTTGATTCGGTCACGCTATTGTTATCTTCATGGAAAGTCATAGCAAGCCCTCTTTTATGAGTTGATGAGCTTTCATAATGCAATATATATCCATGTTGAATCAGTACGGTAGAGCACATAGGCGCTCCGGGCAAAAAAAACCCAACCGATCAGGGTTGGGATTTCAAATGGCGGCTGGAATCGAACCTTGTGTTATCTATTGTATATCAATCACTTGGTGTTTTCATTTGCTGTTTTTGTGTCATTTAAAGGCATTTTCACGGGATTAAGAAAGACAAATATTGTATGAGTCGAAGTTTAAACTCGTTTGCTAATGTTATCAAGAATAATGCCACCTATAATCATATGTTATTACGGCATTAATTTTCTGTAAGTTTGCAAATTTATATATTGGTGGTATCCCATAATGAGCGGGCGTCCAATACCCTAATCGGACAACAGAGTGCAACTTGAGCGACGTTCACGCAAGTTTGCATATTGTCACAAATGGCATCCCACCTTGATTTTGTCCGACTGCAGCACTTTGTTACTTTTAATTCTTTCACGTTCTAATAGGATGGCGAATTGATCTTGTTAGAACGCTATCGGTTACTATGCCATTAGTTGTGTATTGTTTTACCAAAGCCTCCACTATCACCTTATGGCCCTGATTGCACTTTGGGCCAAGGGTGATTTGGATTTTATTTAGGGCTTCGCCGATATCAATGTCCAAATAATTAATAGGTGGAGCAACGTGATCATTGACGCATTGAATTATGTGGTTAGAAAAACTAGAAATAAAGCTTCCATTCGCAAAGCCGCCGGGAGGTATTTTTAAAGATGGAACTGCAAAAAATACGAAACGAAATTCATCTTGAAATGCCCATGACTTATGCTTGTGACAAGCCAAATCACCAATCCCTTTAAATTCCATCTTTGCCTTCCCATTTAAGTCGACATCAATATTAACTGCATTGCTATAAATTCCTTGTATGTCATCCACATAGATGACCTTTCTTTCGATCATTTTTTTGTTGGCGAAAAAAGGGAATATAAAATAATTGTCTGCAAATATTTGAGTCCATGAAATCGGGGAAAAAATATTTTCTGTGTATGTGATTCCTGCCTCTTTCGGGATATCTAAGTGCTTATAAACCAAAAAATATCTAGGTAAAGAGATTCGTACCCCAGTCATATTTTCTGTGTACATATGCCATTGAGGAATGTTTTCCTCTAAGTTGTCTGTCCAACAACTTACAAATAGATATTTTGAAAGATCATATTTCCCATAGGCTTGTGCTTCACTTACATCATCGACGCGATCAAGACGATTGAAACGGATCTTCTTGTTTTGAAGGATAAGAGCAAGAGTATTAATGCTTGTATAGTGATGAACCATTTCCTGTTTCATAGAATTTCCATTTGTGGGCTAATGCTGCAGATCAGCAACGCGCGCAAATCGGTTTCAGGTCCAGAATGAAGAATTATCATTTTTTATCATGTGGAAAGGAGTAATCGTAGAGAACAGACTCGATTGATATTATTAAACGTTTCTTAAACATTATTTGTCTGAGTGGATTGTTTTATCAGAGATTCAGCAGGAATACCCAGTTCTTGATGTAGTTTCCAGATCATTTTGAGTGTCAGAGAACGTTTGCGGTTTAATACTTCGTACACGCGGTTACTTTTTCCAATCATTGGTTCCAAGTCTTTGACCGATAGACCCTTCTGCTCCATTTCAAATTTAATGGCTTCAACAGGATCGGGTAGGTCAAGCGGGAAGTGTTTGCGCTCGTAAGCCTCGATCAGTGTCACCAGAACATCCAGTTTTTCTCCTTCTGGCGTGTTGGGTTCAGCCATCATTAGTGTTTCAACTTCCTTTAATGCCGCGCGGTAATCGGTGTCAGTTTTGATTGGTTTGATGTCCATAATCAGTTGTTTCCAGAATTAAATAGTTTGTGCATCAATTTGATCATATTGGGCATGGGTGCCTATGAAACGGATATACACTACGTTATAAGCATAGTTAATCCAGACCACCAACCGGTATTTATTACCGGCAATATTGAATACGACTCTGTCGTCTGTGAGGATACTGGCACTTTTAAAATCCGCTTTTACCTCTGCCGGTGTTGCCCAGTTTGCTTTTAATGCATGCCGGTACCAAGCAAGCATCGGTTGAATTGCATCGGTATAAGACGGGTTATCCTCCCAGAATGCTTTCAAGGTCGACAGAGCAATGATTCTCATGGGTGAAATATTAGTCCCATTATGGGACTTTGACAACTATTTTGATGGTGGAATCCACTGTCCATAAATCTTTATGATCTGCCCCCAATCCTTATGTCCCATTTGCTGGGCAACCCAAAGTGGGTTTTCACCTCTTGAAAGTAGTGTCGATGCGAAAGTATGGCGGGTCTGGTAAGGATTGCGGTATTCAATGCTCGCTCTTTTCAGTGCCGGAATCCAAACATTTTTACGTATGGGCTGATTGTCTTTCCAGGGTTTATTAGTGCGGGGATCATGGAAAACGGTTTCATCAAGCCTTCCGGTATAGGTTTGCTGATTGAGTAAGGCTTCTCTGGCTTGAGGTTGAAGCGTGACTTCCCGTTTTCCTGATTTTGTTTTGGTGTCTTTCAATTGACCGAGAACACAAGCGGTTTTGACAAATATCCGGTTTTGCTCAAGATCAACATCTTGCAAACGTAAGGCGATAAATTCAGAGGATTCTTATCAATGACTCCATCCAGAAACATTTAATCGAACAATCTACGTAGCGGCGTAGAAATATTACTTTTGCGCTTGCTGGAGCAGGGTAGGTTATTTTGCCATTCTCTGATCATGCTGGCAGTCAGTTTGATGTGGTCAGTTTGACTTGGTAGTGATCGACGATCCGTAGACAGGCTTGATAAGCTTCCAGTGGTTTTTTTGTTCGACTCTGTGTCAGATAACATTTTTCAGCGAAGTACTTGACGGCGTTGAGCAGTTCTTCATGTTCATGGTCAGCGCATAGATTGAGGTCTTCAATGCGTAGCTGATTATGAATATCGATGAATGCATGGTTTGCTTGCTCGAAACTGGATTGTTCAGCGGTTTTGACGTAGTGATAATGATCAATGAAAGTGATTGTTCGCGTGATTTCAGCAAGGAAATGACTAAAAAATATCGCGATACTCACAAAAAAATCAGAAATTGTAACGAATTTGATAATTCGTTGAATTTTGCAAAGGTCTCTGCTCGTCTTAAAATGCCATACCAGCGATTAATCGTGTTACGATTTTTACCCAATAGCAGCGCTGTTTTTCTGGCTGGTATATCAATGCTAAAGCATTGAATTACTTTTTAAATGCATTAATCACTTAATTTTCTGTTTCTTAACATCTTACTAGACATTTATTCATCAATTTATAGAGGATATTTGGATGCAAACCTTCCCCAATTCAATTTGTGAAAATGCTCGTTTTATTTCGCTTTCAGCGCCAATGGATTTAGCGTCAGTTGCTGATAGTAATTCACCCACGAAAAGTATTTCTCCGGTGTTGCCCATACGTGGTAATGCAGACGTGAGATGATGACCGGATCGCTCAACAGTACCAGAAGATGATCGCGGTTGAGGTTATCAGGGGTTTCATTCAGCGCCTGCTCAACGTGACGATCGCGAGCAATCTCAAGCACTTTGCTCTCGCGGTGGCGCGCGGTGGCCATCGCCGTCGCCAGCGCGTTGAACGATGGATGAAACACAGCGTGCATAAAGCCATCGCTCAATGTGCGGTTGCGATTCATCAGCAGATAGTTGTCTGTATCCACCAGTACCTGAGGCGGCGAATACTCTTCTGGAATCAGGAGCAGCTTCCAACGTTTGGCGCGCAGGCCAACAGTCGCGCGGCTGGAAATGACCGACACGAACGGCGATAGAATTAGCGAGAAGACAATAGGCGCCAGCCAGAACAAGAAGCGCAGATCAAGCCACGCCATCCCTACGGCCCATACCAGCCCCAGCAGGAGCTGAGAACCATGGCGCATAAAGGCTTCACTCCACGGGGTGGAATCATCGTCACGTTGTGGCGAGTTCCACCCCACCTCCCAGCCAAGAAACGCGCTGACCACGAATACGGTGTGAAATAGCATACGCACCGGCGCCAGCAGCACCGAGAAAAGCACCTCCAGCAGCAGGGAGATCGTGACGCGAATGAATCCACCGTATTCTTTCGTCCCCTTGCACCAGATAAGCAGAATACTCAGCAGCTTGGGCAGGAACAGTAGCACCATGGTCGAGGCTAACAGCGCGATCGCCAGTTCCGGTCGCCACTGCGGCCACACCGGAAACAGCTGGTGCGGTTGCAGGAAGTATTGCGGTTCCGTAAGCTCATGCATCACCTGCAGCATAGTGGAAAGCGCAAGGAACATAAACCACAGCGGCGCGGAAAGATAAGACATGACGCCGGTCAGGAACACCGCGCGGTGTACCGGATGCATGCCTTTCACCAGGAACAGGCGAAAGTTCATCAGGTTACCGTGACACCAGCGGCGGTCGCGCTTAAGCTCATCCAGCAGGTTCGGCGGCAGTTCTTCATAAGAACCCGGCAGATCGTAAGCGATCCACACTCCCCATCCCGCACGGCGCATTAATGCCGCTTCCACGAAGTCGTGAGAGAGAATGGAGCCCGCAAAAGAGCCTTCACCCGGCAGAGGCGCCAGCGCACAGTGTTCAATAAACGGTTTCACACGGATGATAGCGTTGTGGCCCCAGTAGTGTGACTCCCCTAATTGCCAGAAGTGCATGCCGGCAGTAAACAGCGGCCCGTAAACGCGTGTCGCAAACTGCTGGCAACGTGCGTAAAGGGTATCCATGCCTGAGGCCTTCGGCGACGTCTGAATGATGCCGGCATTCGGGTTAGCCTCCATCAGGCCCACCAGATTGGTCAGGCACTCTCCTGACATCACCGAATCCGCATCCAGCACCACCATGTAGCTGTACTGGTTGCTCCAGCGGCGGCAGAAATCGTCAATGTTGCCGCTCTTACGCTTCACGCGGCGGCGGCGACGACGATAGAAGATCTGGCCTTCACCCTGAACCTCTGCAATCAGTTCTATCCACGCTTTCTGTTCCGCAACGCAAATATCAGGGTTGTAGCTGTCGCTCAGAATATAGACATCGAAGTGTTGTTGTTGACCCGTCGCCTTAACTGATTCCCAAGTTGCACGCAATCCGGCAAATACGCGATCCACGTCTTCGTTACAGATAGTCATAATCAACGCCGTATGGTGCTCGGGATTGAGCGGCATATCCCCTGCCGTCGATGCGGAAATACTGTACTTGTCTTTACCGATCAGTAGTTGCAGAAAGCCCATCAGCGCCGTCCAGAAACCGGCGGATACCCAGCAGAAGAGAATAGCGAAGAGGATCAAAATACCGCTTTGCAGTATATAAGGCAGCAACTGCATAAATGATACCCACGCATCCTGGCCAATCATCTCGACCGGATTGATCAGCGCCCAGCCCTGGTAAGGAAGGATGATTTTCATATACCAGGTCGCAACCACGGTTTGCGACAACGTCAGCAGCAGCAAAATGTAGCGGCGGATGGTGCCGACGGTGCGCCATTTTTGTTCGTGAGCCTGCTCTTCCTTCGTCAGTCGCGATACATAGCGTGGCGTGACATCGCGCCCACGCAGATGATCCCAGAATCGACCAATCGGATTGGTGCGCCACGGATCCGGAGACATCGATGAACGCGTCGCTTTGGGCATTGCCCCCAGTTGCGTACGCTCTTCGTCGTCTTTAATCAGTTGCCCGTCAACCAGAGAATCAGGCCAGCTCTGCTCAAGTCGCGCTTTCACAGACCCCAGCGGCGAATCATCCTCACGCGCATAGTGATGATGCTCAGGATCCAGCGTCTCATGAAGTGCGCGGATATCCATTGTCGGCAGCGCCGCTTTTTCAGTGTCAGTCAGCGGCAGCGCGTCAATATACGCAGTTACCTTATTCATCGGCAGGTAGCTGATAGCTCCAGGTTTCACTCAGTGTCTGGTCACCGTTGACCAGCGCAACGCGCATCTCAGTGATTTTTTTCACATCTATCACTTTTACGCGTAGCGTCAGGCGCCAGCCTTTAATGACCGGGTTGTAACGCACGCTGCTCTCGATGATCTGACCGTTGTCGTCAATACTGGCCTGAGCTGCAACAGGAGTATCTTGCGGCAGCTTCTTCATCTCCGTGCCAGTGAAATCGACGACGAAGGCGATCGTGCCGTCAGGTCGACGAATAAGATTAGACTGTTTTACATCACCGGTTGAGCGAGAAGTCTGTATGACGTAAGCGTTATCTGGAGAATGCAGCTTTTCTTCGTCGCGGCTGAAGGTGATGGAGTACTTAAAGTTAATCTCTTTACCAGCCTCCGTCAGTTGATCCGGCGTCCAGAAAGCGACGATGTTGTCGTTGGTTTCGTCGTTGGTGGGAATTTCCACCAGCTCGACTCTACCTTTCCCCCATTCGCCTTTCGGCGTTACCCACGCGCTCGGACGCAGATCGTAACGATCATCCAGATCTTCAAAACGCGAGAACTGACGGCCACGTTGCAGCAGACCAAAGCCCTGCGGGTTTTCCATGGAAAAACTGCTGATGGCCAGACGTTTCGGGTTGTTCAGCGGACGCCAGATCCACTCTCCATTACCGGCGTGAATGGAGAGCCCGTTAGAATCATGTAACTCAGGACGGAAGTTCATCGCCGGAGAAGGCTGGTTAGAGCCAAACAGGAACATGCTCGTTAGCGGCGCAACGCCCAGCTTGCCGACCTTGTCGCGCAGATAGACTTTAGACTGGACGTCGATCACGATATCGCTGCCCAGAATCATGACAAAGCGGTAAGCGCCCGTCGCGCGTGGAGAGTCGAGTAGCGCATAGATTGTCAGGTGTTTGTCAGTCAGTTTAGGCCGCTCGATCCAGAATTCTCGGAATCGGGGAAACTCTTCGCCGGAGGGCAAAGCGGTATCGATAGCTAGGCCTCGTGCGGAAAGACCATAATACTGGCCTGGGCCAACCACGCGGAAATAGCTGGCGCCGAGCATACTGAGAATTTCGTCGTTTTTATCTTTGCTATTGATCGGATACAGCACTCTGAAGCCGGCAAAGCCAAGACCTTTCTCCATGTCTTTGTCATACTGGACATTGCCAAAATTGAAATAATCAGAACTGTATTTGATTTTATGTACCGACGTGGCGGTTACTTCATTAATTTCGACGGGCGTATCGAAGTACATGCCCTGGTGGTAAAACTCAAGCTTGAATGGAGTCTTCAGATTACTCCAGTAAGCTTTATCATGATTAAACTGAATCTGTTGATAATCCGCATATTTCATGTCGCGGAAAACGGAGGGCAAGTTGCTTTCCGGCGTTTCATAGCTTTTTCCGGCTAATGATTGAGCCTTTTTTGCGACATCATCGATGGTAAAGGCCCAAGTCGACGAGGTATACAGGGTCAACATCACTGCCGAGACCAACCAACGCATTTCCATCATTTTTGAATTATGTTTCATCAGTTCACCATTTGTTGTCGGCCGTGACCGATCAGACTGCATGTCTGATTATGTACTTGAAAAATATGATCCAGATACATCACTTCTGCATTAAAGCCATGGACGCTGCCGCGCGGAAAATTGGCATACACATCGCCTCTAAATCTGGCCGCATCGCTTTCATGGCGTAGCAACACGTTACCTATCCAGCTACCTCGGAGAACGCAGCATTTTAAGGATTTGACGCCAACGGATATATTACGCGCCACTTATGATTTTTGGCTGCACCCACAATTATTAACCCGGTCATTAAATAGTTTTAAGCAGCATATTTTATGTTTGTAATATTTTATTGAATTTCCATTTTTATCTTGGTGCGTCATCATCGTGGTCTTCTTCATCTTCATCTTCATCTTCATCATATTCAACAATTTCTATCAGATATTGTGATTTGTGGTCTGTTTCAACCAAACCATCACCCACAACAACCTACCACGCATCTTTAAATAATTCATCTTCAGGAGCATCAATTATTTCCATAACAAGGGGATATTCCGCAATTATAAGGCCAGATGAATTTTCAATGACTTGGATGTTTTTTAACATATTGTTTCACTTTTAAATGATTGGTTGCTCTTGCGCAAAAACTTTTTCAGACACCTGAAGAATTTAAGTCATGGAGTCAGAATTTAGGGCATTATAATGTCTTAACTACTTTTACTAGCTATGGTTGCAGTGCAACATCAACGACAAGATGTGAGGTTCCCTCTGTTTTTCGTCTTCCAATGGGCGAACAGTTTTATGCTATCAGCTTTTTCTTCTGTTGAGTGATTAGCTAGTCATTTAGAAACCGCATTGGCGATTTATAGCCTAACGTTGAGTGCTGAATCGCCCCGGTTTTTCCGGAGACATGTTTTCTTGAGTCAAGTTGCATCAGCTGACTCTTCCTGTTCGCGATAATACGCCTTTTCAAATTCTGCC
>NZ_JAYUWI010000148.1:0-9112 GCF_043753625.1 Nitrosomonas sp.
AGCCGGCTCAGACAATGGATGGCGAAGTTCCATGGTGTAGCAATACGCTATCTTGCGAATTATCTGGGGTGGCATAGAATGATTGACCGTCTCGGTCAGGATGTTACACCAACCCTTTGTTTCCTAATGTCACTTGGAAAAACAAGACAATTTCAACAGTTAATTACTACATAGCCTAATAATAGCATTATCCTACTGCAGAGGTGATTGCGCTGAAACAAAGTGCCAAGTTCATTGTCGGATAATATGCACATAATCAGCTGTTTTAAATTCTTCTTTTTCTTCTTAAGTGATTTTATATGTGGATAAATTAGCTTTGTAATATTTGGTTTTTCTATTTAATATATGTTTGTTTTTTAAAAGATATTAGTATATTTTGTGAGACGAGACTTTAAGTGTTAAAGTTTCTAATTTAATTGTCGTAGCTAATAAAGAATGATCACTCGATCTTATTACTTGTGTTTAATGCGGTGATATGTAAGACACGCTGAAAGTTGTTTCAGTATATATTTGTAACTATAAAGGGAAAAGTACTATGGTATTAACATATGCACGGATGATATTGATTGGGTATGTGAGTATTTTAGTTTTGGTTCTCGCAGCTTGCGACAGTGAATCTAAAGAAAAAAAAACTGGACAAGCCTTAGTTAGTGTTAATGGCAAGGAAGTTACCATGCTTCAACTTAATGATGAAATAAAACGTGCCAATATTCGTCCTGATCAATATGAAGCAGCTAGCAAACAATTATTGGAATCACTAATTGCTCGTCAATTGATTATGGACGAAGCTATAAATAACAAACTTGATCGGACTCCCGATGTTATGCAAGCGCGTGAACGAGCTAATGCTCAAATTATTTCACAAGAATATATGCAAAATATTGTAAGTAAAGTTGCTAAACCATCCAAAGTTGAGATTGATAATTATTACCAAAAACATCCCGAATATTTTGCACAACGTAAGCAATTTGATTTAACGATAGTACGCATTGCAACTAAAGATCTTAGCGATGAACTTAAAAAAATTGTAGATACAGCTAAATCACTTGACGAAGTAGTAGCTTGGCTTGATAAAAATAAAGTACAGTATCTCCGTAACTTAGCATCGCGTAGTACTACTGATCTACCATCTCAGATGGCGGCAATGATGCAGCAGAAAAATAAAGACACCATTTTTATCATCAACGAGCAAGAGAATAGTCTATTTATTTCCGTTAATGCGATCAAGGGTAGTCCGATCACAGCTTCAGCTGCGGCGTCTCAGATTGAGAAATTCTTGATTAATCAAAAATACAAGGAAGTAGCCGATGCAGAAGTTGCGCGCTTACGCGCAGCAGCAAAAATAGAGTATTTTAATGCTAGAGTGTCAACATCCAAAGCGGAAAAGCCTGCTACCCAATCAACAGTGACTCCTCTCTCTGATGTTACTAATAATTTAAATTTAACAGAGCCGGTTTCGGAAGGGACAATTGAGCGTGGTATGATGGGAATAAAGTGAGTATAAATTTGTACCAGGAAAATTTATTTGTTATCAATATATTGTGTTATGAATTAAGGATTATAGGCAAATGATATATGTTATGAATAAACTGAAGATTCTGATGATCTTTACATTACTCTGGATGATTTGTATTGGTAGCGTGATTGCCGGTGAGACTCGGGAAAGTGTATTGGGTCCTGGAGATACATTAAAAATATTTGTCTATGGGCAGCCCGACCTCACTACAGAAACAAGAGTGAGCGAATCGGGAGCTATAACTTTTCCCCTATTGGGCGAGATATTAGTAGATGGATTAACTCCTTCAGCAGCAGAACGCAAGATAGTAAATCTACTGAAAAGTCGTGATATTCTGCGTAATCCACAAGTAAATATCTTAACTAGTTCTTTGCAGAGTCAGATGGTATCAGTACTTGGCTCAGTTCGAAACCAGGGGCGTTATCCAATTGAAGGTAAGCGTAGTCTGACCGATATTCTTGCGATGGCAGGAGGGATATTGCCAGAAGGAGGTGATCTAGTTACCCTGATTCGTTCAGGTGGGAATAAATTTGCTAAAGAAGTGATTGATGTTTTAGAGATGGTTCGCTCCGGTGACTTAACTCGTAATTTGAATGTACGTAGTGATGATCTTATCTATGTTGAGCGTGCACCTCGTTTTTATATTTACGGGGAAGTTCAGCGCCCTGGAACTTATAGACTTGAGCGTAATATGACAGTTATACAAGCGCTGTCAGTAGGCGGTGGGTTGACCCAGCGCGGTACTGAACGTGGTTTGCGGATTCAGCGTCGTGATGCTGAGGGGAATTTACAAATAATAACTGTCAAATCTAGCGATTTGGTTGAGCCTGACGATGTAGTTTATATCAAAGAGAGTCTATTTTGATATTCGTTCGTTAAAGAACTGCTTAGGCATTAATTATCAAGAAATTATTGTAACTAGATAAGATTTAAACTGGGATTTAACGCATGGATCTTTCTCGATTCTTTCTTATTATATTGGCACGTCACAGACTTATCTTGCTTACACTTATTGTGACTGTAACGACTACTATGGTTGTGAGTCTGTTGTTGCCAAAGAATTACAAGTCGGTAGCAACATTGGTGCTTACTCATAAAGGAGCTGATCCTGTTACTGGCGTGATAATGCCCGCACAGCAAAATGCAAGTTACATGGCAACTCAGTTAGATATCATTAAGAGCAGCAGAATTGCATTGATGGTGGTAGATCAACTTAGGCTTGATCAGGGTGAGGCTGTACAAGTGCAATATGAGAATAGCAAGAGCAATAAGGGGTTGCGTGATTGGGTGGCTACCTGGTTAGTTAATACTGTGAGTATTGACACCTCGCGAGATAGCAATGTAATTGGCATTGGCTTTACGGGTACCGATCCTATATTTACTTCAATGGTTGCAAATGCGTTTGCAAATGCTTATCAGGAAATGAGTATTCGCCTCACAGTTGAGCCTTCACAAAAGGCAGCGGCCTACTTTACTGAGCAGCTTAACGTGCTGCGTGACAGGCTGGAAATAGCACAGAAGAAACTATCTCAGTACCAGCATGAGCATGGGATCGTTGATGTGGATTACCGTCTTGACGTTGAAACAAAACGATTGAATGATCTCTCTAGTCAATTGATAGTTGCTCAAGCGGAAGTAATGGGGGCAGTATCTGGGGCAAGTGATAATAACTCCTCTGGTGGTGAGAAGAATAGTATTGGTAGGAATCCAATGATTAATAACCTCAAGTTAAGCCTGACACAGGCTGAGTCTAATTTTTCTGAAATTTCGCAGAAACTGGGGCGCAGTCATCCCAGTTACGCAGGAGCAAAAGCGGAGGTTGAAAAACTGAGAGCAGAGCTTAATAAATATATAAGAGTTGCCACAAATACTGCTATCAATCAGGAAAGTGGAATACGCGCGGCACTTGAAGAGCAAAAAATTAAAGTATTGACTCTTAATCGAGCGAGGGATGAACTCCTACCTCTTGTTAAAGCTGTGGAGGGTACTCAGCAGGCATATGACACTGCTATGCAGCGTTTAAATCAAACTAATCTCGAAGGACAATCTAATCTATCAAGTGTTTCTATACTCGATACAGCAAAAATTCCTGATAAGCCGGATAGTCCAAAACTATTGCTTAATATGATTCTGTCAGCATTTCTGGGTAGTGCCCTAGGATTGGGGGTTGGTTTGCTAGCTGAGATGCTTGACCGGCGTGTGCGTTCTGCAGAAGATTTGGTCGATATACTTCAAGTTCCGGTACTTGGCATTATGAAGCGGGGAGAAACTAAACGAACGCGCTTGTTGCAATTGGCCTGGCCACGTTTGATACGATGAATCTCTAGGTTTAGAACAGGAAAAATAAAATGAGTATTCCAGGCCCCTTAGAAACAAGAAAAAATACTGATTCTAGCGCTATCAGCACAAATATACCCTCCTTTCGTAAATTCAGTATTGGGCACATGCTGCTGGACATGGGGAAAATTACGCCAGTTGAAGCTGAGCGTGTACTGCGGTTGCAGAAAGAGAGTGGTATGCGTTTTGGTGACGCTGCACTAAAATTAGGTCTAATAACTGAGACGGATATCCAATTAGTATTGGCACAGCAGTTTGATTATCCTTACCTATTACCTGGGCAAGGAAATCATCCACCAGGGCTAGTAGTTGCTTATCAACCATTCGGTGCGCAAGTAGAAGTTTTTCGTGCGGTACGTAGTCAGTTGATGTTACGCTGGTTTACCTCAGGACATAAAGCATTGGCAATTGTTAGTTATAATCCCGATGATGGAGTAAGTCTTTTTACGGCTAATCTGGCTGTAGTGTTTTCTCAGCTTGGAGAGCGCACGTTGCTGATTGATGCTAATTTGCGTTATCCGCAGCAGCATGAAATCTTCAATTTAAAGAATAAGCAAGGTTTGTCTGATGTACTCGCCGATCGTGCTAATATTTCTGAAGTAATTGCAAGAATTGATTCGTTTATTGATCTTTCAGTTATACCAGCAGGAACGCTTCCGCCTAATCCTTTGGAGATTCTTAACCGTTCTACATTCGATAAACTGAATGATCAACTTGTAAATCAGTTCGATGTTATCCTTTACGATACTTTAGCTTTCTCGAATGGTGCAGATGCACTTGCTATCGCCGCCCGTACAGATGGTGTATTGATAGTTGCGCAAAGAAATCATAATCGCTTGAATGATATAAATGTCATGAATGAGCAGCTTAGAGGCAGTGGTGCTGAGGTAATTGGTTCCATTTTGATAGAATAAATTCCATAATAATCAATAGATAAATGATTGCTATTCCGTACAAACTTCATGTCGATAAGAAAATTATAGCAGATTGGTTGCCTGTGCTTCTAGGATTGCTGGTTTTATATGTACCTACTTTCTACGGTCTTGCAAATGGAATTTGGACTAAAGAAGAACAAGCGCATGGCCCAATCATCTTGTTTCTCTCGCTCTGGCTTATTTATCGCAAGTGGCCAGAAATGATGAAAAGAAGTGGAGGGAAATCAACTTCAGTTCTTGGATGGATAATTTTTTTTATGACTCTTTTGCTTTATATTATTGGTCGCTCTCAACAGATATTAATTTTTGAATTAGGTTCTTTTGTTACAGCTCTAGCTGCTATTCTGCTGATAAAACGCGGAAGCAGTGCTTTTAAATCTATGTGGTTCCCGATTTTTTTCTTGTTATTTATGATTCCATTGCCCGGCACATTGATTAGTTTACTTACTATGCCCATGAAAATGGCGGTTTCATACACTGCAGAGAATATTTTGTTTTGGGCAAATTATCCGATAGCGCGCAATGGCGTTATCTTGCAAATTGGGCAATATCAACTTCTTGTGGCCGATGCTTGTGCTGGGCTCCAGACACTGCTGACTTTGGAGGCATTGGGGTTGTTTTATCTGAATCTTGTTCACCATACTTCAATCTTCCGGAATGTGGCATTGGCTATTCTTATTATACCGATTTCTTTTACTGCTAATGTTATTCGCGTTACGGTTCTCACCTTGATTACTTTCCATTATGGCGATGCCGCTGGACAGGGTTTTTTACATGGATTTGCTGGGATGGTTTTGTTCATTAGCGCACTAATACTTATTCTGGGAGTAGATTCAATACTGCAATATTTTGTTAGAATACAGCCTATAAATGCCGCTTAATTTATAGTTAATAAATTACAAAATATCTAGATCTGCAGAGGTTTTTTAATTCTTATAATATTATGTTTTTTATATGGATTTTAGTTATTTTTTATTGATGTGATTTTTATGTATCGGATAAATTCTATTGTACTAAGGAGAGTTAATGAAAAAGTCTTTAATTACCAGCATCATTCTAGGTATATTGATGGTGTCATCAGGTGCCTTAACAATGGCTTTGACCCCCAACGTTAAAATTGCGGATCAGCAGGAGATGGTAGATCTAGAAGTTTTGATTCCTGCTCACTTTGGGGATTGGCAAATAGATAAGACTATTATACCACTACAAGTTGATGCAGAAACACAGGCCCAGCTTGATAAGATATATAACCAAACTATATCAAGAACTTACACTAATACTCTGGGCGAGCGTATTATGCTTTCTGTGGCGTATGGTGGCGATCAGAGTGACAATCTGGCAGTACATAAACCTGAGGTGTGTTATTACGCACAGGGTTTTGAAATAATGAATATTTTTGCTGACGAATTGCTTACAAACTATGGAAAATTACCGATAAAGCGTTTGTTAGCGGTTAAAGGTAATCGTAACGAACCTATCACTTACTGGGTCACAGTTGGTAATAAAGCCGTTCTGCCAGGTCTCGATCAAAAATTGCAGCAATTGCGTTATGGTTTGACTGGACGGGTGGCTGACGGTATGTTGGTGCGCGTTTCTTCCATAGATAATGATAAAGACAAAGCCAAAGCCTATCAGCTCCAGTCTATTTTTATACAAGATTTGTTAACGGCAGTTGACGTCATGAAACGCATCAGACTAATAGGAGCTTCTGAAGTATAAAATGTAATTTTATCGATGTATTGATACATGCACAAGAGAGGTCGATAAGGAATATCGAGATTTCTATATTGTGGAATTATGGCGATATGCTGGTTATCGCGAGAATGTGTCCCGCTTTAAACCTTTATTAATGTTGTAGCTTTACAATGAGGAATTAGTGGATCCTTGAGTTTGTTGGATGTGCGCGGCGATCAATTGAAGAAATAGAGAAACCAGGGTAACTTCACGGCGAGAATAAAAAGGAAACACGAAGGGTCGTTGGTGTCGGCTATGTGGAGCAATACTTTTATAGTTTAAGCAAAAGGATATGAAGTGGTCTGCGTAGATGTCGAAGTGATGCGATTGTCGGTGGAGAGACTTGATTGAGCTATCTGAGCAACTTGGGTAAGCTCATAATATGCGTAAAGGAACATCTAAATCCAGACGGAGTATTGTACTGAAAATTCCAAGCCCGATCAATCTATTGTGCTTTATCAGTGTATTTCTTTATGGAGAGAGTAGTGTAATTCGGAGCACACTCGTTAGCTTACAAAGCAGGTGATACGGCGCTTTTCTATCGATACAGCTTTGAGGAAATTGATGTCCGGTACGTTAGACGATTCATACCAGTACTATCCTAGTTGGAAATGGATAATATATTTTTGATCAATTATATATTAGTCAGGTTGCAACCAGGATTCTCAGAAACCCTTTGTATAACTTTTAGATGAAAGAGTAGTTGACGTGTAATGAATTCTTTAACCTTCCAAGTCGATCGGAATATATCGTTTACACGTAATAGAAACGATTTTATTTGCTATTTTTTCTGCTACGAACAATTCCGGTTACTGGGAATGCTACCATGCCTTTGATTGCTTGGTCTGGTTCGATAGAAGATGACATAAAAGTAATACTACTTAACGGAATAAATTAGTTTTTATGAAAGCACCGACTTTGTTAGAAACTAATAATAATCAGGGCTCTAGGGTATTGCCGATTGTTTTGATGTTGATTGGTATTCTGTGTATTTCTGTGTTAAGCGGCATAGTAGCCGCATTCGGTAATTTATACATTCTTATTATTTTGTTGGCTCTATATGGTCTTTTTTTCATTCTTGCTGCACCTACAGCCTGGGTGATATGGCTTATATTTCTTGTGACATTCTTAATTACTGGGCCAATTTCATATTTCTTAAAGTTAACTCAATTTCAATGGCTTAGTGCTTTGATGAGTGTGGCACTGTTGTTATCTGTGCTACTCTACCTGTTACGCAGCAAAACTAGCACTTTACCAATCACCATTTCAAGTGACTTTTTCTGGCCTGCTATCTTTCTATTATTGGTAACTTTCTCCACTGTCATTGATCAACCCCAATTTGCAGATTTTGTGAATGCATCACGGCACTACTTTTTAATGTGGCCACTGATGATGGTCTTCATGTTTGGTCTGGTTCGTCAGGAAATGGTGGTGCAATTGTGGAAAGCCCTTATGATAGTGGCGATACTGCAGTTACCCATGGCGCTTTATCAATATTTTTTTGTGTCCCAAAAAAGCACTCGGCTTTCTCCTTGGGATGCTGTGATAGGCACATTTCATGGCAATATCGATGGTGGCGGTGAGAGTGCCGGGATGGGTTTCATGTTGTTGATTGCCATGCTAACTGCCATTGCGTTATGGCGTGGTGGTAAGTTAAATGGGGTATGGGTGGCTTTGGTCGTGGCGACGGGTCTTGGTACGATGGCTCTGGCGGAAATCAAGGGGGTGGTTTTACTGCTACCGGTTGTTATTGGCTTGTATTACCGTAGAGAGTTTTTGCGACGGCCCTTAGAGTCGGTCATAGTTTTGATCGTTTTATTCTTACTGGTTGGCGGCTTGCTCACAGTCTACGAAAAGCTTCACTATAAGAATACAGTCAAACAGACTTCAACTTATGATCGGATAATGATGCAGTTTGATCCAGAGCTAAGATCTAGTTCTGGAGATGAATTGGGGCGAGTTAGCAATTTAGGTAGCTGGCTGGACATTAACGTTAAGAGCGGTGATCTGCAACACAGCTTGTTTGGCTATGGTATGGGTGCAACTTTTGCCAGTAGAATTGGTACGGGTGAGTTAGTCCATCGCTTTTCCTCTCAACCTAACACATCCAGTACCACTATTCTGTTATGGGAGACTGGCATTATGGGGCACTTGGCTTTTATTGTTATTTTATTGTCCGGTGCTCGTACTTCAGCGCGCGCTGCTAAAAACGAATCTGTCCCAGAGATACACCGCATTTTGCTCAGAGTAGGTACGGTCGGTCTGCTGCTTCTCGCCGTGACGCTACATTATAGGAATTTTCATATCTACTCTAATCCCATACAGTTTCTTATGATGCTCATGCTTGGACAAGCAGCTTATTGGTCACATTTCGTAAGTAACAATCTCGGTCGTACAGATGCAAAAACAATAGATAAGTCACAGACTCTGCCAGAGTTAATTTAACTGACGATATACTAAAGTAAACTTTCTTAATGAATAAAATTATGAAACTAATTAATAATAGGTAAACCCCCGGCTCTGCCGGGGGACTCCTGAAGGTTTGACCGTTACGGCAATCGTCGTACCGTTCTCGTCCCAACCACGAGAC
>NZ_JAYUWI010000149.1:0-9047 GCF_043753625.1 Nitrosomonas sp.
CGTTTTTTATTTGGGCATCGCCGTGGTGATGCATACGCTCTTCACGTTGATTATTCAGCAATTCAATCCACGCAACACCACTGCGGGATAACGCCATGGATGGAAAGATAAAGTGTAAGAATCCAACCTATAACCATGCCGAATACAATACACTTCCCTACACTACTGATTTCCGCGCCTGCTTCTGGTCAGGGAAAAACAACTATTACTGCCGCATTAGCAAGGCTGCATCGTAATCAGGGTCGATGTGTTCATATTTTCAAAATAGGCCCTGATTTTCTTGACCCAATGATCCTGGATAGGGCATCCGGCAATCCGGTTTATCAACTGGATTTATGGATGGGTGGTCAAGCACACTGCCAACAACTTTTATATCAGGCGGCGGCTACAGCTGATTTAATTCTGATTGAAGGCGTCATGGGACTCTATGATGGAGAACCATCCAGCGCTGATCTCGCTGCGCAATTCAACATTCCGATACTGGCAGTAATTGATGTGGCAGCCATGGCGCAAACTTTTGGTGCTGTGGCACATGGACTGGCAACTTATCGGACAGGACTCAGTTTTGCCGGTGTATTTGCCAACCAGGCTGCGAGTTCATCCCATATAGAAATGTTACAGGAAAGTTTATCGCATGATTTGCCCTGGCTTGGCGCATTGTCTCGTTATCAAAACGTCCGATTACCTAGTCGTCATCTGGGCCTGGTTCAAGGGGAGGAAATTATTAATCTCGATCAACACCTGGATAACCTTGCCAACAATTTATCTCAAACAGCACTGAATGTATTACCACCACCGACTGCCTTTACACCGCCTGACATTGTCTCGGGTGAATTGCCACAAACACTTAAAGATGTAAGCATTGCGATAGCATTAGATACTGCATTTTCTTTTGTTTATCATGCCAACCTGAATCTGCTCCAAGCTATGGGCGCAAAATTAGTATTTTTCTCGCCGCTGAAGAATGACATGTTGCCCCAGGTGGATAGCCTATATCTACCCGGTGGTTACCCTGAATTACATCTGGACAAGCTAGAATCCAATCACATCATTCGTGAGGGAATTCGTGACCATCACGCAGCTGGCAAACCCATAGTTGCCGAATGTGGCGGTATGATTTATTTGCTAACAACACTAATGAATATCAGCGGGCAACAAGCTGCCATGGTTAATATACTCCCAGGTCATGTAACGATAAAAAATCATCTTGTTAACTTGGGCCTCCATTCTGCGACATTTCCAAATAGCGAATTACGCGGCCACACTTTCCATCATTCACAACTTGAAACCTCTATTGAACCCTCAACACTGACTCAGCCGACGCGAAAAGGATTGCGACCTGAACCATTATTTTGCATAGGAAGGCTGACTGCTTCATACATTCACTGGTATTTTCCATCAAATCCGGCTGTGGCCGCAGGATTGTTCTTGCCATGAGCAATGATCATCGTTTTAGTGAATCAGAACGCGCGGCAATTTATCGGGTCATTGTAGAACGCCGTGATATGCGCCACTTCCGCCCTGACCCAGTTGATCCAGCCATGCTCAAACGCTTACTGGCAGCAGCACACCAAGCGCCCAGTGTAGGTTTAATGCAACCCTGGCGATTTATACGCATAACAGATTCTAAACTGCGATCTGCCATTGCAACCTTGGTAGACGAGGAACGCGCACGTACCGCGGTCGCATTGGGCCAACGAGGTGAGAAATTCATGCGTCTGAAAGTGGAAGGAATCCGGGCTTGTGGTGAACTATTCGTTGCAGCCCTGACGAATGGACGTGAAAAATATATTTTTGGTCGTCGCACCCTACCTGAAATGGATTTAGCCTCAGTTGCCTGCGCAATTCAGAATCTGTGGCTAGCAGCACGCGCTGAAGGATTAGGGCTGGGGTGGGTGTCAATGTTTGAGCCTGAAGCACTTGCTCGTTTGCTGGTGATGCCCGTAGGTAGTAAACCCGTAGCGATTCTGTGTCTTGGTCATGTCGATGCGTTTTACCCAGTGCCGATGCTGGTACAGGAAAATTGGACGACAGAGCAACCCATACAGGAATTTGTGTTTCACAATACCTGGAATAACGCTGAGATGCCGGAATGAACGCCCATTTAATCGTATGACCATAACTCTGATTGTATTTTCCGCTCTTCTACTGGATACCTGGCTGGGTGAAGCGCACCGTTACCATCCATTGGTTGGATTTGGCAATATTGCACAAGCGGTTGAACAATGGCTTTATTCCGATTCAGTGATGCGCGGCTTGAGTGCGGTATTATTGCTATTGTTATCAGCGATCTTATCCATCACATTAATCATCAACTTTCTACCATGGCCCCCAGTATTTGAAGCCTTATTGTTATACCTCGCCATCGGTTGGAATAGTCTCATTGCTCATGCCCGAACGGTACATAACAGTCTGGTTGCCGACAATTTGCCCGAAGCCCGTCAACACGTGAGTTTTCTTGTCAGCCGAGATACGATGATGCTTGATCATAGCGGCGTAGCCAAGGCCACGGTTGAGTCTGTATTGGAAAATGGCAATGATGCGATTTTTGCTGCTATTTTCTGGTTTATTATTGCCGGAGCGCCAGGTGCAGTGACTTATCGGCTGGTTAATACACTGGATGCCATGTGGGGCTATCGCACAGATCGTTATCGTCATTTTGGTTGGGCCGCTGCACGACTGGATGACGTAATGAATTTCATACCCGCACGATTAACCGCATTGAGTTATGCCATCACAGGGCGAATGGCTAGCGCTTTGTTTTGCTGGAGAACACAAGGCATCACCTGGAAAAGTCCAAATGCTGGGCCCGTCATGGCTGCCGGTGCGGGTAGCCTTGGCGTATTATTGGGCGGTGCCGCTTGGTATCACGGCAGACTCGAGCAGCGCCCCACCTTAGGCGAAGGCCACATTCCCAATGCAAATGATATTGAACGGGCATTAGGACTGATACAACGAGCATTGCTACTTTGGTTAGTCGTCATCGGTGCAGGAGAATGGTTTGCCACATCCATTATATCAGCCTGAGAAATTGCACCATGGGGGTCGTTTACGGGCGGCAGCCAAACATTACCAGCTTCCGCTGGAGGGTTGGCTTGATCTTTCTACCGGCATTAATCCGAATGGCTGGCAAGTTGAAGCCGTTCCTGCAAATATATGGCAGCGATTGCCGGAGGAAGAGGATGAATTAATTGAAGTAGCATGTAATTATTATGGCGCACCATCGCTCTTGCCGGTTGCAGGTTCACAAGCAGCCATCCAGGCTCTCCCCCAATTGCGTAACTCGTCTCGTGTTTGCATACTTAACCCAAGTTATGCCGAACATGCGCATGTATGGCGGCATGCCAATCATAAGGTATCGACAGTCGCTCCCAATCAAATAAATGATGCTTTGCCGCATACGGATGTTCTGATCATCATTCATCCCAATAACCCAACAGGTACTGTTTTTCCGACAGAGCAATTACTCGACTGGCATGCACAACTCGCTGATCGTAATGGTTGGTTAATCGTCGATGAAGCCTTTATGGATATGACACCTGAACAGAGTATTACATCCTATACCGCATCGCCTGGCCTTATCGTATTGCGTTCACTGGGGAAATTCTTTGGCTTGGCGGGGGCGCGTGTGGGCTTTGTTTGTGCACAATCACAGTTGCTGAATCAACTAAATAACTTGCTTGGGCCTTGGACTGTTAATACTCCCGCACGTTGGGTGGCTGCTTAGGCGCTACAAGATGCCATGTGGCAAGAATCAACGCGAAGAAATCTTTTGATTGCCAGTAATCGCTTGAAAACTTTGCTGACACAACATCAATTGTCTCCTGCAGGAGGCTGCGGGCTTTTTCAATGGATAGTTTCACGTCATGCTTCTGATCTATATGAGGAATTGGCATCTCAAGGTATTTTAGTTCGTTATCTGAATGATCCGCCCAGTTTGCGCTTTGGTTTGCCGGCGCATGAATCGGATTGGCAGCGACTAGATATGGCGCTAACGCAAATCAATCGCAAAATTCCCAATTTAACGGAGCAGTCGCCATGAATACTCAAACCTTGATGATCCAAGGCACCACATCGGACGCGGGAAAAAGTATGCTGGTGACGGCACTATGTCGTTGGCTGGCACGCCAGCGTGTTCGTGTTGCGCCTTTCAAACCGCAAAATATGGCACTTAACAGTGTCGTCACTGTCGATGGCGGAGAAATCGGTCGTGCACAAGCCGTTCAAGCACTGGCAGCGGGATTGGCGCCACATACCGACATGAATCCGGTGCTCCTCAAACCCAATACCGATAAAAATGCGCAAATCATCATTCACGGTCATGCTATTGCCAATATGGATGCCTGTGGTTTTCACGATTATAAAACCATCGCACTTAAAGCAGTGCTTGAATCGTATACGCGACTGACTGAACAATATAATACGCTTATTGTTGAAGGTGCCGGTTCACCGGCTGAAATCAATTTGCGTGCTAATGATATTGCCAATATGGGTTTTGCAGAAGCCGTCGATTGTCCGGTCATTCTCATCGCCGATATTGATCGTGGTGGTGTTTTTGCTCATCTGGTAGGCACGCTGGCATTATTAAGCGAAAGTGAACAGGCGCGTATTCAGGGTTTCGTTATCAATCGCTTTCGGGGGGATATGGCATTACTTCAATCGGGATTGGATTGGCTGGAACAATACACTGGCAAGCCGGTATTAGGTGTGTTGCCTTACCTGCAGGGCTTGCACCTCGAGGCGGAAGATGCTTTGCCTCAGACAACTTCTTTTTCTTTACCATCAGAACAGAAAAATTTTCGAGTGATTGTTCCTGCTTTGCCACGTATCAGCAATCATACGGATTTTGACCCACTGCGCTTACACTCACAGGTCAATTTACAATTTATTGGACCCGGAGAAACCATTCCGCCTGCCGATTTGATCATTTTGCCGGGCTCAAAAAGCGTGTGCGCTGATCTGGATTGGTTGCGCGAGCAGGGCTGGGAATCTGCTATCCGTCGACATTTACGCTACGGTGGAAAACTGATAGGCATCTGTGGCGGCTTCCAAATGCTGGGAAAACTTATTCATGATCCCCATGGCGTAGAAGGTATTGCCGGTAGTGCGCAAGGATTTGCTTTCTTTGATATGGAAACGACTTTACAATCAGATAAGCTACTACGCAATACGCAAGGAACACTTTCCTTTAATGATGCCGCGGTGACTGGTTATGAGATCCATGCAGGTATCACCACCTATCACAGATGCTATCAACCCGCCATTCATCTGACAGATAATGATGATGGTGCAATCAGTGAAGATGAATTGATACTGGGCACCTATTTACATGGCATTTTTGAGTCTTCCACAGCCTGTAGTGAATTACTCACTTGGGCCGGACTGGATGATCAAGCCCCAGCACCTGATTATCATGCAACGTGTGATACTGCGATTAATCGATTAGCGGATTGCGTTGATGAGTATCTGGATACCGCACAGTTGTATCGATTGCTCAATGTAAAGCCAAATACGTCATGTTAGACACCAAGACTTTGATACTCGGCGGCGTTCGTTCAGGCAAAAGCCGACTGGCTGAACGTTTGGCCACGGAGAGCCAATTTCCGGTTACTTATATTGCCACGGCAACCATTGGAGACGAAGAAATGCGTGAACGTATTGCTGCACATCGAGTGCGACGCCCTGATCATTGGCAAGTCATCGAAGAACCTTTGGAATTGGCCTCTGTACTGAATCAGTATACAAAAGCCGATCACTGTGTATTGATTGATTGCCTGACACTGTGGTTGACAAATTTACTCATTCATTCAAACACATTAAGATTTGATACTGAACGATCTGCATTCCTCAAAGTACTACCCCATCTGACGGGGAGGCTCATTCTAGTCAGCAATGAAACGAACATGGGAGTCACTCCGATGGGTGAACTAAGTCGTCGCTATTGTGATGAAGCCGGTAAATTGCATCAGGAAATCGCACAACATTGTGATCAGGTGGTTCTAACCGTTGCCGGATTACCGGTAATGCTAAAAGGAGAACGTGTGTGACCCGGAAAAGTGTGCTGAGTTGGCTGGAAGCACCATTAGCCATTCCCAATCTGGAAATGACCCAGATAGCAAAAACACGTCAAGCACAACTTACCAAACCACCGGGTTCGCTCGGTCGCCTTGAAGAAATTGCTGTCCAACTGGCTACTTTGCAAAATACCGCACAGCCTTGTGTTGATCAGGTGCACATCGCCATATTTGCCGGTGATCATGGCGTTGCTGTGGAGGGAATCTCAGCATTTCCTCAGTCAGTAACCAGCGAGATGATCAGGAACTTTGCGCGTGGCGGTGGCGCAATCAATGTGTTGGCGCGCGCTTTGAATGCTTCCCTGGAAATCATTAATCTGGGAACAGCGCAGGATACGCGGTCATTAACAGGTGTAAAGCATTATCACCTGGGACCTGGTACGGCCAATTTTATCCATGGACCTGCAATGACTGAAGATCAACTGAATCAAGCACTGAATGCTGGTTTTGATATCATTGAGCAGGCGCAAAAAAATAACAACCAATTGTTTATTGGTGGAGAAATGGGGATTGGCAACACCACCAGCGCCACCGCTTTGGCTTGTATCCTACTCAATGAGCCACCCATGTTGCTGACGGGTTCCGGTACCGGTCTTGATAGTCATGGCATTACCCACAAAATCAATGTGATTTCACGGGCTTTGGCCACGCATCATGCGCATATCCATTCTCCTTTGGATGCGCTGCGCCGTATGGGCGGGTTTGAAATCGCTGCGCTGACAGGCGCTTATATTCATGGGGCGCAAGTAGGGCTACCGATGCTGATCGATGGATTTATCAGTAGTGTTGCAGCACTGGCCGCAGAGCATATTTTTCCAGGTTGCAAAGAATGGTTCTTCTATTCACACCAATCTGCAGAACTGGGGCACAGCATGATTCTCAAAGCGCTCGATGCCGAGCCACTCATTGCTTTGAACATGCGCTTGGGTGAGGGGAGTGGTGCGGCTGTTGCACTCAATCTATTGCGCATGGCCTGTAAGTTGCACAATGAAATGGTCACTTTTTCTGAAGCACAAGTTTCGCAGAAAAACTAATTTCCACTAAGTCGTGACAACTTTCATTGATCTTCTTAGACATGGCGAAACCGAAAATAGTCATCGGTATTGTGGCAGTACGAATCATCCACTGACACAACTTGGTTGGACACAAATGTGGAATGCTATTGAAAACAAGCCGCGGCAGTGGCAGCACATTATTACTTCCCCTTTAGCGCGCTGCGCTGATTTTGCACAAGCCTTGGGGCAGCAATACGCCATTCCGGTGAAACAAAATGCACTTATCCAGGAAATACATTTTGGTGATTGGGAAGATCAATCCGCCGCGCAATTGATGGAAACGGATCCCGATACTTTATCGCTTTTTTGGCATAACCCCCTGAACTACCCCCCTCCGAATGGCGAACATTTGCTAGATTTCGAGACTCGCGTTTTGTCAGCCTGGTCTGCTATACAACAACAATTTTCCGGGCAAAAGATTTTACTTATTACGCATAGTGGCGTAATCCGAATCATTATCTGCCATATTCAGCAGCATCCGATTGAACGTTTACTGGAATTTGAAGTGAACCATGCTGAAATGAAGCATGTCTCCATAGAACTTAAAGAGTATTCCCAAACAAAAATTCTTTCCGATTCACAGGTATGATCAAGCCCTTTCTCATCTCGATGCAGTTTCTGACCAGATTGCCTGTGCGATTGGTCTCTCAACCGAACGAAAAAGATCTTGGAAATTCCCTATTGTTTTATCCGCTCGTCGGTTTCATCATTGGATTAATACTCATCGGACTGGGTTGGTTATTGAGCGGCTCTCCGCCGCTAATAACCGCAGCATTACTGGTGGCTACTTGGGTATTAATAACCGGCGGATTACACCTGGACGGTCTGGCGGACAGTGCAGATGCTTGGATTGGTGGAATGGGAGATCGAACAAGAACACTTGCGATCATGAAAGATCCCAATTGTGGTCCGGCGGGTGTGACAGCGATCGTATTGATCCTATTACTAAAATTTGTCGCACTTTATAGCCTAGCGATTGCCAATGAATGGATTACTGTGCTACTGGCTATCACCCTTGCCAGAACCTTATTACCACTCCTGTTTTTAACCACCCCCTATGTTAGAAGCAATGGATTGGGTACATCACTAGCAGTTCACCAGCCACGCTGGTGGAGTATATTTATCGTCGTTACAACATTTGCTTTAATGTTTCTGCTCACTGATATTCAGTATTTATTATTATCACTGACTGCAGTGGTTACGTTCTTGTTATTACGTCATCTAATGCTTCATCGCATTGCCGGAACAACGGGTGATACAGCAGGTGCATTGGTAGAAATTACGGAAGCAACAGTGTTGCTGACTTCAGCGATAGCTTTAACAGGCTGTTGAAAAACTATCTAATTCTAAGGCTATGTTCGCGTTAATTGTTGATACCTCGAAACACCCAAAGCGGCGCGTAATATATACGTTGGAGTCAAAGTGTCTTTGGTTTCATAAGTCAACTGTCGCTAAACATGATATTCTATTATCTCTGCGACACGATGATAACCAGCAATTTGGCAGCCGAGTGACCGGCGGTGCTGGCTGGGGTTATCCGCTCACTGAGAATATTCGCCTGCGGGCCAATTTCGGTAGCGCTTTTAAAGCCCCCACATTTAATGAACTGTATTTCCCCGGCTTTAGTAACCCGAATTTGCGTCCGGAAGACTCGCGCAGCTACGAATTCGGTACGCGTGGCAAAGCAGATTGGGGAAATTGGTCGTTGAACGTTTATGAAACCCATATTCTTCATTTGATTGCTTTTGACGCCAATACCTTCGCACCCGCCAATATTGATCAGGCATGCATACGCGGATTTGAAGGCGTAATCAGCACGCACAAACATTGGCGCCTGCAAGGACGTATTGAAAATTTATTTAATGAACGCTATGAAACAGCTGCATTCTTCAATCAACCAGGGCGAAATTTCTTTGCC
>NZ_JAYUWI010000150.1:0-9013 GCF_043753625.1 Nitrosomonas sp.
ATGGCCTGATTCTCCTAGCTGTTTCAACAAGTTATGCGAAAACTTATTATACCAATTAGGCCTGAATCGGGCCGCAGTACTTGCTCGTTAACGGGACAGTAGTGATATCACTTATAAACTGACTCGATCTATCGGTTGTGTCATTGCAAGCGTATCAATATATGTTTCAGGCAAGTTTTAGTAATTTGGGAGAAATTATATTGCAATGAGCTATATCTTAATTATCTTATTTGGTCCAAAAACTTATGATACTAGTTAGGATTGAACCGGACGTGACTCTTTCTAACTAATGGGACAGTAGTGATCCGAATTTAACTGTCAGACTTCAAAGGGGCTTGCGGTACAGGAAGATGACATTGCTACAGGCTTGCTCATTCAACAACAGATCCTGGTAGAGTGGCGCGAGTTCGAGTCCTTTCAAATCCTCCAGTCTTGTCTCCTCGTGAACTAGTTCTAACCCAGCGTCATGGAACATTGCGCGCCATTCGGGAAGCTGGATTCGGTTGATATATTGCACATCATTCTCAAAATAGCGTTTCCAGGTACGGTCTGAATAGTGCATATATTGTTTTGGAGAAACGGTGTCCGAGTAGTAGTATAGATGATCGTTCATGTCAATCTTGTGCATCGAATATCCACCCGGCTTGAGCACGTTAGCGAAGCCTTTCACGAGCGAAAGGGCGGAATCCTTATGGACATGTTCAAGCACATCAGAACTAACAACAAAATCGAAAGTTTCTTGTTCGAAGGAAGCAAGTTCTCCGCTTTTGTCAAGCACATAGGTAAAATCCAATAGTCGATACAGCTCGTCAAAGGACTGCACGGCTTTAATCTCGGGAATCAATCGCCTCGCGCGGTCGAGTTGCGTATCGTCTCCGCTTAACTTATCGAGCATTCCCTCAAGTTGAGCAATATAATCTTTCAAGGCGATAAGCTGACGATTATCCCATACGTCGCAGAGTACGGATCGGACGTCAAAGAGTAACCGAATGACAATGGCTTCCCAATGTAACCAACCAGTTCCAACTTCCAGTATTTTATCACCCTGCTTGAGAAAGCCGTAGCGATGATTCAGGTCGAGAAGGGTATTGGCGCGGTTGAAATAGCGCGGCGGCAATTGTTTGTTTGTTCTCGAACGAGCCCCTAAATTGTTCGCGATGAGTCGATAAGCGCGCTTAGTGGATGGATTGAGAGAAAACAACTTCAAGATTATCGCGACCGTAATGTATTTGAGCATGGCGATACCTCATGAGAATATTAAAAATTAAGCAATAGTCGATCAAAACCAATAGCACTAGCAAGCCGCTGAGAAACTTTCGAGATAGCCGATGCAAGGCAATAATAGGCGAAAACTAACAATCTATGCATGATAAATGTACATTCTGAGTTTTTCTTTATACCGTAGTGGCAACGCAGATAGTTTCTCAACTGCCTCTGCCAGCCCTTTTTTATAATTGACAAAAAACCCCTTTGGATCTGCTACAAATGTACTGGAAACTGGATAGGTTGTCAAAGTGAAGTAGTACCGCGGAGCTAGACAGGTTGTTAAGCTCTATTATGAACACTATAGAGGATCATGATCATGAGCAAGAAACGCAAACAATATTCCATTGACTTCACGTTTGTCATGATAGCCGCGATCGCATACCACCTGCTTGGTAGCTTTCCCTCGCGAAATCTCAACATGATGCAATATTTCCGGTAGAGTATGATTGTATGCAGGTTCTGTTCGTGACTGACAGCTCCGGCAATCAGGGTGCCTTCTGCTGTACGGGCTATCGATGTTTGGCTGCCGTACTCAAATTGTTTGGGGTCTTCTCCCCCAGCGAGACAGTACACTTGAAGTTCGTGCAATGAATAGATCTTGTCTTTATGGTTTTGTAGTTGCCGGAATACTCGCTTATACAGCAGAAAGTCTCTTTGATAGCATTCAAACAGACAGTATTGCGGCAGTTCTCTTCTGAGCTTCCGCATCAAATACCTGTAATGGCTCTGAGTCGCTTCAATGCTCATTTGGCCTTCGCCTTTTCTTCACGTGCCGGCAGTGTCGAATATTAGGTGCAATGTTCAGGATCAATAACCCAACCATCAACCGGATCGGTTTATTCGGCACATCTGTCGCAGCTATGTCATATGGGTGAAAATGATTCCTCAAATTCTAGCCACGGTATCGCTGCTGCAAGCTTCAGCAATGGATGATTGAGATCAAGCTGCATCAGCGCAAATCTGTTCTAAACAAATTCGATTGATGAATCGTACTTGTGACGTCTTAGCATTTTTAATCACCATTTCGAACAGAAATATGATGCTTTTTTAACATTTTCGGTCGATCGTAATTAATCGGATAGAGGAATATTTCTATATAACCTGGGACAGATTTAGGATATATCTCCTAAAAAGTAGGGTGGAATGTCACTTACTGTAAACGGATTAAAGACATAATATACCTCTGCCAAAGAAGGAAAAGGTGGACTGAATGATTAAGAGCAATAATCGGTAGATTTAGTATTTCTACCTTAGAAAACAAACTTATATTTATTAGGTCACAAGTAGAAAATGACTAAATACTCTGAGTTTTTCTGGTTGATTCATTAAGCTTTTCATTTAGAAAGAATTATATTTCCCTCATTCCTCAATGGCCAATAGGCCTATCTTTATAATGTATCAGTGATGCTTTTCTGGCGGTATCGCATTTTGTCTAGTTGATAGGAGCAAACAACGTTGCCCTAGGCTAGGGGCTACGCAAAGCAATGAGGCGTCCAGATTGATAGGTAATTTAATGTTTTATAAGTTATTTTTTACTTGTTATCCCCCGTTATTTTACCACGGGGAGCATTATAGTCTGTATTTTTGAAGTCAGCATAGCGCGCTGTTTTTGGTTTTCTGCACCTACCCCCGCGGTCTTGTCGCGGGGGTAGGTGCAGGGCCCGCGGAGCAAATTTATCTTATAGTGAGGTAATTTTTGGAGATAGTGTTTAATTGTAAGAATTATATTTTATCTATAACTATTATCTGGTTATAGATATATACAAAAAATAGGCAGCATCTTTTTTATGCTGTTTTGCCAAGAAAATTTGTTTCATTTTTATTTTATCTGTGGTATTTTTTCACACTTCCATTCATTTATCCTCAAATTAATCTGAAATTTAAAATACTAAATTAATTTTCAGAAAAGGAAGATTTTCACCACTTCTTTCGATTTTCAAATTCTTAAGGTAAGTAATACCAAGAAGGGTTTTATTCTAACGAGAATAGATATGTTTATTCCGTAATAGTTAAAAGATCACTTCTAACAAAAAATTTAGGAACTTATCTTCAATATTTAATAGGAGTATTCTGCATGAAAATTACTAATCCCATAAAGATCAATAATAGAACCTATCTTCCCATGGCAATGAGGCAAACGCAAAACATATTAGTTGCAATATTATTCATCATAAGCATGATTTGGACTCCCTTCGAAACAGCACATGCCGTTGTCGTTGAGCCGCCCGGATCAATCAAGTGGCATCCAGGGCACTACTATACACTTGTAGGTTCGGGTAAAAATAATCCTGCATATCTGGAGCAAGTATATAGTGAACTGAATGACACACCAGCTCTGCGCGGAATACAAGTGCGTTATAGTTGGGTAGAGCTAGAAAAATCCTATGGTGTATATGATTTTTCATCCATTGAGGAGAGACTTTCTGAACTTGCCGCGCAAAATAAACGGCTTATGATTCTATTAGAACTAAAATCATGGGGTGCTGACACAGATTTAGTGCCAGACTACGTGATCAATAATCCAATCTACGAAAATGGCATATTCGCTTTTAGTAATAATGGCAGTTCCAACATCACAGGGAACAACATCAAGCTGTGGAATCCCATGATACGAGATCGTCTGGCTGCATTAATTAGCGAATTGGGAAAACGCTTTAATTCGCATGAGTACTTTGAAGGTATCGGCTTGACCGAAACCTCTATGGGGTTTCCTATAAAACCGCAAACCAGCACTCAGAAAGATGATTATTACAGCAACCTGCTCGTATTAAACAAAAAGATGCGAGCGTCCTTCCCCAATACTATGACATTCCAGTTCGCAAACCATCCGCGTTCGTTTCTGACATCATTAGTAGGCGAGCTCAAAGGAATGGGATCGGCACTGGGTTGTCCAGATATTTTCATTGAAGATCCGGGATTAAACTTTCCAGGGGATAGATGGTCTCCACAAGGTATCTATCCATACTATAGTGAAAATTCTGGACTAATGCCTCTGGTAATTCAGGTGGAGGGTTCGAATTATGAGAATACTCGGTGGGATAATACAGGCTATCAGCCAACCGTCTCGGAACTGCTCAATTTTGCACGGCACCATCTAAAAGTCAACTACATTTTCTGGGTACGGGAACCTGCTTATCGTAAACAAGTGCTGGAAGTATTGAGCTGGAGCAAACAAAACAGCAATCCATCCGGCGGACTGCCCTCGGCCTGCCCCGAAAACTATACCACCTGCATTGACTAGTATTGAATTGCACTAATTGAAATTTAGACAATAAACAACTCCGTAGTAATTCCAATTACAGATAGAAGCAGTAATTGGAATAACCCGGCTTCTTCTGCAGGGTAACACGCTTCACGCCGATGAAACACCGGTAGCGCAGCTGGGTAGTGTCTCAGTTTGAAATAAGAGTAATTTTTTATCCATAAGAAAATTTATTAATGTCTAAGCCATACGTTATAATTCTATTCTGACATAGTGAAGAAATTATATTTTTAATAATTTTTATGGTGCTGTTATGACCGATGATAGTGAATTACAAATTCAACCTGATAGGCAGGAATCTATAAAGATACCGCATCGCAAATCGCCGTCATTTATAAGTGATCATGCCACCGGCGCAGCAATATCTGGCCCTACAAATGACGGCTTGTTTTATTTAATTTTTTATTCTGACGCTATTTCTATAAATAGTGAAACAGGACATATTGTGGAATTTACACCTGAAGAAAATGGAACCACTGAATTAATATACAAACTAACTATAGATCCAGAAGATCTTGATAATTTCAGGGAAGACAAAGCCAGGATTGCACTATCACGGCAAGCATTAATGAATTTAAGAGATTTGCTCAGTAGGCAATTATTAGATACCGACATAACTAAAGATAGTGGTATTTTCAAATAGTAAAAATGTCTCATCAAAATGACACTTATAGAAAGCCAGATCTTAGGTTGGTAACAAATAATGATGACAAATGGAAGGAATCAACAACTTCTGATACAACAGGCGGGGAAATAGGAGGAAGTGGTGGAGGAAACGGAGGTGGTAATGATATGGATAAAATAATAGCGCTATTAGAATTAAAGATATCTCATACTGATGCAAACATTAATGAAATTAAAAATAATCTAAAAACTATCGACGACAGAATTCTAACTGTTAATAGTGACTTAAATAAAGACGTCAAATGGCTAATTGCATCAGGCATGGCCGCTTTGTTTGCAGCCTACGTCCTAATAAATAACTCTATAGATAAGAATATTAGTAGTTTAGATCAAAAAATTTCATCTCAATATTCTTCTGTTAGCGATCAAATAAAAGATTTAAAAATAACAAATAACAATGGAACGGTTACAAATATAGCCTCGCCAGATAAGAAATGAAGGTTAGTTAGAGATATTATTTTGTTTTGTATTTGCCACGGCTTCTATCTTTCGATGCTTCTTTAGCATCAATCAGTGAAACAACATCATTCATAGACCAAAGCGTATTTGTAACACCTGCTGCCATTGCTGGTGTTACTTTGAGTGTCTTGTGAATGCGAACAAAGTTATAGTGCATAAAGTGCAATGCTACTGCGTGAGCTAAATTCTCAATCTTTTTGCTAAAACCATTTGTTAATCTGGTGAATCTACGCATTCCCATGCGCATTGTTAAGTTTTGACGTTCTACATAACTGGTGGAAACATGCTCGATATCTGGATTGCCAGACATTACACGTTTTTCAGAGCTGACGAATGATGCTGGGCTGTAACGTTTTTGTCCTTTGGTTTCTTCGCCGTAAATTTTAACCAGCATTGCATAATCGATGGCGCCACCAAAGAACTGCTCAACCGTATTTATATAGCAGCCATAACCATCAGTTGTTAATTGAATACGATCACTCAAGCGCATTGCCAGATCACCGATGAATGCTTCAGCATATTCATAATCACGGCGACCAACTAACCAAGAGATAGCAAGTTTTGAATCTGCATCAATAGCTGTCCAAGTGTAAACATCGCCATGACCAAGAATGCCTTTATCTGCTGGTGCCACATTCTTTTCTTTCGAGTAGCAGAATGCCCAAATCTCATCACATTGGACGCGCTTGCTTTTGATATTCACTAAATGCTCGCTCTGATATTCAGCGCAAACGATACCGGCATCAACAAGTAACTTAGTTACGGTATTAATTGAGACATCAGCTATGCGTGAGACTGAACGCATTGAGCTACCTTCTACCAGCATCGTTAGTATCATTGCGCGTTTTTCAATTGATAGTTTGTTCATTTCAACCCTCAAGCATTTTGTTCATGTTGAAATTATACACTTTTATAATTGTTAGTCAAGCATATAGTTCAGTTTAACGCTATACGTTCAGTAATGTATTTACAAATAAATATTATGTCTGTATAATCTATTTATGGAAATAGAGCTCAAAGACCAAAGCTTAGAATTAATAGAAACGGATAGAGCTGCAGAAAGCGGATTTCCGGTATCTATTATTAAATCATGCAGAAAAAAATTCGTATTTTTGAGAAGTGCAACAGACGAAAGAACTCTTAGAGAATGGAAAAGCCTACATTACGAAAAGCTGAGTGGTGATAAAGAGGGACAAAGATCAATACGGTTAAATGATCAATGGAGGCTAGTATTTGAAATAGATACAAATTGCAATCCCAACAAGATCACAGTTATTTGTATTGAAGACTATCACAAATAAATTTTGATAAAAAATTAAAGGCTTAAAGATGGACACTACTACAAAAGATAACTGGGTTCCTCACCCAGGCGAATTTATTAAAGAAGAAATAGAAGAGAGAGGATGGAGTCAACGAGACTTGGCATTTATTCTTGGTTGTCCTGAACAAGCAATAAATATGCTTGTTTCGGGGAAGCGTGGGATCAGCCCTGAAATGGCTAAAGCACTTGGGGATGCATTCTGTGTTCCTGCTGATCTTTTTTCAAATTTGCAACGCACATTTGATTTAGCTAACGCACGCGACCCTAACCCCGGGATTGCTAAACGTGCGCGCATTCAATCTCAGTACCCTGTTAGAGAGATGATAAAACGAGGCTGGTTAGAAGACACGGATGCCGTAATGTTAGAAGCGCAAATGGCAAGATTCTTTAATGTATCTAATATTAACGATGTTCCTCATCTCGATCATGCTGCAAAAAAAACTAATTACGATGAAGTGCTATCTGAACAATTGGCGTGGCTATTTCGTGTTAAACAAATAGCAAAATCTATATCTGTTACTGCAAAATACTCCGAGAAATTATTAAGGAATGCTGCAATAAAGTTAAAACATTTATTAGTTGACCCAGAGTCAATCAGAGAAATACCGCGCATGCTTTCTGAAACTGGCGTGAGATTTATACTCGTTGAATCTCTTCCAGGTTCAAAAATTGATGGCGTATGTTTTTGGTTAAATAATGAATCCCCTGTTATTGGAATGTCCTTACAAAAAGATCGCATTGATAATTTCTGGTTTGTTTTGCGGCATGAGATAGAGCATGTTTTATGCGGACATGGGAAAACCAAAGAAATTATTGACTCTGATATATTCGAGAATATAGATAACGAGATAAACGAAGAAGAACAAATAGCAAATGCTGCAGCATCAGATTTTTGTGCACCAGTAAAAGAAATGGATTCATTTGTGGCTAGAAAATCTCCATTTTTCTCAGAAAAAGATGTTCTTGCTTTCGCGAAAATTATGCAGGTACATCCTGGGTTAGTCGTGGGTCAATTACATGCTCGTACGAAGAGGTATGAATTATTTAGGAAGTACTTAGTTAAAATACGTCAATTCGCATTACAAGAATCGATAAAAGATGGATGGGGCGAACCATTTCCTGTGGATATTTAAAGGAACTACTATGAACTATGCAGAACAAATGCAAAGAATATGGAATGAATATCAAGATGCAGGAATAGGCAATACAAAAAGGGCTTTGGAAACCGCGCCCTGCTGATATAGTTTCTCAGTGTGCAGATGATCTTTCAAGAGCATTAAGAGAAGAATATAGAACTGATAAAAATGGGCGACGTTACAGATCAAAACATGCTGTAAGAATTAATTCTGGAGGCACACAATTAACATTTTGGGCAGATATAGATTCAGCCCCGAGATCTCATATGGAGAAAGCATTTGCACAGAGACGGCGACAAGTAATTGGTGATTGCTATCAGCTAAAAACAGACGTGGATTGTTATAACAATGCTCATTCATCAGAGCTTCCAATCAACTTGGTTCTTGATTTTACGATGGATGTAAAAGAAATTGATGTAATGAACGGTTTTGACGAAAAATCAGCTTAGGAGTTCTTTCTCCAACGTGCTTCAGCCGCTGTTCTTGCAATATCCGCCCGTTCTTCTGGGGTAAGCTTCTCTGCCCGAGACTTGCCACCTTTAAGACCACCAAGCCGCCCGGATTCAATGGCGGCTTTTTTCTTTTCGTCTATCTCTGGCTCTGGTTCAATCTCTCCAGTAGCTTCATCTACAATGCACTTTGCAAGTTGATTCAGATCCATATTTTTAGGTCGTTTACTCATGCTGCTATGATAGCATTGATGCAAACAAGTTCAAGATGCTATAAATTCAAACTGAGACACTACCCGCAGCTGGAACCCGGCAACGGCAAAACCCACAAGGCCTATCTAGAGCTTACTAAAAAAGTATAACTAACTGTTCTAATTGGATAGTATTTAATATTTTGGTAAAATGGTGCACATAAATATGTGAATTAACACCAAAA
>NZ_JAYUWI010000151.1:0-8980 GCF_043753625.1 Nitrosomonas sp.
AAGGGTATGGCTGTTCGCCATTTAAAGTGGTACGTGAGCTGGGTTTAAAACGTCGTGAGACAGTTTGGTCCCTATCTGCCGTGGGCGTTGGAAGTTTGAGTGGACCTGCTCCTAGTACGAGAGGACCGGAGTGGACGCACCTCTGGTGTACCGGTTATGACGCCAGTCGTATCGCCGGGTAGCTATGTGCGGAAGAGATAACCGCTGAAAGCATCTAAGCGGGAAACTCTCCTCAAGATGAGACTTCCCGAGGGTTTAACCCTCCTAAAGGTTCGTCGAAGACTACGACGTTGATAGGTCGGGTGTGGAAGCATAGCAATATGTTAAGCTAACCGATACTAATTGACCGTGAGGCTTGATCCTATAACTTTAAGAATTTAAAATATTTTAAAGTTATGTGTCGATATTATCTAATCTAATTTACTTTTTCCAATAATGGATGTTGTTAGTATAATGATATTCATTGCCAAGTTTCGCTTGGCGGCAATAGCACTTTGGACCCACCTCTTCCCATCCCGAACAGAACCGTGAAACGAAGCTGCGCCGATGATAGTGTGCATTCGCATGTGAAAGTAGGTTACCGCTAGGCACTCTATAGAAGCCCTTCGTCAAAAGATGAAGGGCTTTTTTTTTAATATTTCTTTCTGAAGAATCCCTTACGATAGTTTAAGTAATAGGAATATGACTGAGGATTCTAAAGTTACTAACGGACTAATTGTAAATAGCACAGTAATCAATATTATAGTCATCTATAGAGATATTTTATCCAATTTCCAATTTGTGAGTGTGAACTATGAATGAGTCAGAAGTTAAGAAAGAAGATTGGGAAAAAAATCTACTAGAAAATCTTGCATTTGCAGCTTTACGTGAGCAACGGCGCACACGTAACTGGGGAATCTTTTTTAAAATACTCATTTTTCTCTATCTTTTTATACTATTGTTCTTTGCACTAGGCTGGATTGATGATGGAAAAGTGCGAATATCAGAAAAGCATTCTGCGCTTATTGATTTACGCGGAGTTATTGTCTCTGATGGTAATAGCAGCGCTGATAAAATAAACGGCAGTCTCCAATCTGCTTTTCGAGACAAAAATACAAAAGGAGTCATATTGCGAATAAATAGCCCGGGAGGAAGCCCAGTTCAAGCGGGTTATATCAATGATGAAATTCGTCGTTTGCGTGTTAAATATCCTGACATACCTCTGTATGCGGTGGTGGGAGATATTTGTGCTTCTGGTGGTTATTATGTTGCTGCAGCTGCAGATAAAATTTTTGTTGATAAAGCGAGCCTAGTTGGCTCAATTGGTGTGTTGATGGATGGTTTTGGCTTTACAGGAACTTTAGAGAAATTAGGCGTGGAGAGACGTTTACTTACTTCTGGTGAAAATAAAGGTTTCCTGGATCCTTTTACGCCTCTGGATCCTGCTCAAAAGGCGCATGCAACAACATTATTACGTGAAATACATGAACAGTTTATTCAGGTAGTTAAGCAGGGAAGGGGTGAACGTTTAAAAAACGCACCGGAAATATTTAGTGGCATAGTGTGGACCGGGCAAAGAAGTATCGATTTGGGGTTAGCTGATGAAATGGGCAATGCAGAGTATGTGGCACGAGAGATCATAGAAGCTGAGGCATTAGTCGATTTTACACCCCATGAAGGTTTATCCGATTTGTTTACAAAACGATTTAGCCAAATAATACTTGGTATTATATCTGAAAATGTATGGTCTTTTAGATAACAGTGAATTCTGTCTAATATTATGCATGGCAAAATAGTTAAACGTTAAATTGAGATATACTTGAATGCAAAAAAATGTTTCTATCGTTTCATAAAGTTATCTATCTAATATTTCAGTGAGTGTACGCGATGCCCCAATTTGCCATTCAGGAAGAGTTAAATCTAAAGTATTCTCTAGCTTGCGAGTATTTAAACGCGAGTTAAGGGGGCGTTTTGCAGGCAATGGATAATCATCACTTTTTAACGGTTGCAGTGCAGTAGATGGAGTTTTAAGTGGAATATTTGCTTCCTCAGCATGCTTTAAAATGAATTTGGCAAAATCAAACCAAGATATACATCCTCTTGCAACTAAGTGATATAAACCAGATATATCGGGATTGTATTTTAATGTAAGTATTGCGTAAGCAGTGACATCAGCAATTAATTCTGCACCTGTAGGTGATCCAATTTGATCATTGACAATGGCTAATTTATCCCGCTGCTGCGCTAGGCGAAGCATTGTTTTAATGAAATTATTTCCATAAGTAGCATAAACCCAGCTGGTACGAAATATTAAATGTGCACAGCCAGATGACTGGATATTTCTTTCACCTGCCAACTTAGTTTCACCATAAATATTAAGCGGATCTGTAGGATCTGTTTCAAGATATGGTTGGTCACCCGTGCCGTTAAAAACATAATCCGTCGAATAATGGATTAACCGGGCATTCAGTTGTTTGGCTTCTTGTGCCAGTACGCTAGGCGCCTCTGCGTTAAGAATTTGAGCCAGTTCTGGTTCTTTTTCAGCATTGTCGACAGCAGTATAAGCTGCTGCATTAACAATAATATCTGGCGCAATTTGCCGTACGGTCTGTTTGATGCCCGCAAGATTAGTTAGGTCACCACAAAAATTTTCGCTTGTCGAATTTAATGTGATTAATTCGCCTACGGGAATCAAACTCCGCTGCAGCTCCCATCCTACTTGACCTTTTCCACCGAATAGCAATATTTTCATTACAGTAACTCGGCATAGTTTTTTTCTATCCACTCGCGGTAAGCGCCAGTTTGAATATCAGCTATCCATTTTTGATTATTTAGATACCACTGAATAGTTTTACGAATTCCCGTCTCAAACGTTTCTACTGGTTTCCAGTTTAACTCACGTTCAATTTTCATTGCATTAATTGCGTAACGGCGATCGTGCCCAGGCCGATCCTTGACGTAAATAATTAATTTATGAAAGGCCGAGCCTGGAAATGAATCTTCTAATAAAGTACAAATTGTTTGAACGATCTCAATATTCGGTTTCTCATTCCAACCGCCAATATTATAAGTTTCTCCTACGATACCAGCTTCTAGTACACGGCGAATTGCGGAGCAGTGATCAGTGACAAATAACCAGTCGCGAATTTGCTGGCCATCTCCATATACTGGTAAGGATTTTCCTGCTAGAGCATTAGCAATCACTAAAGGAATTAATTTCTCTGGAAACTGAAAGGGACCATAATTATTCGAGCAGTTTGTGGTCAGTATGGGTAAGCCGTACGTGTGATGATAGGCGCGAACTAAGTGATCACTGGAAGCTTTGCTCGCTGAGTAGGGGCTGTTGGGTTCATAACGATGGCCTTCGGTAAAAGCAGGCTCATTCCGAGTCAATGAACCATACACTTCATCGGTTGAAACATGGAGAAAGCGGAAATTTTGTTTAGCCATGGATTCAAGCTCATTCCAATAAGCATGTACGGCTTCCAATAAGCGAAATGTTCCCAGAATATTAGTTTGAATAAAATCTTCTGGACCTTGGATCGAGCGATCGACATGACTTTCTGCAGCCAAGTTAATTATTGCTCGGGGTTGGTACTGAACCAGGATTTGTGAAATCAGTTTGGTATTTCCAATATCTCCTTGTACAAAGATATGCCGGGGATCCTTAGATAAGGAAATCAAATTTTGTAAATTACCGGCGTAAGTTAATTTATCAAGATTTACAATTTTTTCATCAGATTGTGCCAACCAATCCAAAACAAAATTACTTCCAATAAATCCTGCACCCCCTGTGATTAGAATCATGCTGTTTTCCTAAAATATAAATCGGTTGTGGTGATATCTTTATAAATGCCAAGCATAGCTCGATTTTTATTATTTACTCGGGATCCCAGTTGGGTAAAATTCCTATTTCATCAGAATGTACTTGAAATTCACAGTCGATGCCGATTCCCGGCACCCATATCAGTTTCTCACCACAAAATAATAAGGGCATAGCGATACGCTCCCACGGTGGGATAGCTGATTCCTGTAATAGGTTTTTTAAGCTTCTTCGAGGGCGATTACAAGCGGGTGTAAAACGTTCGCCGCCACTACGCGAACGCACTGTGACCGGGGCATTTAATATTTTTTGTTGGCTAATACCTTGATTTTTGACTTGAGTAAAACGGATGGTGCCGCGTAAATGTTGGAGTGCCAAATACGTTTCTCCATGCCATACACATTGCTTGGGTTTTTGAGGAGGTGTTTTTCCGGGTAACATGTAAATGGCACCTTTATAACAACGAATTTCAGTATCACCCAAACTGATATGGAATTGATTATCCATGCCTATCGACAAAAGTTGATTCAGAATGCTTTCTATTTTAGCTGTACTGGGAAGGGTTATATCGTGCTGTAACAAAGTGTAGCGTAGAAGATTTTTTGCGCGTGGAAAACTCAGTTTGCGTAGACTTTCAACTTGAAGTTTCCCCGAAGAAAGACAACGCGTGCTATCGATTTTAGCTAATTCATCCAACAGAAATGAAGCTTCAGACAAGTGACGGCTGGTACGTAACAGTGTTTTGGGATAATTCGGGTATCGTGTTCTTAATATGGGTAGAATCTCATGGCGCAGAAAATTTCTATTGAAAGTGATACTGTCATTACTTTCATCGTTTATCCAGTTTAATTTGTTTTGCCGTGCGTAGGCTTCAATTCGATTACGAGAAACTTCTAACAGTGGCCGGAGTATCTGTGGGGCGGCATCAGAAGCTTGTTTTCTAACAAATGGCATCGCACTCAATCCTTTAACGCCTGCACCACGAAATAATTGTAATAATAATGTTTCAGCCTGATCGTCCAGATGCTGCGCCAATACTACATAATCTGCTTGTATATGACCGAATATGCGATAACGTTCTTCCCGGGCGATGGCTTCAAGACTGATGCCGGCTTCTTTTTTGATCTGTAGATACGCGATGTAGATAGAAATGCCGGAGCTGTGGCAGAGATTGCAGCAAAACCTGCTCCAGAGCGTCGCGTTGCTGCTGATGCCATGATTAACATGCACAGCAGAAAGTGTGAATTGCAATTGCTTGGACAACGTAGCCAGTACATGCAGTAATACAACGGAATCGATACCGCCGCTCAAAGCAATGGTTAAGTGATTGCCCTGTTTAATATGTGCAAGTAGTACTTCTTCGGTATCACATAGAAGGCTATCCGACTTTGATTTCCTTAAATGAGCCATATGTCATAAGCCGATCTAGGCGTTTTTCCAGAAGTGTTTCGATAGAATGATCCTGAAGTTTGCGGAGTGATTCCTGTAAAACAGTTTTTACCGATTGCATGATTGCTGGGTAATCACGATGCGCACCACCGATTGGTTCAGCAATGATACTGTCGATTAGATTCATTGTTTTCAGTCGTTCAGCAGTAATACCCATAATTTCTGCAGCTTCAGGTGCTTTGTCCGCACTTTTCCATAGGATAGATGCGCAACCCTCCGGTGATATCACTGAGTAGGTGGCATATTGCAACATGTGGATGACATCACCGACAGCTACTGCTAAGGCGCCGCCAGAGCCGCCTTCTCCAATAATTACGCAGATTACGGGAACTCTTAATTCCGCCAGAACATAAAGATTCTTACCGATAGCTTCCGACTGACCGCGCTCTTCTGCATCAATGCCGGGATATGCACCCGGCGTATCGATAAAAGTAACGAGTGGAATAGAAAACTTCTCGGCCAGGCGCATTAATCGAAGTGCTTTACGATAACCTTCCGGTTTTGGCATCCCAAAATTGCGATAGATCTTCTCCCGGGTGTCGCGCCCTTTCTGGTGGCCAATCACCATAATGGTCTGACCGTTAAATCGTGCTAAACCGCCAACAATTGCATGGTCATCGGAAAAATTCCGGTCACCGTGCAGTTCTTCAAAATCTGTAAATAAATGTTCTATGTAATCGAGCGTATAGGGGCGTTGCGGATGCCGGGCAACTTGTGAGACTTGCCAGGGTGTCAGTTTTGCATAAACATTTTTCGTGAGAGATTGGCTTTTTGCCTGTAAACGCACAATTTCAGCTGAGATATCCAGTGCGGAATCGTCTTGTGCAAAGCGTAATTCTTCTATTTTTGATTCAAATTCTGCAATATTTTGCTCAAATTCCAGAAAAGTGATTTTCATGTGGACTAAGATATAATCTTAAAACCGTGATGATACAGGATTTATAGATAAATCTGCATGGCGGAATTAATCAAACTAATGTCAATTTTGGGTAAGCATCTCAAATGCTGGATAAAACTTGCTTGAGTTTCTATGTAATGAAGCTATCTGGCTGCATGAGTTTATAAGGGATTTTTTATGAAACGACGCACCTTTCTCCAAGGATGTAGTGTAATGACCGCATTGCCTGTTTTTTCATTATTACTATCAACACAAGTAGTTGCAAATCGTATCAATCAGACTGTGATCGAGCCACTCAACAAACCACATAAAGCATGGCGCGGATTGGTGTCAGCAGCGGCTTATAGGGTTTTATTTGAAGAACATACCGAGGAACCCGGTAGTAGTGAATTAAATTATGAGCAGCGGGAAGGAGTTTTTATTTGTGCTGCCTGTTATTTACCATTGTTTGAAAGTCAGTATAAATATGAAAGTGGGAGCGGGTGGCCGAGCTTCACCCAGCCTATTCCGGGGAATATTGGTACTAAGCGAGACTTCCAACTAATTTTTTTGCGGACCGAGTATCACTGCGCACGATGCGGGGGGCATCAGGGGCATGTTTTTAAAGATGGCCCGCCACCCAGAGGCGAGCGTTGGTGCAATAATGGACTAGCGTTAAAGTTTGTACTGAAAACAGACAAACTACCGGTACTCAGAGGTTAAATCTATGTGGAAATGGATTCATCAACAGAATTTTATGATTGTGTTATTGCTGTTTGTATTGATATTGAATGCCTGCCGACAGATGGGTGAACCAGTAGCAGCGTCAGCGACTTCGCAAATACCGGAGGAATATTTAGAGACAGCAATCTTTTCCGGCGGTTGTTTTTGGTGTACTGAATCTGATTTTGACAAAATACAGGGTATTGTTTCGACTACATCAGGTTATATTGGCGGTACCGTGGTAAATCCAACTTATGATCAAGTAGTTGCTGGCAAAACCGGGCATGTTGAAGCCGTGAAAATTCTCTTTAATAATACAAAAATTAGTTTTTCCAAATTACTAGCTGCCTATTGGCTAACGATAGATCCGTTGACAACCAATCAACAGTTTTGCGATGTGGGTTCACAGTATCGCAGTGCAATTTTTTACCGTGATTCTGATCAAAAACAACTGGCAGAAAACTCAAAGAAGGCACTGGAAGCTTCCGGGCGATTTAATCAGCCGATTGTCACGGAGATTCTACCGGCGACAGAATTTTACCACGCAGAAGAATATCATCAGGATTATTACATTAAGAATCCACTGCGGTATGCATATTATCGAAATAACTGCGGACGGGATAAACGGTTAGAAGAATTGTGGGGAATTAAACATTAATAAAATAAAGATGATTTCTTTGGGAGGAATTACGCCTAAAGATTTTTTACGTGATTATTGGCAACAGCGGCCTCTGCTGGTAAGGAATGCATTGCCCGGTTTTGGTGGATTATTAACATGCGATGAGCTGACGGAACTGGCGTGTCATGAAGATGCGCAATCCCGCCTTGTTATCCAAAGAAATGGTAAGTGGCATCTTAAACATGGTCCACTCAGCAGCAATGATTTGGCAAAGTTGCCTAAAAAGCAATGGACACTGCTAGTACAAGATGTGAATCATTTTCTACCTTCAGCGCGTGATTTATTGTCAAAATTCCGCTTTATTCCACATGCCCGCTTGGATGATCTAATGGTGAGCTATGCACCGAAGGGTGGTGGAATCGGGCCACATTTTGATTCCTATGATGTGTTCTTATTACAAGGAATGGGGTCTCGACGTTGGCAGATATCTGCGCAGCAGGATGATCGATTCATAGCTGATGCTCCGCTTAGAATACTGAAAAATTTCCTACCAGAGCAAGAGTGGGTGCTTAAGCCGGGTGATATGCTTTACTTGCCGCCTAAATATGCGCATAACGGGATTGCTGAAGATGATTGTATGACATATTCCATTGGCTTCCGCGCCCCTAGTCACGATGAATTGATGGCACAATTTCTTGTTTATCTACAAGATAGGGTCGAAACGGAAGGCTGGTATTCTGATCCTGGATTACAATTGCAATCTCATCCATCAAAGATCAGTGTGGCAATGCAATCCCAGGTGAATTCGATATTGAAGAAAATTCACTGGAATCGCGATGATATCGAAAATTTTCTGGGTATCTATCTTTCGGAGCCTAAATCACATGTTTTTTTTGAGCAACCGATGGAACCTCTGACACCACATTTGTTTCTGCAACAGATTAAGAAAAAGGGAGTTCAGCTTGGCTTAAAAAGTAGAATGTTAAGTAGTCACAATAAGTTCTTTATCAATGGTGATGTCTATAGCGTGGGTAGCAATGCATTCAAAACGTTGCTTGAGCTTGCTGACGACCAGGAATTTTCCCCATCTTCTCATATTGACGAAGAGACGGCGAATATCCTTTATCAATGGTATGTTAGTGGTTATATTGTAAGTAAAAATTAGGGAGTATAAAACCTTCAATAGTCGGATATCTTATAAATTTTCTTGAATTTTTCTGGACAGTATTATTTTATTCTGGTATTAAGGTTATGGTCTTTCTGATTTGAATGGCCGATGAGCTGTTTTACATAACTTAATTTTCGTCAAATTTATTTTTGAATATAGGAGATTTAGAATATGAAATACTCTCTATTAATTGCTGTTCTTTTAGCTTCATTTCTAGTCGGATGCGGTGAGCCAAAGCCAGGTCAATATCCTCCAAGCTTCATGGATGATCGTGAGAGCGCACCTAAGTAATGAGGTATCGGTCGATTCTTAAATATTAAGAATTTTTCTAACTTCATAAAA
>NZ_JAYUWI010000152.1:0-2933 GCF_043753625.1 Nitrosomonas sp.
CTAATTTAAGGGTTTTAATAGGCATTATCTTTGCGCAGGACGATCCATGCGGTTTTGAGGATGATCCAAAGATCGAGCCAGATAGACCAGTGTTTCAGATAATACAAATCGTGCTCGATACGAGCTTTCATTTTTTCCAGTGTCTCGGTTTCACCGCGCCAGCCATTGACCTGTGCCCATCCGGTAATGCCTGGTTTAGCCTTGTGGCGTAACATATAGCCTTTGATTAGCTTGCGATACAGTTCATTATGCGCGACCGCATGCGGTCGCGGGCCGACGATGCTCATGCGTCCCTGTAATACATTAAAGAGCTGTGGCAACTCATCCAATGACGCGCGACGCAAGAAGCCGCCGATTTTTGTAAGCCGCTGATCGTTTTGTGTCGCCTGCTGAATGTTTGCACCATCTTCAGTGACGGTCATGGAGCGAAATTTATAGACGATAATCTCCTCACCGTTGAGACCGTATCGGCGCTGCTTGAAGATAGCCGGGCCCGGCGAAGTTAATTTTACCGCTAATGCAATGCACGCCATCAGTGGAGACAACAAGATAGTAATCAACACAGCCAGCAGAAAGTCGCTAACATTTTTGACCACGCCATCGATACCGACAAAGGGAGACTCATTCATTGCAACCACTGGCACATCACCAATGTAGTCGAAACGGGTTTGCATCAAATCAAAGATATAAATATCCGGCAAGAAATAGATGGAGGCTGTCGTATCGGGCAATTCATCCATAAGCTTCTGGATACGAGGCTGAGACGACATCGGCAAGCTGATAAAAACTATCTCGATATTGTGTTTCTGAATGTAAGGCACGGCATCAACCAATCCACCCAAGCGGGATCCGAATTTATCCGGCATAGTAACCGTTTTAACGATGGAGGGATCAGTCAGCTCATCCAAATCGGATCTAGAATCGTTGGCGATTCTGGAACTGTTGCGTTCATCGAAGAAACCTTGATAACTGATCAGCAGAAAGGGGAGTTCTGCAATATGCTTGATAAAGTCCAGACTGGTTTCGTTCGCGCCGATCACTATTGCTGAACGCAACTTACCTTTGTTGTACAGGTTGGTAACGATACTGCGTACGATGAGATGACTAGCAATCAGCATCAATGGTGTGACAATAAACCAGGTTAGAAGCACTTGCCCAGAAAACTGATTGTGAAATTTGGTGGCATAACCTAGAAATATCAGGATAGCGATAATGATCAGCCAGCCCATTAACGTATCTCGCATATAGGCAAGCAACCTGCCTTTGCGCCAGTTACGGTAAATGAGAATACGCTCGTAAATATAGGTGGAAATGAAGAAGGTAATAATGACTAATACCAAATAGTAGCTGGTAAAATCTTCATCATACATCCAGGCTGTCAGTATCAGCATGCTCCATATGATGAAAGGATCGAGCAGATGCTTGAAGAAGGCTACTATGGGTAAATCGTTAGCTGTCATCGTTTTCCGTAAGTATACTGTAGATTAATATTTGCGCCATTGGCACTAAATCCGCCCAGAGAAACGTCTGATTTTAAATGATTATTATAGACTGAAGCACTGAGTTGCAGGCCAAGATAAGGGGTATATGTGAGTTTTACAGCGGCATTACGGATAGTGTTATTGCGACCCAATGGTAAAGGATCGGTTAGAACCGCAAATCGGCTAAATTCGCGTGTCTCATAAGAGAAATTTCCTTCCAATGTTACCTTCTGTGTGATGTTCCAGGATGGCTCGACACTCACGCCAGTATTAAGACTAAAGCTTGCGGTAAGTTGCTGCATTGCTGCAGTTTCGCGCCAAGCATTAATGGTTAATCCAACCTTACTGGTAGGCTCCCAAGCATAAGTCATGCGCGCATTAAATCCGCTAAAATCGCGCTGTGAAAAGCTGGCATTTTTTCGTTCTACCCATCCTCCTGTCCATAATAAGCGGGATTTTGCGGACACTACCCAGTTGATTCTGGCCATTACTTCCTTCTGGTCATAGCCATTATCCGTGAATGATGAGCCATCAGGCGCTAGGACACGGGCCGGAAAATCTCCAATTTTATCGCGAAAGAGTATCCCCACAGTATTTCTATCGGATGTCACGTAGTCGATTCCGCCTTCAAATCTGTCCTCAATACGGTTAAGAAATTTCAATCTTTCGATCGGACTATCCGTACTAAGATCGTAGCGCGTATAGTCGCCATGTAAATTCCAGCTTGGATGAAAGCGCCAGATGGCGTTAATAAACGCTCTTTGCTCCGTGCGTATATTTTTAATGCCCGGCTGAAACAAGAACGGAGCCAGTGATTGCACATAGCTTGCTCCCATATTACCTTCCAATCGGTTGCCTAAAAACCAGTTCCAATTACCGTTCAAATTCTTTAAATTGTTATCCATCTGATTAAATTTTTCGAAGCTGGTGTGGGCCCAGTTCAAATTGGCAGTCAATCGTTGTCGGCTGATTTCTTTCTCAAATAGGAGGCCGCCAGTAAAACGATGGGACATATCGAAAAGATTATTCGTGTTGAGCAGCGGCACAGGATCCATTTTATCCCGTATACGCAAAATATTGTCATCAGCAGTAAATGCATAGCTTGCAAAGGGCTGCACTACTTTACCGATTACGGCAGCAAATGCAGGTTGATTGAAAAAGAACAGCAGCAAAACCCCTGGAAAGAAGGACTGCAAACAGTTAGGTCGTGTAAGGCAGGGTGCTATGCGCGTAAAATACTGATTGATGTTCGTAAGTGTAACTTCCATGAACTGATGTATCATTAATTTGAGATTCTCAGAATTTCTAATAGCCAAGTATCAATGGCATTGGACAGAATTTACATTTTCCTTCACATGTTCTCATAAAATTATTTTGAACAATACCTTTTCCAGGAGAAAGTACACTTTTTTCCCCTTCCTGCAATATTACTGTCGCTATTTCTAACAAATC
>NZ_JAYUWI010000153.1:0-8792 GCF_043753625.1 Nitrosomonas sp.
GCCATGGCAGTTCCTCTTTGATGGTGGGCTCTCTTGGGTCAGTATGCGCCTTATAATAGAAAAAATCGGGCTTGGCTGAACAATCTTTCTAATCAGGAAAAGTTTTCAAGGTGATGGGACATCATTTGGATTCCAATGTCAGTTTTAAAGCGTGGCAAGCAATGTCAAACGCTGCTGTATCTCAATCTGAATTAGTTTCTGAGCTGTTAATACATGCGCAAAGAAACCATCAGAAAGCATTACAGGTACTTGGTGATTTTGCTTTTATGAATTTCAAGATTGTCAAAGATCATCCGAATTTGACCGAGATATTGCATGCCCTGACCAGTTTAGATGCTGAACGAACAAATGACTTTGATCATGTACTTTCGCAATTGATAGAAATCAATATTCACGATGAATTGGTATATGACAGTTTGACGACTTGGGTAGTGAAACATTACGACAGCAGGACTTCGGATAAAAAATTGGGCTCGTGTTTCGCCCAAAGCATAAGGGAATTAATCGACAAGCCCTTGCTACATAAATTAATTACACGTTGGCTGATTTCTGATGAAAGAATACTGGCCGCAGCTTATCGTGATTTGATCGGTCATTTGTGGGTTCATGGAGTCAAACAGCCTGTCTTTGCTCAAGATATTCTCGACACTTTGACCGCTGATGACTTTAAGTATCTCGCACGGCGCTTGATAGGTTGGACGTTTCATGAAGAAGCTTTACTTTCTCTGACTTTTTCATTGTTAAACACCAAAGAAGCTCAGCAAAGAACCTTTGGCTGGGTATTCGCGTTGTTGGTTAACGAGGTGGGGCGGAATTATCCTCAGGCTACATTGGAAACGATACAAGAAAAATTGAATAGTGTCTCGCCTGAAGTAAAACAATTATTAGAAAAGGTACAGTTGGAACTGCTTGCTTATACTGAAGCAATTAAGCAATTACCCATTCGGCATGAATTCCATCCGCCCATTCCGATGCGCATAAGGCATGCTGTTGCATTGAAGAAAGCCAGAGAGCAACGAGAGGCAACGGATAAAGCAAATGAAAAATCGATATGGCAACAACTCTGTACAACAATTCCGCTGAAAGCTGGAACAGGTAGCTTTTCGCTTTTCCAAGGAAAAATCAGTGATATCAATCGCCTTAGCTTGTTTTCAATTTCTAGCTCATTACCGGCGCAGTATGTTGTTGATCCCCTTAATGATGAAATTAAAAATCTGGGCCTTAGAGCTGCCAAACGGGGTGATCAATGAAACTGATTATCGCCGAATATTTGCGTTCTCTCAAAGAACGGGATGAATTGGATCGTTTATTGCCAGATCTGTTGGTGGAAATGGATTACGTTCCCGTAGCTCGTCCACAAACAGGCAATCGACAACATGGCGTGGACATTGCAGCTAGAGGTAATAATTACGAAACAGGGGAAGATGAGTTATTGCTTTTGGTGGTCAAGCAAGGCGATATTGGTCGAGCCGAATGGGATGGTGGCAATCAGTCTGTTCGTCCAAGCATCAACGAGATTTTTGATGTCTATTTGAAGTCTCACCTTGAACCGCAAGATCAAGGCCGTAGCATACGTATTGTTGTTGCCACCAGTGGGGAGTTAAAACAAACAGTACAAGCCAGTTGGAGTGGATTTCTCAACGACAATAAATCCAAAGCCCGTATTGAATTTTGGGGAACTGATTTCATCGCCACTCTGATCGAGAAACATCTATTAGATGAACATATCTTCCTCGACGAGGATAGGCATGATTTGCGTCGCGCACTGGCGCTATCTGGCGATAGCGAGTATGAACGGCAAGATTTGCATCGTTTGTTTATGCGCGTCTTAGATTTGAATGATAAAGGGCAATTGACCGGCAAACCCAAGACGGGTAAAGCCTTATTGAAAGCTTTGCGAATCGTTAATCTATCAGCTCAAATGTTTGCTTATTGGACATTGCGCGATGACGGTGATACTCGCCAAGGTTTTTTTGCACTGGAGCGCGCCATGTTGTGGTCGTGGCATCGCATTCAGCTTGTGGATGAAAAGAACAAACAAGATGAGCTCGTAGGAGCTTTCAGTGTGATGTGGCGGAATTACAATCGCTTTGCTTTTCAATATTTCAACAGAATTCAACCCTATAGTTTCGTAGAAAATAGCATAACCCGCTATGCTTCGAATGGTGTGGAATCCTCGTTAATCGCGTTTGAGCAAATCGGTATTCTGGCGAGCATTGCACTGTTTCAATGTTTTCATCCGGTATCCACAGTGGAAGAGAAGACTTTCTGGTCGAATAATGCCAATGTGGTGCTCGATGCTTTGGAAGCATGGCTACTAAATAATAGTATTAGCAGTTCTCCATGCCTTGACCGGCATAGTCAAGACATCATTCTGGCATTGGTAGCATTGTATGAATTAGATCGAGCAGAGATAGCTAAAGAATGGCTTAAGAAACTGTTTCGCAATGTAGATTACGCCTTTAAAGCAAAGAAATTTGTTCCTGTCGCTAGTGACTCCTTAGACGATTTGATAGAAGAGGGAGGCTGGCTTGGTGGGCAAGCAACTGAGCGTATGATGGAAACTTCCTGGATGCTAGCGACTTTTGCAGGTTGGAGTGTTATTTTGGGTATGGATGAAATGTATGAGGTATTAGCAAAGAATGTTGGCGAGAATTATCCAGGAGCATGTATCCAACTCTGGCACCCCGAGAAAGATTTATACCAATATCTTTACTTTCAGTCTGCGCATTCTGAGTCCGGTGTGACCGAAGCGCCAATTCAATTGCCAGCTACTGCAAAAGAATATCGACAGCAAATGCAAATGATTTGTAAATCGGAATTTGGAAAGGCGTTGCTTGATTCTCCAGCATCGTTGTCTGGTTTATTAGCCCTTGATTTTATCTCTTACAGGCACTTTTCAACTCCTGTGCCGCCTGTATTCTGGTATTCGCTGATAAATGATACTGTCGGTTGACTAACTGAGCAGGTTTTAGTGATAATTTTCTTAACTAAATCTATCTTCAAAGTTTAAGTGGATGAGCTTTCAGCAGTTTTCTGACCTATCGCAATAAATTGCCGGATATAAGGAATCGTTTTATCCGGTTCCCGCATCGCCAAAAACAATTTCTGATATAGCCCTTTCTTGCCTATACGAATTTTATTGAATCTAAGATCTTTGTTTTTAATATCGGCCAGCCATTCAGGCAGTACGCAAACGCCGCGCTGAAGTGCGGTCATTTGTAGCATGATTTCCAGTGATTCGATCTGTTTCAATTTTGCCGGCTCCAAGTGAGCGGGTGTCATAAAATGCGTCAGAATATCTAGTCTTTCCAGCGGTACTGGAAAAGTTAACAAGGCTTCTTTACTCAAAAGCTCGGGTGTAAGCTGTTTACACTCTGCCAGAGGATGGCTGGCCGCTGACAGCAAAACCAGTTGATATTCTGCCAGGATTTCATATTCGATCTTTTCCTTTTTGACCAGATCGGGTGTGATCAAAACATCAATGTGATGGTTCAGTAATCCTTCCAATCCCGAAAACTGGAATTTCTGCACGATGTCAATATCGATGCCGGGCATTTGTTGCATGTATTGGCCAATGACGCCGGTGAGCCATTCAAAGCAGGGGTAGCATTCCACGCCGATGCGCAAAATACCTTGGCGGCCTTCGCTGTAGGCTTCGAGTGTTTTTTCCGCTTGTGATAATACCGGCAATACCTGATTGGCTACATCCAATAGCAGAGTGCCGGCTTGAGTCAGGCGCAGGCTACGGCCTTCGCGTTCCCATAACGCTACCCCTAATTTCTTTTCGAGATAGCTGATTTGATGCGATAGGGCCGGTTGACTAAGGCATAGCGCATTAGCAGCTTCAGTGAGTGTGCCGTTTGCATGCAGTGCTTGAATGATTTTCAGGTGGCTGTGTTCGATCATCTATGAGGAAACCTTATTAGAATATTAAATCTTATCATTATTATTCATTACTCATTGTTCATACAATAGCCGAACTTTTATTATTCTATGAGTGGTGATTGAATCATGGTAACAACGCACAGTCTGGGGTTTCCGCGTATCGGCAGAAAGCGAGAGTTAAAATTTGCTTTAGAGAAATACTGGAAAGGGATAATTTCTGAACAATCCTTATTAGAAATCGCAGCCGATCTTAGAACGCAGCACTGGCAGGATCAAGCTGCGCTTGACTGGATTCCGGTTGGTGATTTTTCGTTATACGATCATGTGCTGGATACCAGTTTTATGTTGGGCAATATTCCGGCGCGCGTCAGTGGACTGCCGGGTAGTGCGATAGACAACTATTTTCGGGTAGCCAGGGGACGCTCGGTCAGTGACGATTCTGCCAGTTCCTGTGTGAATGCCGGTGAAATGACAAAGTGGTTTGACACGAACTACCATTACATCGTACCCGAATTCGAGAAAAATACGCGTTTCTCACTGAATTCCAGTCATTTGCTTGAACAAATTCAGCAAGCCAGGCAAACCCATCATCAAGTCAAACCGGTCATTCTCGGCCCGGTGACTTATTTATGGTTGGGAAAATCCAAGGATGATACCGATAAGCTTGATTTGTTAGATGACTTGTTAAATACCTACGCACAATTGCTGCATGAGCTAGAAAATTCAGGCATTGAGTGGGTGCAGATCGATGAACCCATATTGGTAATGGAATTGGCTCCGGAATGGAAGCATGCTTTGAGAAAAGCTTATTATCAATTACAGGCCACACCCATCAAACTGCTATTAACGACGTACTTTGGGCAACTGCAGGATAATTTGCAATTAGCCTGCGAACTGCCAGTTGACGGATTGCACCTGGATGCCATCACGGCGAAAGATGAAATTGCCAAGGTGATTGATTGGTTGCCAACGCATAAAACCCTCTCTTTGGGCGTTATCAACGGGCGTAATATCTGGAAAACCGATTTATCGGCAACACTGGATTGGCTGGAACCTATCTCTGCACGCTTGCAAGACCGGCTTTGGCTTGCGCCATCCTGTTCATTGTTGCATGTGCCTGTTGATCTGGATAATGAACAGAGGTTAGATACGGATATTCAGTCTTGGCTGGCGTTTGCTGTGCAGAAATTAAATGAAGTTGAAGTGCTCGCAAAAGCACTGAATCATGGCAAAGAGAGTGTTACTGAAATCTTGCAGGAAAATAGCGCGGCGATCACGAGCCGCAAGCAATCCAAACGCGTGCATCAGGCAGCCGTGAAAACGCGTGTGCTTGAAATCAATGAGGCAATGGGTACGCGTCAATCACCGTATCAGCAACGTACGATCGTGCAACGGGAGAAATTTCAACTGCCGCTTTTCCCCACTACAACCATTGGATCTTTCCCGCAAACACAGGAGATCAGACAAACTCGCCATGATTACCGCGAAGGCAAGTTAACAGAATCAGAATATCGTCAGTCGATGCAGAATGAAATTAAGCACTGCGTACGAGAACAGGAAGCGCTAGGATTGGATGTTCTGGTGCACGGCGAACCCGAACGCAATGATATGGTGGAGTATTTTGGCGAACAATTGTCTGGTTATACTTTTACTCAGTTTGGCTGGGTGCAATCGTACGGCTCACGATGTGTCAAACCGCCGATTATATTTGGTGATATCTCACAATCCCAGGCGATTACTACGGAATGGATTCAATATGCCCAATCATTAACCAAAAAACCGATGAAAGGCATGTTAACCGGGCCGGTAACCATGTTGAATTGGTCGTTTGTGCGTGATGATCAATTGCGCGCAGAAACCTGCGTGCAATTGGCGCTGGCGATACGTGATGAGGTGCTTGCTTTGGAGAAAGCAGGCATCCGGATTATTCAGATTGACGAAGCCGCATTAAGAGAAGGGCTGCCGTTGAGAAAATCACAATGGAATACTTATCTTGACTGGGCCATCCGCGCATTTCGTATTACTGCGAATGGCGTTAAAGATGAAACGCAGATTCATACGCATATGTGCTACTCGGAATTCAATGACATTATGGAAGCCATTGCTCAAATGGATGCGGATGTCATTACGATTGAAACTTCGCGATCCGATATGGAATTGCTCGATGCATTTGATCAATTTCAGTATCCCAACGAGATTGGCCCGGGCGTGTATGATATCCATTCCCCCAATACACCCTCTGTTGATTCGATCATTCATTTGATGGAGAAAGCAGCGCAACGTATACCTGCCGAGCGTTTGTGGGTGAATCCTGATTGTGGATTGAAAACGCGCAATTGGGAAGAAGTGAAACAGGCATTACGCAATATGATTGCTGCGAGCCGGTATTTATCCAGCCAAGCTGCGCGCAACTCAGGTTAGCTAAATTTGACTTGCTGATGTTATTTAAGCGATGATATGCAACATCTTTATCCACCTCGGTTTAAAAGGAGTAATCATGACGACCAATACCCTACTCAAACAAAAAATTACAGCCATTATCGGTGAAAAACACCTGCTCAAACATCCTTTCTATATCGCCTGGACAGAAGGCAAACTGACGAAAGAACAGTTGCGGCATTATGCAGAACAATATTTTTATAATGTTTTAGCTGAACCAACCTATTTAAGTGCTGTGCACTTTAATACACCGCATATTCATTCCGAATCAAACAGCGGTGATATCAGCGTACGGCAGGAAGTATTAAAAAATCTAATTGATGAAGAGCATGGCGAAAAGAATCATCCAGCATTATGGAAAAACTTTGCTTTTGCATTGGGTGCAAATGATAAGAGCTTAGCTAATGCAGCCGCATTACCTAATACCGAGAATCTTGTCTCCACATTCCGGGATATCTGTTTGAATCGTCCATTTTATGCAGGACTTGCTGCATTGCATGCATTTGAATCACAAGTGCCTGATATTGCAGCAGTTAAGATTGATGGATTGGCTAAATTCTATGGGATGAAAAATCCTGAAGATTATGAGTTTTTCTCGGTACATCAAAAAGCGGATATATATCACTCACAAGCTGAATGGGCAATCATTGAGCGCTTTGCCGATACCCCGGAAAAACAAGCCGAAGTACTGGCTGCTACCAAAGAAGCCTGTGACGCGCTGTGGAGTTTCTTGGATGGCATCCATGAAACCTACTGCGCAAATCTGATATGTGATGAGCAAAAAACAGCAGCGATATTACATTAAGAGCAGTTTTCGGCTTATCGTACAGTGTGATGCTATTCAGTGGATTTTAATTCCCAAGGATTCAATTCCTTGTCCCTTGGGACGAAATTAAGTTAAAACCAGCATTGAAGAACACAGTTAACACCCCGCTGCACGCAGCGGGGTGTTTTATTTTGCGGTTACCGCCTAAGGAAACTCTGAATAACCCTCATATGTCATTCCGAACAAAGTGATATCTTGGGCAATCTCTGCACCATAGATTTCTCGCTACGTTCGAAATAACAGTTATTCAGAGCTGCCTTAAAGATAGTATTCCGCACACTACAGGTCTTTTCATAGCCCACAGCAATATTCGATTTTCTTTGATCGCGACCTTTCCATTTTTTCTTCTCTCTGATATTAACTCTAGCGCATAGCGTGTTCTGAAGTTTATCGCTAATACACGTCAATAATCATCAGATCTGTCATGGCCCATCCTTGCCAGAGGCGCATTCGCGTGAAAATTCTCTCTGGCAAGAATTAATTTGTGTTCAGTCATCATTCAGCCAAAAAGCTGCACAATGAAACCGAAATACCAAGAATGATTGGGTATTTATTGCGTTATAGGCGCGAAATTTATTGTGGAGGTACATCATGAATGCCAGAGAAATTCTTATCCTTTTTTCCGTAATTGGAATTCTTTTTCTGGGGGGATGTGTGGCTACTCCGTATTATGGAGGATCGGGATATTATAGGAGTGCTGTATACAGTTACGGATATCAACCACCATTTTACGTTAATCAAGGCTACATTGGCGGATATAGACACTTTGATAATGGGCACAGGCATTTCGATAGCGGACATAAACACTTTATTGGTGGGCATAGACACTCCGGTGGAGGACATCGGGGTGGAAGCCATCGAGGCGGCCATCATCGTTGATGAAAGTGATTGAACTTGTGATTCCCCATGGGGTCTTGCCACGGGGTTGTTTATTGGGAGCGTTGACGCTTCTATGTCAAGTAACTCAGTGAGGTAAGCCTCCAGCTTTGCCGGGGGGCTCACCGTGGTTTGACCTAATACGACGGTCATTGAGAATCTTCTATCTCGACCAAGAGGAGGAGATTCAAGATGAAAGAGTATCAGAGTTTTTCCCACACAAGATGGGATTGTAAGTACTCTGTGGTATTCATTCCGAAAAAGCGTAGGAAGCGGATATTTGGAATGTTGCGCAAGCATCTGGGCGAGATATTCCATGAACTTGCGGTATCGAACGTGATGGGGTACATCAATGGGAAGAGCGCAATTGCAATAGCGAGGCGCTTCGGCGGCTGAGTAAAGAATTTCACTGGCGAGGTTTTCTGGACTCGAGGGTATTTTGTTTCGACGGTCGAGCTTGGTGAAGGGGTAGTCAGGGCGTATATCCCGGCTCTGCCGGAGGTAATTTAAAAACCTGTCCAGTTCTGCGGTACCACTCCACTTTTCAATCCGCGTACGACATGAGTATTTTTGAAATGAAAGGGAGGGATTTTATGCCAGACAGCTCAAGAATAGCGGCATATCTCCGCTAATATAATTCTATTGGTATTTCAGTTCGTTATTTGTATAAAGTGGACCCCGCAGTCAAGACAATAATAGATTGAATTTAAGAGGGCACCCTATTCATGCAGCGGAACGGCGCTGCCCCGATTTTTTGTTTTTA
>NZ_JAYUWI010000154.1:0-8757 GCF_043753625.1 Nitrosomonas sp.
AATCGCATTCCTTTTACAACCAGCATGTAGCCTCACCATTTTTTCGATGTCGACAGTCTACACGAAGGTATCGATGATCTCGCTTAATGCGACAGAACCATATTAAGTGCCGCCCGATCCATTCCAAACGGAGTAGTTGTAAAAAATTGCGGGACTAATCTTTGTCATAGTAAAAGAACTTGGAAATTCCAAGTGGCGCTTCTTGCCTACCGAACGCATCTGCACCGATGCGCGCACCACAGTTTTTCTATATGCGCCTCAGCTATCGGTTAAATGATTGCAGCTTCTTCTTCAAAGAGAAGCTTTACCTTCTCATTACTATCAATATCAACAGTTACTTTACCGCCACTGACTAGGCGCCCGAACAATAATTCATCAGCCAATGCACTACGAATCGTATCTTGGATAAGCCGCTCCATCGGCCGGGCACCCATGAGCGGATCAAAACCATGTTTTGCAAGATACTTACGTAATTGTTCCGTAAACGTTACTTCCACTTTCTTTTCGTGAAGTTGTGTTTCAAGTTGAATTAGAAATCTATCGGTTACTCGCAAAATAATTTCCTGATCTAAAGAAGCAAATGAAATGATCGCATCTAGCCGATTACGAAACTCAGGAGTAAATAGTTTTTTGATATCAACTAATTCATCCCCTGCAAATTTTGATTTTGTAAATCCCATCGAAGATTTAGCAAGGGATTCAGCGCCTGCATTGGTAGTCATAATAATGATAATATTGCGGAAATCTGCTTTACGCCCATTATTGTCTGTCAGCGTTCCATAATCCATGACCTGCAATAAAATATTGAAAATATCTGTATGCGCTTTTTCGATTTCATCCAATAATAGAACTGAATAGGGATGTTTAATCACTATCTCTGTCAACAGTCCCCCTTGATCATAACCCACGTACCCTGGTGGTGCTCCAATCAGACGGGAGACTGCATGACGTTCCATATATTCCGACATATCGAAGCGATGCAAGTGAATACCAAGCGCATAGGCTAATTGCCTTGCCACCTCGGTTTTCCCGACCCCTGTTGGCCCTGAGAAAAGAAAAGAGCCCACGGGTTTCCGCGGATTACCTAATCCACTTCTCGCCATTTTGATGGCTGCAGTCAGTGCATTAATTGCATTGTCCTGCCCAAAAACAACAGCCTTCATATCGCGACCCAACGTTTTCAATTTATTGCGGTCATCCGTAGAAATATTTTGTGGAGGAATTCGCGCAATCTTGGCTACCACATTCTCAATCTCACTCTTACCGATCACTTTCCGTTTCTTCGATTTTGGCAATATGCGTTGCGCAGCACCAGCTTCATCAAGCACATCAATTGCTTTATCCGGTAAATGCCTATCATTAATATAACGTTCCGATAGCTCTGCTGCAGAAACTAATGCACCGACAGTATATTTAACCTTATGGTGCTGTTCATAACGAGATTTCAAACCTCGTAAAATAGCTACCGTTTCATCCACACTGGGTTCGTTAACTTCTATCTGCTGGAAACGCCTTGATAGTGCATGATCTTTTTCAAAGATCCCGCGGTACTCCCTAAAAGTTGTGGCGCCGATACATCGTAGCTGCCCAGTACTTAAAACCGGCTTCAACAGATTAGATGCATCCAGAACGCCACCTGAAGCAGCACCAGCACCAATAAGTGTATGGATTTCGTCTATAAACAAGATAGCCGTTGGATTATCAGTTAATTGTTTCAACAATGTCTTCAAGCGTTGTTCAAAATCTCCGCGATATTTGGTGCCCGCCAATAAAGCGCCCATATCAAGCGAATAAATTTGATGCTTCAAAAGTAAATCAGGCACATCTTCTTCAACAATACGTTTTGCCAAGCCCTCTGCAATTGCAGTTTTTCCTACGCCCGCCTCACCAACTAATAAAGGATTATTTTTACGGCGTCGGCACAACGTTTGTATAACTCGCTCAATCTCCTTATCACGCCCCACCAAGGGATCTATTTTATTAATTAGCGCCAGGTGATTGAGATTTACCGTATAATTCTCAAGCATGCCTCCGCTCGAATTGGATTCGTGTTCACTATCCCCTTCATTCCCGGCTTTTGCATCACTCTCGTGCGGCACTTTCCGAATATTATGTGAGATGTAATTCACCACATCCAAACGCGTCACCCCTCTCTGGTGTAAGAAATAAACGGCATGTGAATCTTTCTCACCAAAAATCGATACCAAAACATTGGCGCCTGTCACTTCTTTCTTTCCAGATGATTGCACATGCAATATCGCTCTTTGAATAACGCGCTGAAAACCTATTGTAGGTTGCGTATCAACTTCTTCTTTACCATTAATCACCGGTGTATGGCGTGTAATATGGTCCGCTAATACTGATCGCAAACCTTCAATCTCTACCAAGCAAGCACTTAATACTTCAGCGGCACTTGCATTATCCAACATTGCCAACAGCAAGTGCTCTACTGTAATGAATTCATAGCGTTTTTGTCTGGACTCTACAAACGCCATATGTAAACTAACTTCTAAATCCGGCGCAATCATTTCAGTTTTTCTCCATTATACACCTAAGCGGGTGCTGATTTTTTCTAGCAAATTCAACCACCTGACTCACTTTTGTACTTGCAATATCGCTTGGGTATATACCACACACACCAGCCCCCTGCATATGCACCTCTAACATTGTTCGCGTTGCCTGTTCTTGATTCATGGAAAAAAATATTTTTAACACCTCGATCACAAATTCCATAGGTGTAAAATCATCATTCAATAATAAAATTATGTACATGGAAGGAGGTTTTCGTTCAATTTTTTCCTGTACAAGCATAACGGCTTCTGGGTTACTCTCCGTCATAACTGTTTTCCCTACTCATTCTTTCTATAAAAATATATTGTACTAAATACTTCGTTATCGACATCTTTGACGATTACGACAAAATTTTCAAGTATCTTGAGACAATTACCCAGTTCTTGCACACAAATATGTTGTAACGGCTTGACTTTAACCATATATTTGCGTAAAATTTAAAATGGCGTTTGGCTTCAAGCTCTCTGCGGCACCGGTTTTATCCGTCAATGGTCTTGAAATTCAAATAGTGTTAGGGTTTCCGGCCCAGTTTTTATATAGGAAGTAGAAATGGCAACAGGTACAGTAAAATGGTTCAACGATTCCAAAGGTTTTGGTTTTATCACTCCTGACGATGGCAGCGAAGATTTGTTTGCACACTTCTCAGCAATCAATATGTCTGGATTTAAAACTCTTAAAGAAGGCCAAAAAGTGAGTTTTGATGTCACTCAAGGACCGAAGGGAAAACAAGCCTCCAATATCCAATCCGCTTAACTTTCGTAAAAATACTGGCTTAGACCTCTTTATTTGACAATAACAATATAACAATAAATAAAGTAAGAAGAATAAATCCCAAGTAGATTACCCCTTTGTTCGTATGACAAGGGGGTTTTTATTTATTGTTCCCATTTTTATACTCTTCCCACGCGCTAGGAGCAAGCAAACAGCAATTCCGCTCCCACACCATCATCGTTTCAAACTCACATACTCTCGATCATTGCGACACCAAAATCCGAAGAAGAAACTTGCCTGGCATCAGTCATTTGTCGCGCAAAATCGTAGGTAACTATTTTGTTCTGAATAGTTTTTTCCATCGCTTTGATAATCAAATCGGCTGCCTCTACCCAACCTAAATGCCGCAACATCATTTCCGCTGATAATATGATTGAACCAGGATTTACTTGATCTTTTCCCGCATATTTAGGTGCTGTGCCGTGTGTTGCCTCAAAGATGGCGATAGAATCGCTAAGGTTTGCTCCTGGCGCAATCCCAATTCCACCTACCTGCGCAGCCAATGCATCAGAAATATAATCACCATTTAAATTCAGAGTAGCTACCACATCATACTCTTCTGGACGTAACAAGATTTGCTGCAAGAAAGCATCCGCAATCACATCTTTAATAATAATCCCGCCTTTTTCTAACGGCAATTTCATCCACGGCCCCCCATCCAGCAATTCTGCTCCAAATTCTTTAGCAGCCAAAGCATAGCCCCACTTCTTGAATGCGCCCTCAGTAAACTTCATAATATTGCCTTTATGCACTAAAGTAACCGATTGACACTTATTATCAATAGCATACTGAATTGCCTTCCGGACAAGACGTTCTGTCCCCTCTTTCGAAACAGGTTTGATGCCAATCCCAGAAGTCTGAGGAAAACGTATACTGGTCACCCCCATATCCTTAATCAGGAAATCAATTACCTTCTTGGCGGACTCTGATTCTGCTTCCCATTCTATACCCGCATAGATATCTTCAGAATTTTCTCTGAAAATAACCATGTCTGTCTTTTCCGGATTCTTCACTGGGCTAGGTACACCACTAAAATAACGTACTGGCCGTAAGCAAATGTATAAATCCAGCAATTGACGAAGCGCAACATTAATCGAGCGTATACCACCACCAACCGGTGTTGTCAGCGGACCTTTAATGGAAACCACAAACTCCTTAGCGGCTTGCAAAGTCTCTTCCGGCAACCACACATCAGGTCCATAAACTCGTGTTGATTTCTCGCCCGCGTAGACTTCCATCCACGAAATTTTGCGTTGCCCGCCATACGCTTTCTTAACCGCTGAATCGACGACTCTCTGCATTACCGGAGTAATATCAACACCAATACCATCACCTTCAATAAAAGGAATTATTGGATTATCAGGCACATTTAACGAATTATCATCATTAACCTGAATCCTTTCTCCATCACTAGGTATTCTTATATGCTGATACATGACATCTCCAAGTGCTCGAATACAAATGCAATTAATAAATATATCCTGGTCAGCTAAACCTCATTGGATGAGAATATTGTGACTTCCCTTCTTCATTGCAAGATAAATTTTCTCAAACTAAAATAAAATTCTGTGTTTCGACTATTATACGTGTAAACACGACGCCTTTCCACGCGACTGGAAAACCCGTTGCTGCTTAATGTAAATCGCTACTTCGGATAAATGGCATTTCACTCAATTTCCAGAATCACGCAACACCAACCCGGCCCTCACGATGAATCTAAACCTTCTCATTCCCAATCTATTCTGGCCTGATATCTTACAAACAGAAATCTATCATGATCTATCAGCGCCTTCTTTAGAAGTACTGTTATCAAAAAGTGTCGCCACGATGAGCCCTCCACAAGAAATAGAAGCATGGCTATGTGAGGAGTTCAATGTAGAAAAACAGCAAAATGACTGGCCTATTGCACCGCTCATGCTACACACCGATGCCCCTGCTTTGGCAAAAACAAGTAAAGATTTCTGGATGCGTGCCGATCCTGTCCACCTACGTATCGAACAAAACCATATCATGTTAGCTGATAGCCAAGCTTTCAAAATTTCTATAGAAGAAGCTGAGCAAATAGTGCAGGACCTTAATCACAATCTGTGCAACCAGAGTTTCTCTTTCTTCCCATTACATCCTGACCGTTGGTATATCCGAACCCAGAAAGTACCGGAGATCTTCACGCATACACTCAGTCATGTCACATGCAAGAACATTAATAGTTTTTTGCCGTCAGGCGCTGAAAGTATCGCATGGCATCGAATTTTTAATGAGATTCAGATGCTGCTTTATGAACACTCCATTAATCAAGCTCGCGAATCTCGTGGTGAATTGACCATTAATAGCGTTTGGTTCTGGGGAGGAGGAAATATGCCGCAATCAACACAATCTCCTTATACGCATGTATGGGGTGATGATGACCTACCACGCGCATTGGCATTAGCCAGTAACACAAACCATTCAAAGTTACCTGCCGATGCGCAGGAATGGCTCCAAACCCAAAGATCCGGGAATCATCTTGTGATATTGGATGCCTTGCACGGAAAGGCCAAATATAGGAATGCTTATGGCTGGCGTGAAACGCTCGTGAACATAGAACATAATTGGTTTTTACCTGTATATGCGGCACTTAAGAAAGGAAAAATCAACCAATTGACTATCACAGCGCTTAACGAAACTTCATCTCAGCGTTTTGAGATAACACGCTCTGATTTATGGAAATTCTGGCGAATAACTAAACCACTTCCCGCCCATATAAAAACACACTAGCAAGAATAAGGAAACATCGTGCAAAAAATCTCTCTCCTTAATAACGTTAAACCTTATCTCGCAATTTGCATTGCGTTAATACTTGCAATCGTTCTGATAGCTGACACCTATATTATCAATGAAATCCCATCACACTTTCTCGCAGCGCTATGGTTTTCCTTGGTCTTTGCAATACTAATCGCAATGATCCAAGTAGCGGGTTCGGAAAAAAATATCAAAAACTTTTCCGATCAACTCCAAGCTAGCAAGGAAAGACTCGGGAATGAGATTAAACACCGGCTGTGGGCTGAGAAAACAGCTTCTGAAAGCAAAATAAAATCACAGTTTGTTGATGAAAACCTGCCTGTCATGCTGGCTTATTTTAATGGTGATCTTCGTTGCCGTTACCATAATAGAATATTTCGCCGATGGTTTGGATTAAAGCCAGATCAAATAGATGGTCGACCTTTAAAAGAATTCTCACATGAAGAGTTTTTTTCTGATATTCAAAATAGTATCGAAGAAATACTAGCCGGAAAAACCGTACATAACGAACGTGTTCTTAAGTCGACCAAGGGCTTCCCTTATATTTTTACGGAGCAATATCTTCCTCATCTTGATAGCAAGGGAAAGACTGTCGGCTTCTACACGTTACACACCCCTCGGGCGCAAGAAAAAAACCGTGACTCTTCCAAAAAGAAGTTAGATACCCCAATTAAACCAGAACCAGAAAAAACCAACAAAATACCGACTAAAGACAATACGAATTTGCCACCGAGCACTCAAACATCCAAATTAGGAATTACAGCTGCACGCATTACTCAAGCAATTGAAGGGGGAGAATTTAATCTTTATTGCCAGGAAATAACCCCCATCAAATCATCTATCACGTCAGTTTCACATTATGAGATTCTCATTCGCATGCATGAGGAAGAAAATAACTTGATGCCACCTGGCTCATTCCTACCCCTTGTCGATCAATTTAAAATGATGCCAAAATTGGATCGGTGGATAATCAATCACATCGCCCAGTGGTTAGCAGCTCACCCAAAATCAAACTCTGTATTTTATATTAATGTCGCTAAAGATACGTTAAGTGACCGGACCTTTCCTGGCTTTATTCAAGATCAATTACAAAAAATAAAAGCCCCGGCTACCAATCTTTGCTTTGAGGTTGAAGTATCAGACGCAGAAACCAATACAGCCGATACACTTATTTTTACGCAGAAAATTCGAGAACTGGGCTGCTTGGTTTCGCTATGCAGCTTTAGCGGCAACCCAGAATCGTTAAATCTTCTCGACAAAATGAAAGTCGATTTCCTGAAAATTGATGGCAGTTTAGTATGCAATATCCTTCGTGATGAGGAAGATCTCGATAAAGTAAAAACCATCAATCAACTTGCGCACAAGGCAGAAATCAAGACAATAGCCGAATTAGTTGAATCAGATGACATCATTGTGAAGCTACAGGAAATTGGTGTCGATTATGCGCAAGGATTTGGTGTTGCTAAGCCCCATCCCTTCAAAGATCTCGAGTCATAGGATTGAGCGGCAGGGAATTTTTGTAAAACCCTGCCTCTAAAAGCCAGATTCAGATTATTTCACAAAGCAGGGTCGATCATTTTTTACCGGCTTACAGGCACGATATAAAGCAATCGTGCCGACCAAGGTACGAGAATGAGCAGTCTCCTCTACCGGATGAAACCCTGCATCCATCATAAAAACCGGTAAGCGCCCCAGAATGTGAGCGTGAATTTCTTCAAACCAGCGCATCATCAAAGAGATTAACCACATAACAAAATCGTGCGGCTTGCAGAAATCCGCGATATGCAGCTCGCCACCAGGCTTCAATACGCGGAAAGCTTCTCTGAGCATTTGCTGTTTATCTTGCCGCGTCAGATGATGCAGCATCAGACTGGAGAATACACGGTCGAAACTTCCATCCGGGTAGGGCAGACAAGTTGCCGTACCCTGTTGCAAGATGATGGCTTCCCCTGTTTTCTCGGCCTTCCTTCGCGCAATATCCAACACTTGGGGATCGACATCGAGTCCATAGACTATAGCACCCGGTTCGGTTTGTTTGATCAGCAACGTCAGCGTGCCGGTACCGCAACCCACATCCAACACAATCTGTCCAGGCTGGATATGGGCCTGTGCAATCAATGCCGCCTTGATTCCTGATTCGGGAAACAAGCGCTGCATCACCGGATCGTACCAGCGCGTCAACCAGTGCAAATGTAATGCCGGGAAAAAATGAGGCTGCTTTTTCATGACAAATAGTTTCCCAATTTTTTATGAAATCTTTAGGTAGCAAGTCTAGTTTTTTTGTGTGCAAAGTGTCGTACTTTATCGATCAGCACCGGCCAGTAACTAAGCTTTTGCTATTTTTCTGTGGAATTGCTATTGCTTACCGCTTGCAACAGCGCTTGCCAGTGAAGATGATCATTGGCCTTAATGATGGAAAGTAGATCATTGACTACGTGCTCCAATTCAAAGATAAGTTCGTTGCGTGCTTATCCGGTTAACTCCCAAGGTAGCTAGATGTAGTAGTGGGCCGTGATTATTTTGTATAAAGTTCAGCATAGGTCGGCGCAGTGACATCACCAGCAATGCCAAGCAGGGAACGGAATGCGTTGAAAGGGTAGAAACGGCGGTTGAATCGAAACGTGAATTCGTTGAGAT
>NZ_JAYUWI010000155.1:0-25787 GCF_043753625.1 Nitrosomonas sp.
ATGGCCATGGCAATTTCTCTTTGATGGGTTTGTTTGGGTCAGTATGCGCCTTATAATAGAGAAAATCGGGTTTGGCTGAAGAATCTTTCTAATCAGGTATATCTTTATATAACTTTCCTTTTCTTTGTCTTTGTCTTTGTCTTTGTCTTTGTCTTTGTCTTTGTCTCTGTCCATCGTAGCTAATCTTAAGGCTCTATCAACCATTTTGGTTTTTCCAGAACCACGATAACCAGCTATCAAATAGCTACCAGTTGATCTGGTGCTTTGCAACAGATCAACTAGTTTTTCTGTAATATTTTTTCGACCGACAAAGAATCTTTCCTGGTATTCGTCATGATGACTTCGGTCATTTGAATCATTTTCTTGGAGTGGTATAGCTATAGTGCGATATTCAGTGAAGTTGCTGGGTTTCATATAGGATTCTTTAGGTGGCAATTAGTATGCATTCTATAACACCATGGAAAAGATTCTGTAACATTCTTTATCATGTTATTATTTGCGAGCTACTAAGCCAAAACAAGCTAGTTTTGCTTGGTTCTATCGGTCGTCATTTTGATGTGATATATGCAATTTGGTCTCTCGCATACAATACTCAATCAAGATAGGGTGATTAAATTATCCAGGCAGAAAGCTTGCTGGATTTGCGATGTCTGCCATGCGCAGGGAAAGGTCATCTAGCGTGATATAAGCGCGATTGTTCTCGGATATTTTGCAAAAGCGTGTGTTTCCAATCTGGCGTGGTCCAGATCAGTAAAATGACTTTAAAGCTGGCACTCGCTTACAGAATAGATTGTTCCAGCGTGTCTTGATATTTTTATACACTCCGTCTAATCCAAAGTTAGACTTCAGAATGGTCAAGAAAGAGTGAAGTGCCAATTCAAAAGAGGGTGTGAACAATCCTAGCTTGCTGAAATAATGGCATTACGCATAAAGACCAAAAAGTGATCTTGGGCGGGATTTTGAACCGGCTGGATTGCCTCTCCGGTTCATCACTCTGCCACAATTTCAATCAACACTTCATTCGGATTGGCCGGTTCACCTTTAACGACGTGTACGGCTTTGACGACACCAGCAATCGGTGCGGTAATTTCGGTTTCCATTTTCATCGCTTCGGTGACCAATACCGGCTGTCCGGCGGTAACCCGTTGATCGACTTTGACTAACACGTCAAGAATATTACACGGCATGCTGACGACCACGTCGCCTTTGGCGGAAGGGCGTGGGCGTTTGCTGGCGATGGTACTTTTAACGGCGCCTTGCGTGCCACCGTCCAAAACAATTTCATCCAGCGTTTCGACGACGATTTCTTCCGGAACACCATCAACCATAAAATAAAAATGCCGCAGAGATTCATTTTTAGGACTGGTGCCGGTGACTTTGACGTGATAAGACTCGCCGTGTAATGCCACATTGAACTCGGTGGGTGCTTTTTGCACACCGTTGATCGTTGTCGATGCCAATTCCAAAGGTTCAGGCACCAGATGCCCGGTTGAGCGCAATTCTAGAAACTGTTTGGCGACTTCCGGGAACATGGCATAACTCAGCACGTCTTCATCATTGCGTGCCAAGTGGCCGATTTCCAGGCGCAGATGCTCAAATTCCGGTTTTAAAAGGTCGGCGGGGCGGCAGTCGATAATCTCTTCCTTACCGATCGCACGTTTTTGCAAAGCGGCATTCATCGGTGCTGGTGCTTTGCCGTAACCGCCTTGCAAATAGCGCTTCACTTCATTGGTAATGGTCTCATACCGTTTGCCGATCAGCACGTTGAGGACGGCTTGCGTGCCGACAATCTGCGAGGTTGGCGTGACCAAAGGCGGGTAGCCCAGATCTTTACGTACCTTGGGAATTTCTTCGTAGACTTCATTCATCCGGTCTAGGGCGTTACGTTCTTGCAACTGATTGGCCAAATTCGAAATCATGCCGCCCGGTACCTGAAACACATGAACCCGGGTGTCGACGCCGGTGAATTCGCTTTCGAAGCGGCGGTATTTTTTTCGCACTTCTGCGAAATATTGGTTCACTGCTTGCAGCTTGTCTAAATTCAAACCGGTATCGTATCCCGTGCCTTGCAATGCCATGACCAAGCTTTCGGTCGGCGGATGGCTGGTGCCGCCCGACCACGAGGATAGTGCCGTATCAATATACTGGCAACCGGCTTCTATTGCTTTTAACTGACACATTTCAGCAAGCCCAGTAGTGGCGTGGCAATGCAAGTGCAAAGGCAAATCGATAGCTTTTTTCAGTGCGGTAACCAGTTCGCTGGTTGCATACGGAGTCAACAGACCGGCCATATCTTTGATAGCAATCGAGTCACAACCCAATGCGGCCAAATCTTTGGCCAGCGTTACAAAGCTTTTAACATCATGTACCGGGCTGGTGGTATAGCAAATGGTGCCTTGCGCGTGTTTGCCGGATGCTTTGACGGCTTCGATGGCGGTTCTAAGATTGCGCACGTCGTTTAGCGCGTCAAAAATTCGAAAGACATCTATGCCATTTTCAGCGGCTTTTTTTACAAAAGCACGCACAACATCATCGGAATAATGGCGGTAACCGAGCAAATTCTGCCCGCGTAACAACATTTGCAGCGGTGTATTGGGCAAAGCGGCTTTAAGTTTGCTTAGACGTTCCCAGGGATCTTCCTTTAAGAACCGTAAACAGGCGTCGAAAGTCGCGCCACCCCAGCATTCCAGCGACCAATAGCCGATGCTATCCAGCATTTGACAAGCTGGCAGCATATCTTCCGTGCGCATCCGGGTGGCGATCAGGGATTGATGCGCATCGCGTAAAATGACATCGGTAATATGAACTTTTTGCATGGGTTTTCCTTGATTAACCAGTAAGCATTCCACTTACAGACCGGTATGCGAAGCCATCGCAGCGGCAATGACGCTGGCCAGCACTTCCGGCCGGGGTTTATCGGAATAATTGATGAGTTCTGGGTTTTGTTCAACAAAACCGGTATTGAATTGGGCAGCACGAAACTGCGGGTGCTTCAGTATCTTTAAATAATAAGGAATCGTCGTTTTGATGCCAAATAATCCCATATCGCGCAAGGTGCGCTCGCCACGCTTAATAACATCTTCCCAGGTCAGTGCGCTGACAATGATTTTTGCGACCATGGAATCGTAAAAAGGAGGAATCTCATAACCGGTGTAAATCGCCGTATCGGTTCGTACGCCTGGGCCACCGGGCGCATAATAACGGGAAATCCGGCCGAAACTCGGTAAGAAATTATTCTTCGGATCTTCGGCGTTAATGCGGAACTGAATCGCATAACCCCGCCGGACAATCTCTTCTTGTTTGTAGCGCAGGGGCAATCCAGCCGCCACGCGGATCTGCTCCTCGACAATGTCGACACCGGTAATCGATTCGGTAATGGTATGCTCGACCTGCACACGCGTATTCATTTCCATAAAATAAAACCGGCCGCTATCATCCAGTAGAAACTCCACCGTTCCTGCATTGGTGTAGCCGACCGACTTCGCGGCAATCACCGCAAGACCGCCGATATACTGGCGTTGTGCTTCGTCCAGTTGCGGGGACGGCGCAATCTCGATCAGCTTCTGATTGCGGCGCTGAATCGAGCAATCGCGCTCAAAGAGATGAATCACATTGCCGTGGTGGTCCGCTAAAATCTGTACTTCAATGTGCTTTGGATTAACGATGCATTTTTCCAAGAACACATCGGCGCTGCCAAACGCTTTGGTCGCTTCGGAGATCACCCGGGCATAATTGCGCTGCAGTTCATCCGCATTATCACAGCGCCGGATACCGCGCCCGCCGCCACCGGAAGTCGCTTTCAACATGATCGGATAACCAATTTGCGCCGCGACTTTCAGGGCTTCTTCCACCGAATGCAAATTGCCATCCGACCCGGGTGTCACCGGAATGCCCGCCGCTTTCATCGCATTCCGGGCTTCGGTTTTATCGCCCATGCGATGAATGACATTTGCTTCCGGGCCAATGAAAACGAGTCCGCGCTCTTTGCACGCTCGGGCAAATTGCGCATTCTCAGAAAGAAATCCGTAACCCGGATGCACCGCATCACAACCGGTTGCCAACGCCAAATCGACCAGCGCATGAATATTCAGATAGCACGCCATCGGCTCGCTGCCGATGCAATACGATTCGTCCGCTTTTTTAATATGCAGCGCAAAACGATCCGCTTCCGAATAAATCGCCACCGAACGGATGCCCATTTCGGCACAAGCGCGAATGATACGAACAGCAATCTCGCCGCGATTGGCAATGAAGATTTTACGTAACATCATTTTTTTGCCGCTTTGAAAAACGTTAATGGCGGTATTCTACCTGATCGATTCCGGTAATTTATGTGACATTTACAATCAATCTTGTTTAGGGTGGTAGTTGTTATGTTTGAACTGGCGTTTGAGCTAAAAGCCGAATGTTATGGATTTTTATGTACCAAATACTGCATGATATGATGAAACTTAGGCCGGCAAGATCAATTGAGAGTAAGGGTGAAGCATGAATCCAGTAATTTTTTTAGATACTACTTTTATTTTGATGTAATAGATATAATGTTATTTTCGAAGCTTGATTGTTGTTCAGGCTCACAAAAATGACTATCGAGTTCTTCTCCACGTCGTCTGAAGTTCGTGTGAAGCAGTCCTTTATCTCACCGACGGTGTATCTCGATCACTGGGCGATTCGCTTGTTCTCAGATAACCTTGTGCTGCAGGATCGCTTCGTAAATACTCTACGAAGTAAATGCGGAACACTGCTTCTCTCAAGCATTTCATTCAGTGAGTTTGCTGCTTCAACCGATCCTCGTCATGCTGCTGATGCGGAAGATTTTATTGAACGTCTTTTGCCCAATATCTACCTGACAGATTTTGCACTGGATAAAGTTCTTGAACGGGAACGCACTGAGCCAAACAACGCAAAACGTTTTTGGCCCTCTGCAGACCTTCCGCAGCTAAAGCTGTTCGCCGAACGTGCGCAAGATGCACTTCTCGGATTTACTATGCGAGGCTTCATCACACTGGCACACGAGAACCGAGCTGATATCGCCGCGGTGACCGTGGAAGTTATTCAACAGATCAAAAGTGGGATCGAGGCTGCCCTGGCAGATTCTTCCTACGTCGCTAAAGCTAGAACAATACAGCCCACTGATGTTCGTCCTCGTACCCTTGTTATCCTTGGCGAGTTGATGCGCGGTTTTTACTTGGATCCTGTTGCACCGATTTCTGACAACGATGTTGTCGATATGCTTCATGCGGTTATGCCAATAAACTGTTGCGATTACGTTCTTCTAGATGGTGCGTGGGCAGAACGGGTAGAGAAGATGAAACAACGCATTATGAAAGTAGATTCAAACATGCCTATAGCAAAGTGCTTCTCAAAACGAAACCAAGGTGTACAAGCATTTCTTAACGACCTTGAGGCATTCGATCAAAGCACTCTGGTCAACCCCGCAATTCCTTGATGAGTTCTAACCCGCCGGATGAGCGACCAACAAAAAGTTGGGTCGCTGGGGTCGTATCTTGCATTTGCAGAAATTGATAAAACCATGCAGGCCGCTTTTTATATGATTTCTGCTACGACGAAATACAATCAGTGCTTACTTTTGCGTCGAATAAATGAGAATCCTTGGGGCCTGTCGGACGGTAGATGTCTAATAGTTTTACAGCAATTGCATGTTTTTAGAGTACACTATTTGCCATGAAAAATATTTCAATTGCCGACATTCTCAAGCTTCCAGTGCAAGAACGGATCCGTCTCGTTGAGCTTATCTGGGATAGTGTTGCAGCCGTACCTGAAGAAGTGGAAATTTCACCCGAGCTAAAAGCCGAACTTGAAGCGCGCTTGGCCGAGTTTGAAGAGAATCCGGAAGCTGGGTTTTCATGGGAACAAATCAAATTTCGCCTTAACGATGGTTTATGGCGTTCCGTCTGAAGTTTTCTGCACGTACTTTGCGCGAAATTGGTGAAGTGCAAATGTGGTGCAAAATACAGAATCCAGGCCTTGGCAAGGCACTGCAGCTAAATAAGAATTGCCCGAAATTTTTCTAGTTATTTTTCAACTGATCAATCACCACTTGGCGGATATCGGTGTTTTCTCCCGGATTAACAATGACGAAATCCGGATTGCCGGGTTTCAGATAATCCAAACCATGCTCTTTCCCTGAAGCGAGAAAATCATTGATCGCCAGTTTATAAGTTTTCGTGGGATCTACTGAGACGCCGTTAATCAGCCAGGTACCGTTAATCTGTTGCGCATTGGTGGATTGCAGAAAGCCACCTGAGCCTGTATTCGCTGCACCTTGATTCAGTACTTTTAACAGCAGATCGCCTTTTATCGCAGCCAACTGAACTTTGCCGCCGAAAGGCAGCACGCGGATGATATCGTAGACGGTAATTTGACCCGCAGGCAGTACATCGTCAATGCGGATCGAACCGCTGTTGTGAAGCGAGAGTTCGGCTTCCGGGTAGGGGCGCAGCAGGCTTTGGGCGATCAGTTCGGTGAGATTGGTTTTGCGGGTGCGTACACTGGATTCCAGTCCATCCAATGTTTCGGTGGTGGTCGTGACTACGGCTTCAGGCTCAAATCCCTGTTCGCGGAAGGCAGCGAAGGCGATGCTCATCCATTTATCGACGACTGCCTTGACGCTAGGATCTTCCGTCAGGGTGTCGTTGATCGGTACAAAAGTGGGTTTGATTTCAGTTTTGCCGGTTTGCGGATCGAAATAAAGGTCGACCACGTACACCGAGCGCACATTGGCATCGGCCTTCAGAATCGGTGTGAAATTCCCGCGCCAGTTCTGGTAGTTGACGTGTTCATGTCCACCCAGTAGTAATCCGATTTGTGGATTTTTTTGTAGCAATTCGATGTCGTCTTCGATGGTTTGGTGTGTTAAGGCAATAATGAAATCGGAATGCTCGCCGAGTTGCTTGATTTGCTCGTTGGCTACTGTCAAGGGTTCGGAATAACTGACATAGTCAGGCTTGTTAATGGGAAGAGTTAACCCAAACATACCGATCCTGAAAGATTTCCCACTTTTCTTGCCGGTAACTGAAATAACGAGATTTTGATTGACGCCTGAGAATGGACGACCATTCGCGGCAAATACATTGCTCGATACCCAGGTAAATTTTGCTTCTTGCATCCGCTGATGGAATTGACTCTCCTTGATATCGAACTCATGATTGCCAAAAGTCGCGTAGTCAAGCTCGAAGTGATTCAGAACATCCACCATTTGCCGTCCGGCCAATCGATCGCCTTCATACTGTGCTGTGCCGATTGCAGATGGGCTGAATAGGTCTCCGCCTAATGTAGTGATGGTATTTGGGTTGCGTGCCAGCAACTGTTTGCGTAATGTGGCAACCCGTGCAATTCCGCCTTCTTTGCCGCCACTAACCGGTGTAATTTCATAAATATCCTGAAAGTGTAGAATCGTTACGTGAATCCTGTCATCATCAATATGTGCAGAAGGTGTTGCGGTGCAAGTAGTCAGTGTAAACGCGAAGAGTACAGCTAACAGAATGGCGTATGGTTTTTTCATGATGGTTTCCCGGTTTTTATATCGCTGTTATAGTAAGTATTTCTGCAAGTGTATGACAAGTTGTAAGAAATTTACAGTATGAAGCCTTATTCCTGATATTGGTGTCTGTTTTGCAGCGCAGCCAATATTTGCTTTGTTTTGTTTGGTCGCAATAAAGTTTTGATGATTTGGTAGTCAGATTGCTAGTATTGTTGTTATCAGCGACGGATTCTTAATATAATCAGGAACTGTCGCAGCACTTAATAAAAATACAATTCACCAAGATTGGTGACATCAGCACGGGCCTCGAATAGAAATAATCCGGGATCATGTAATGCGAGGAGCGGAAAGTCACACGATTTATTAATAGATTCAAAATTTATCATTACACATGCATGTGTTTTTGTTCTTGACCATACTGATTAATAAATTCAAATACAAAGGGGAATTATCGTGAAACAATATTTTATAGCGTCAGAAAAACGGTTTTTATTTCTTTATTCAGCTTTGGTTCTTCTCATCGGAATACTATCTGGCTGTAAGGTGGGCCTGATTCCGGAGGCCGAGCAGAGTCGCCATGCAGCTACTGTTGAACAAGATCAATTAGGCGATAGTTATACAGAGGTCAAGTATCTGGATCAGGGTTGGAATTCTGCCGACAGTTTGTGGTTCTACTACACCACACAAGGATCAAACCTGATGCCCTATGATTTCTTCCTGGCATTGGAGAAGGTGGGAAAACCTCAGCTTTTCCGCTCTGATGAGAATATGAATTTCTATCGTTATTTACCCCAGAAGGCCTCATCGAGCAACCCAGATGCGTTACCTGTCGGCTGGGTCAAGGATGATTACAAGGGCAAAGAGTATGTCGGTTTAACTTGTGCCGCATGCCATACCGGGCAAGTAAACTATAACGGTGTAGGTATCCGTATTGATGGCGGTCCGGCTACCGCGGATATGGAAAACATCATGAAAGATATCGCAAAAGCTTTGAAACATACGCGTGAAAATGCAGAAGCCTCGCAGCGGTTTGTCAAAAATGTACTGGCAAAGGGAAATTACAAATCGGAGGCCGAAATACTCGCCGATCTTAGTAAGTATGAACAGCGCATTTATGATTATACCGTGATCAATCATAGCCCAACTGCCTATGGCTATGCACGACTGGATGCCTTTGGACGTATTTATAATCGTGTGCTTGAACATATCATCAATGAAAGAGAGTTAAGAGAGTTGTTGCGTGATCCTAAGATCATGCGGGATCAAGTGATGACCAAGGAACAAATCGACGAGATCATACCAAAGGACGTAGGTAAAGTGATGTCGGGAGAGCAACGTGATCATGTGATGGAACGTCTTAGCAAGCATCTTACTAAATGGCAATTAGGGCGATTGCGCCATGCATTGTTCAATGCACCTGACGCACCCGTTAGCTATCCTTTCTTATGGGACATTGCTCAGCACGATTATGTGCAATGGAATGGGATAGCGGACAATGCTGGGTTAGGGCCAATTGGTCGAAATGCGGGTGAAGTGATTGGCGTATTTGGCACACTTGACTGGAAGGAAGAAAAAAGAACGACATTATCATCAATTATCGGCGGACAAAGCGATGGCATCACGCAAGTTAGCTTTGATTCTTCTGTAAATGTGCAAAACTTGCACAGAATTGAATCACACCTGATGAAATTAAATTCTCCTGTATGGCCAGAGGAGATTCTAGGCGAAATCAATAGGGAAAAAGCTGCTCGGGGTAAAACATTGTTTGACGAGTATTGCGAGGCCTGTCATGCCAGGATTGATCGCGAGGACCCAAATCGTCGTATCATCGCTAATATGACAAAAGTCAATTTTGTAGGAACGGATTCCGCTATGGCTAAAAACAGTTTCACAGCTCAGGGCTATTCTGGTATTTTGCGCAACCAGTATGTAGGCCTTGGTGTAGGTAATATTTTACTGGATAAGCAGGCTCCTGTTGCGGCCTTGCTGACTCAAGCAACTACAAATGTGGTGGCTACTCCTGACCCCGATAAATGGTTTTTTCAACGTTGGACGGATTGGATTGTTAATCTTGCAAAAGCATTTTTTGAAAATGAGATTAAATCTTCCATTAAGCATGGCAATTATGATCCGGATACGACAGTTAGTCCCTTGGCCTCACTGAATGCCTATAAGGGGCGATCTTTGAATGGTATCTGGGCAACGGCACCTTATTTACACAATGGTTCTGTGCCATCACTTCATGATTTGTTACTACCCAAGAAACGTGAAGGTGATCCAGAAGAGGGTGAATACCGTCCTGATCAGTTTAAAGTTGGATCACGTGAATTTGATCCGACAAAAGTCGGACTAAAGAGTAGTGATAAGGGTTTCACTTTTGATACCAGTTTTCCTGGTAATAGCAATGCTGGTCACGAATATGCATCCGGTAAAACAGCACAACCTAATGGGGAAATTTTAAAGCCACTTAACAAAGAACAGAAAGATGATTTGCTGGAATATCTCAAGACTCTATAATTAATAATAGGAAGTCCCCTGGTTTTTCCGGAGGACTTCCAGAGGTTCCACACATTACGTCAGCTGTCGTAACGTTCTCTGTAAACCACAGCGGTAAAAAAATATTCCGGATTGACCTGCGGCAGAAGTGAGGATTTGATTGAGTGATCTTACTGGAATCAATACGAGACCTTCTATAATCAGCTTTTCGGCCTGTTGCTTCCAGGAATTGTCGCGACGAATTATAGATCGTCACAGCGAGATTCCCAGAAGGCAAGATAGACTACAAATCCGGCTTGTTCCAGAAATCCTATGATCTACTGGGGGTTATACAATAATGCTCTTGATTTCTTGTAGCAGCTTAGCGCTATTTATGAAGGGTAAATCAGCTGTAATACAAAACTCAGTGTTCTATAACCCAAATTTGCTTGTGATTTTTAGCTATAGAACACTGATAAACTTTCACTCGACTCTAGTAACTTGATTTTTCTGTGGTTGATCTAGCTTGACCGCCACCTTCCTGATCGCCTGCAGGTATTTGATGGAAAGGTTGAATAGTTTTACCGTAAGCCGCAGGATCAGGAGATTCTGGGGCTGTCGGTTTGCCGCCGCAAGCAATTAAGGTCAAAATTGCTGACGCTGCCAAAAAACGCGTAACTCTCATGTAAAGCCTTATGAATATTAGTTAATAATTAATTTCTCAGTCACAACGATTCTCAGAATACTGATTACAGTCATAGGAGACATTGATCTTAATCAAACTAAATCAATCTCGACATCAAAAATCCATCTAAATCTTAGCGGCAGCTAATTTTTAAGGACTATATGATCAGTGGTGTGGATCAGAATACGTTCTCATTGCCATTGAATGACTTTATAAAACCATTGACACGTTGCACGGACTGTAACTGTAAATTAACAGAAATTGGCAAACATCAAATCGAGAACCGCCTAACGTCCTTGACAAGGAAGTGTTATGACAAATTTCTGATTTATCCAGAGTGTGGTCAGATTTACTGATAAAGCGGCACACTCTGTGTGCCTATAGCATCTGACCGATGCGTTGGAAAGCATTAGTATTATTCAGTTGACGGACCGGAAATAATATTTTCTTGCAACTGGGATGTGTATCAGCATCGGTCTACTTTTTATTCAGCACCCATTCAGATTCTGCTTGCTATTATGGTAATAAATACAAAGATATTTTTAATGGATTGTCCAGTGAGCATTGCTTAGGAATAAACTCCAGGGCAGCCGTTAAAAATAAGATCAATTTTTATTGTTTCATAATATTGATGATTGAGGCTGATATGAAAAAATTCAAGTTAATTTGCTTAGCTATCATACTCTGTGGGGTGTTTTTAGCACCTCCGGCAGGAGCAGAGGGAGATGGCGGTGGGGGCGATGGCGGAGGCTCCGATGGGGGGGGCGGCGACTTCGGAGGCGATTACGGTGGTGCTGATTTCGGAGGGGACTACGGGGGAGGCGATTATGGCGGTGGTTACGACACCAATGGCTACTCTGGCTATGGTGATTCTGATCAAAGTAATTTTGATCAGAATGGTTACGATCAAAGTGATGCTTTTTATCAGGATGATGGATTTAATCAACCGGAAGATTTTGGATTGGCCGATGACCCAGGTCAGGGAAATGACTTTGATCAAACTGGTGCATTCGGTCAGTCCAATGATTCTTATCCGAGCGATAGTGTAGATCAGAGTATTGGATCACAACAGAATGATGGATTCGCGCAGGAGCCACTTCGAAACGAACTTGCAACTGTACCTACAGACTCTACTGGAGCTGCTGGGTCTTCTGATTCTGCTGGGGTCAATCAATCGAGTCAGGACAATGGCGTTACTCAAGGCGATTCTTCGACTCAGACGGTGAATATTGACAATAATAATACTGACCAGAATCAAAACTCTGGACATGATCATCACGGTGGAGGGCACCATCACCATGGTGGATTTGATTCAGGATTCGGGTTAGGCCTGGGTGTCGGATTGGGATTTGGATTCGGTCCATGGGGTCCTTTTAGTCCATTCGGTCCTTTTGGAGGCTTTGGCTATTATGGTTTTGGTGTGCCGTTTAGTAGTTTTGGCTTTTACAATAATCGGGTGGGTGTTGGGTTCTCTAATAACGTTGGTTTCGGACCTTATCGATATTTTGATCCTTACTATCCACTAGGTGGCTATCCTGCAGTGGTTGCAGCGTCTCCGGTGTTTTCGGCACCGATGGTTGCAACTCAACCCAGGGCGCCAACTTATGTTCAGCAAAATCAAGTTTCTAGGCCCGCTCCCGTACAGAATAGAAATTACTGGCATTATTGCCGTAACCCTGAAGGATACTATCCTTATGTCAAGGAGTGTGCAGGAGAATGGATCAAGGTGCCTCCGCAACCTTCTTGATTATTTAAACGAGTGCGTCAGCAGAATGAGGAGGTAGCCTCTGTTCTTACCCACTTGGTTTCGTTTGATTAAATTTCATCAAGGAAAGAAACGGCAGAATTATTTGATATGGCTAATTATTTCCCAGTCTTCAATATTTCCCGCAGTTTCGTTAAAAATAGGATGGATTCTTATCTCGCTGACTTCTTTGAATCGAGCATAGCGCTGAGGATTTCTATCTTTCAGTTTTCCCAATAAGTGTCTGAATTCGTATTCCAGTTGTCCGTTGGTGATTGTAATTTTTTCTGTACAACGCTGATCAGTGATTTTATTTCTATCAAAGTGATAACCCCGGCTTTCTGCTTCATCTGCAACAAACCCCAAATATGCAGCGATAGCACCAACAGGATTTGTTGTATTCTTGAATCTTGTTAATTGAGGGTGATTTTTATATCCCTTGGTATGGCCTTGCAGAACCTTCTGAGCTAATAGACCTTCGCGCCACAAGGCTACTAAACCTTTAGCATCTAAATAATAGGGATGTATTGACCAAAGTCGCATAATAATCGATTGAATTTACTTTGGGTTTCTTGCAGATTCAATCTTAAACATATTGTCTTCTTGATTTTGGCGATATTCATTATTCTAATAATACACTGGGCAGAGCATTTTCGGGTATGAAAGACAGATAACATCACGATAAGTTGTTAATCTTTTTATCTTTTAGATAAGCTGAATCGTTCCGATGTCGAGATCTATTGGTAAGGTAAGAAACCTGATATATTTGCCCTTTATACTTGAACAGGAAATACGATGAATAGTTTCTCTAAATATGTGGCCAGTGCTTTGTTTGCAACCCCGATGATGGCTATGGCAGCCGTAGATCTCGTGGAGAATGGCAGCTTCTAAGTTGATTCGCAAGCGAGCAGTATCTGGAATATCTATAATTCGTTGAACGGGTGGACGCGGGTAGCCCAAGCATCGAACTGCGCAATGATATTACTGGAACTGCTTATGAGGGGAGCAATTTTATCGTATTGGATACCTATTCGAACAGCTCGTTGTCGCAATTTCTGATCAGCACTCCTGGTCTGTATCAACTGAGCTTCTGGTATTCAGTTCGCCTGAGTACGGCTACCACTAATGATCTTACATTCACGGTTGATGATCTGCTCCTGTGACTGTGTTAAATGGTGTTGGTAGTGCAGAGAGTGGTCACAATTAGTTAAATTATTCGACTATCATTAACTTTGATGGAAATGGCTTGCTTACTTTTAACGCCAGTGGAATAAGCGATAGCTAGGGTAGTTCCCTCGATATGGTTTCATTTGCCAGTCCTATACCCGAGTCAGAAACCTACGTCATGCTGTTAATCGGACTTGGATTGAGACGATTCGCAAAATCAATCATTAAAGGATTTTAATAAATTGACTGAAACCATTAAAGTATCACTTTGTATAGGAATTCAGAATGAAGAGAAAACAGATAGTAAACGTGATCGCTTTCCTGATGATACTGCCGCTGTTATCAGGTTGTTGGACTCTCGTGGTTGCCGGTGCAGGTGCTTATGGCGGGTATAAAATGAAAGAAAACGGCTATACCCTACAAAACCCGATTACCAAGGAAAAGAAATCGAGCAAGTAAGATTTCTGGCGGTAGGGTTGTAGCCAAGGACTACTTAGCCTTTGCTTTAGAATTTTCAGAATCTTCCTTGTGCCGGAAACTTTCATATATCATCAGCGCGGCACCGATAAAGATGGCGGAATCGGCGATATTGAAAGCTGGCCAGTGATAGGTGCCGATGTAGAAGTCCAGAAAATCGACCACATGACCCAGCGTTACGCGGTCATATAAATTCCCTAAAGCACCGCCTAAAATCAGGCTCAATGACATACAGAATAATTTCTCATGTTTGTATTTATTGAGCAGGTAGACGATCAATAGGGCGGCACTGCCCGCGATAGTGCTTAGGAACCAACGCTGCCAACCGGATTCCTCGCTCAGAAAGCTAAAGGCCGCACCGGGATTGTAGGTCAGTACCAGGTTAAAAAAGCCAGTTAATGCGATTTTCTGGCCAAATTCCAAGGCAGACTCTACCCAATACTTGCTGGCAAGATCCAGAACCAAAACGATCAAAGCAATGCTCAGGCTGATGTAAAGCTTCATGGTGAAAAATTTCCGGTAAATAAGTGTAGGCTTTACGCGAAGTGACGTTCTTCACCGTTGCCATAAAGGTTGGTGACGCAACGCTCGCACAAGGTGGAATGTTCTGCATGATGCCCGACATCTTGGCGATAATGCCAGCAGCGTTCGCATTTTACATGCGTGCTGGATACTACAACAATACTTTCCTGTTGCGGGCCGCTGACCTGAATTAGATGGACTTCAGAAACAATCAACACGAAGTGCAAATCATCGCCCAGTGCCCTGAGTAGGGTGAAATCGTCACTGTTGGCGTGAATCTCGACCGTCGCTGCCAATGAGGAGCCGATTTCTCCTTGTGTGCGAGAATCTTCCAGTTTTTTCAGTACTTGCGAACGTAAAGTGCGTATTCTCGCCCAGCGCTGTTGTAATAACTGGGTATCCGGTTGCGCTGGAAAGGCATGCCAGTGATGCAGTAACACGCTGCCTTCTGTGTCACCCGTCAGATGTTCCCATACTTCTTCCGAGGTAAAACTTAGAATGGGTGCAAACAGGCGAATCAGGCTATGTGCGATATGGTATAGCGCGGTTTGTGCCGAGCGGCGTGGTGTGCCTTTGGCTGCTGCAGTGTACAAGCGATCCTTAAGGATATCCAGATAGAAGCCGCCCAAGTCTTCAGAGCAGAAATTGTGCAGTTTATGTACCACTTGATGGAATTCATAACGATGATAGCTTTGTGTCAAATCTTCTTGGAAAGAATCGGTAAAAGCCAGCATGTAGCGGTCAATTTCCAAGCAGTCAGTGACAGAAACCAGATCGATCTGTGGATTAAAGTCCATGAGATTAGCGAGTAAAAAGCGCAGTGTATTACGGATGCGCCGATAGCTCTCGACTACTCGTTTCAGAATTTCTTCGGAGATGGACAGTTCACCGGAATAATCGGTTGAAGCTACCCACAAACGCAAAATATCGGCGCCGGAAGTATCCATCACTTTCTGTGGTGCGATGACGTTTCCTTTGGATTTGCTCATTTTATGACCGTTACCATCTACCACAAATCCGTGTGTGAGCAGCGAATCATAAGGGGCGCGGCCATTAATGGCACAGCCGGTCAGCAGCGAAGACTGGAACCAGCCGCGATGTTGGTCGGAACCCTCCAGATACAAGTCAACCGGGTATTTGAGTTGGGCATCCGGCTTAACGACGGTGTCGTGTGTGGTGCCGGAATCAAACCAGACATCCAGCGTATCGGTTAGTTTTTGGTAATCCCTGGCTTCTTCCCCAAGTAATTCAGCGGCATCGAGTGCAAACCAAGCTTCGATGCCCTGTTGTTCCACTTTTTGCGCTACTTGCTCGAATAGTTCGAGCGATCGTGGGTGCGGTGAATGGGTTTCTTTATGCACGAAAAGGGCCATCGGAACGCCCCAGTTACGTTGGCGCGAAACGCACCAATCCGGACGGTTCTTAATCATCGCTTCTAAGCGAGCCTTGCCCCATGCCGGGTAAAATGCAGTGGACTCGACAGCCTGCATGGCCAGTTCATGCAGGGTTTTTTTCTGCGCAGTTGCATCGATTGTGCCGTGTAGATTCATGCCAATAAACCATTGTGGCGTGGCGCGGAAAATGATGGGTGTTTTATGGCGCCAGCAATGCGGATAACTGTGCTCGATTTTTTTCAGGCAAAACAGATGCCCGCTGGTTTTGAGTGTTTCAGTAACCACATCGTTGGCTTTCCACACCGAAAGACCGCCAACCAAAGGGGTACTGGTATTAAACTTGCCATTGCCGTCAACCGGACTTTCGTTGGGTAAACCATAATTTTGGCCGACAAAATAATCATCTAGACCATGCGCTGGTGCTGTATGCACAAGGCCCGTGCCGGCTTCCAACGTAACATGCTCGCCGCAAATGATTTTGACCGTGCGCGGTTCGAACGGATGTTGTAGTTTTAAATTTTCAAGACTGATTCCCGTGCAGGGGATACCGTCGTGCTCAATGGCGATCAAGCTGTAGCGCTCTAGACAAGCTTGCTTTAGTTCGGCTGCGAGGATCAGCCAGCCGCGTGTTGTTTTTATCAGTTCATAATCAAGATCCGGGTGAACGCTGACCGCCTGGTTGGCCGGTAGTGTCCAGGGCGTGGTAGTCCAAATGATGGCATAAACGGTGTCATTTTCAGGGATCAAGATGCCAAAGACGTCGCAGAGCGATTGGTGCTCGGATGATTGCACGGTAAAACCTACATCAATCGCGGGTGAGGTTTTATCTTCATATTCCACCTCGGCTTCAGCTAGTGCTGAGCCACAATCGATACACCAATTGACAGGTTTCTGACCCTGATACAGGTAACCACTCTGATAAATCTTTCCCAGTGCACGAATAATATCGGCTTCTATTTTGAAGTTCATCGTGAGATAGGGATTGTCCCAATCACCCAGTACGCCCAGGCGGATGAAATCTGCTTTCTGGCGCTCTACTTGTTCCTTGGCAAAAGCACGGCAAAGCTCGCGCACTTTATCAGCCGGTAAATGTTTGCCATGTTTTTTCTCAATTTGATGCTCAATGGGTAGTCCATGACAATCCCAACCCGGAATATACGGTGCATCGAAGCCGGCCAATGTTTTACTTTTGATGATGATGTCTTTGAGAATTTTGTTGACCGCATGACCGATGTGAATATCGCCGTTGGCATATGGGGGTCCGTCGTGCAGAATGAATTTTGGACGTCCTTTGCTGGCGGAGCGGATTTTCTGATACAGATTCTTTTCTTGCCAGGCTTTTAGCATATCCGGTTCGCGGCTGGCCAGATTGCCGCGCATCGGGAAGGGTGTATCGAGTAAATTGAGAGTTTTCTTATAATCGGTCATGAAATGTTAAATTAATGGGTTAAAGGACGCTACCAGCTACTTTAATGGTTTTGAACTGTCAGAAAAAAGTCTTTTGCTTGCACGACATCTTTTTTAATTTGAACAATGAGTGTGTCGATATCCGCATATTTTTCTTCGTCACGTAGCTTGTGCAGAAAATCGACTTGTAAATGTTGCCCGTAAATGTCCTGGTTAAAGTCAAACAAATGTACTTCCAATACAGGTTTTCCATTTTTATGGATTGTCGGTCTTACGCCCAGACTAGCAACGCCGGGAAGTACTGTTGCTGGTGATGATTGGATAGCACCGTGTACGGCAACAACAAAAATGCCTGAGAGTGGCGGATGATTATATTTCAACTGGATATTTGCTGTTGGAAATCCGATTTGTTTGCCTAATTTATCACCATCAATTACACGTCCACTGATGCTGTATGGTCTGCCCAGGAATTTTCCTGCCATATTAAGATCACCGGTGGCAAGTGCCTGCCGGATAGCCGTGCTTGAAATACGCTGATTGTCAATGGCGATACTGGGCATGACTTCTACGGAGAAACCATTTGCTGCGGAATGGGCTTGCAACATGGAAAAATCACCCGCACGTCGTGCACCAAAACGAAAATCATCGCCCACAAGCAACCAGCGGACAGACAGCTCTTGATTCAGAATGTGCGTAATAAATTGTTCTGGGCTGATTCTGGCAAAATCATAATTGAAGCGGCAAACATGGATACAATCGACTTCTGCCTGGATTAAGTATTTCAGTTTTTCCCGCAAACTGGTCAGGCGAGCAGGCGCTTGATCTGGAGCAAAAAATTCACGTGGATGCGGCTCGAAAGTCATCACGCAGGCAGATAGTCCAAGCTGCTTAGCAGCATCCTTCAGACGAATAAGCATTGCATGATGGCCTAAATGAACGCCATCAAAGTTGCCTATGGTCATTGCAATCGGCGTTTTTGCGCGTATCGACGACCTTCGCCAAGTATGCATGAGCAGGAAACCCTAAAATTAGTAATTCTAGCTTGTTTCAGGCGAACAGGTCTAGTTTGTATCCGGTTATTATGACTATTGAGTATTTGCCAAATAGACCAACAGTGAGTAATCTAAAGGAAAGCAGAATAGTTTTTGCGCTGGTCTGTTAATTTGTTATATTTCATCTATTGCCTTTGTTTCTTCGCGGTTACCCAATTGAAGCCTTCCTATCAGTCAGTAAAATCCAGTGAAAGAAAAGATCAGATCCTGCAAGCTTTGGCCAGGATGCTGGAGTATCCGCAGAGAAAGAGGATTACCACCGCAGCGTTAGCTGCTCAGCTGGAAATTTCAGAATCATCGTTGTATCGTTGTTTTTCCAATAAATCACAGATGTTTGAGGCTTTGATTGAATTTATTGAACGAACATTGTTTTTACTGATTAACAAAATTCAGCAAGATGAAAATTGTGGCACAAAGCAGATCGAAAAATTATTGTTACTGTTATTAGGTTTTTCGCAAAAGAATCCGGGCATGACGCGTATCCTGATCGGTGATGTGCTGGTAAATGAGAATGAACATTTGCAGTTACGTATTAATCAGTTGCATGATCGGTTGGAAGCCACTTTAAAACAGGCACTAAGGTTTGCTGTCAGCGAGCATCAAATAACCACTAACCTTGATGTTGCGGCACAAGCCAATTTATTCATGTGCTTTGTTGTTGGCCGCTGGTATCAGTTTGTGAAAAGTGAGTTCAAGCGTGACCCACTCGCAAACTGGGAAGTGCAGCGGCTGAATTTGCTTCCTGCAGAGATTCTCTAAAGCGTGAGAATTCAGCGGATTACTGGGTATCAGCATCGGCAAATGCTGATGAAGGACATACCGGACAGGCTGGATCTTTGTTTAGTTTGATCGTGCGCCAATTCATAGTGAGGCTATCCAATAACTGTAAGCGGCCATTCAGACTTTCTCCAATATTTAGTAGGATCTTTAGTGTCTCTGCAGCTTGCATGCAGCCGATAATGCCAACTAACGGCGAGAATACTCCCATTATTGCACAAGGCATGTCTTCCTGTTCTCCGGCGGTAATTGGATATAAACAGTGATAACAAGGACTATCAGCATGGCGTAAATCAAATACGCTGACTTGGCCATCAAAACGCACTACAGCACCGGAAATCAAAGGTTTCTTTTGCGTAACGCAAGCTTGATTAATATCATAGCGTGTGCTGAAGTTGTCGCTAGCATCGACCACGGCATCCACTCCTGTGGCAAGTTGTAACAGTTTTGTCGCGTCGACCTGCTCCTGGATTGTGATGACGTTGACTTCCGGATTAATTCTGGTGAGTGTTTGCTTTGCTGAGAGAACTTTTGCTAGGCCGATCGAACTGCTGTCATGGATAATTTGTCGCTGCAGATTGGTAAGATCAACCCGATCACTATCACAAATGATCAGGTTGCCCACTCCGCTGGCAGCAAGGTACAGCGCTATAGGAGAACCTAAACCGCCAGCGCCGACAATTAATACGCGTGATTGATTGAGCTTCTCCTGCCCCGCAATATCAATTTGCGGGAGCAGGATATGACGGCTATATCGAAGTAGCTGGTTATCATTCACGATCCTTGTGAATCAGCTGTCGCTTTCATCGCTCTTTTTTTCAGGTGGTGCAGTAATACCCTTAAAGTAATTCATGGCTTGAGTTAGCAAAAGATCTTCCGCCGAGCCAAATTCGATAGGGGTTTTATTCTTCTCGTCTTTATTCTTACTAGCTTTTTTCTTGTTTACAGGTTTTTTTGTTGCTTTAACTGTATCAGAGTCAGCATTCTTTGTTTCCGCCTTTTTACCACTCGTTAAATGACGATTCAGATCCGCTTCACGCAAGCGTTGATCATCACCGCTATCGGCTTCATCCAGAATATCGGGAGTAATTCCTTTTGCCTGGATAGACTGGCCATTGGGCGTGTAGTAGCGCGCAGTTGTCAACTTGATTGCTGTGTTATTTCCTAATGGTAATATCGTTTGAACAGATCCTTTACCAAACGTTTGTGATCCCATTACTACAGAACGTTTATGATCTTGCAAGGCGCCTGCCACAATTTCCGATGCTGAAGCAGAGCCGCCATTGACCAATGTAATCATCGGTACGGTTTTGACTTCAGAAGGTAATCCTTTTAAATAATCCGCATCAGGACCGCGCAGATAATACTCAGGGTTGGCATGCAATTTCATTTTTGCATCGGGGCTGCGTCCTTCTGTGTATACAACCAGTGCGTTTTCTGGCAGAAAAGCGGCGGATACGGCGACAGCGCCATTCAGTAATCCACCTGGATCATTGCGCAGATCCAATATTAATCCTTTCATGGATCCAGTATTCTCAGCAAAAAGTGTCCTGATAGCTTGTGCGAGATTCTCACCGGTTTGTTCTTGAAACTGCGTGATACGGATATACGCATAACCAGGTTCGATCATTTTCGATTTAACACTTTGGATTTTTATAATGTCACGTACTAAATTAAAGACCAGTGGTTCTGTCTCACCTTCCCGCACGATAGTAATCTTTATGGGAGTATTGGGTTTGCCACGCATGAGCTTAATTGCATCATTCAAAGTCATACCTTTTACGATGGTATCATCCAGTTTTACAATCAGATCACCGGTTTTGATACCTGCACGAAATGCGGGAGTATCTTCAATCGGTGAAATTACTTTTACGACACCGTCTTCCATGGTGACCTGAATGCCTAACCCACCGAACTCACCTTGCGTTCCGATTTGCAGCTCTTTGTAATCGTCTTTATCCAGGTAGGATGAATGGGGATCCAGTCCGACCAACATGCCATTGATAGCTTCAGTAATCAGTTTTTTGTCTTCAACGGATTCGACATAATCACTTTTGATGCGGCCGAACACCTGAGCGAATGTACGTAATTCTTCGATCGGCAGCGGGTGAATCGCCTCGATATTATCTTTCTTGGCAATAGCAGAGAAATTCAAACTGAGCATTATTCCAGCGATTGCACCAATTAGAATTAAACCTGTTTTCTTGATTATGTTACTCATTATGCTATCTCCGCACTGATCAAATTTATGTAAATGGCTGCTATGTTCATTCTATTTTTATCCACGTTAAAGGGTCAAACGGCTTACCTCCATGACGAAGTTCAAAGTATAAACCTGAATCTGGATTACCACCGCTATTTCCAACTGTTGCAATCGTATCGCCACCACGAATAGTATCACCCACTTGTTTGTGGAGTGTTGCGTTGTTGCCATAAAGACTCATATAGCTGTTTCCATGATCCAAAATTATCAGATTACCAAAACCTCTCAACCAGTCTGCAAATACTACTCTTCCGCCTGAAATGGCTTTAATTTCACTGCCATCAGGCGACTGAATAAACAGTCCTTTCCAAGAAATATACTTACCTGAGCGTTGACCACCAAAAGTGTTTACAAGTTTCCCTCGCACGGGCAAATTTAATTTGCCTTTGAGCGTTGAGAATGGAGAACCTGTTGTAGAAGCATCTGGGAGTTTATTGTTAGACAATGTGTTCGTGGATTTTTCTTGAATAAGTAATTTATTTATCTCATTAACTAAATTGGTTATGCGCTTTTCATCACTCTTGAGTTTATTAATTTCTTGTTGCTGTTGGGTAATTTGATCAGATACCTGCGAGAGTATAGCCTGATGTTTGGTTTTTTCTTGTTCAAGCTTTTTGTGTTGATTGAAATATTCAGCTTGAATAGCAGTTATTTCGTCTTTCTTTTGACGGCTGGTTTGTGTTAGTACTTTAATTTCATCTTGATTATTCTGAAGATTCTTGATAATACCCGAACGGGTGAGTGAAAGTTTCTGGTAATAATAGATATTCCGTGCACCCTGATTAGGGTTTTGCTGGTTCAACACTAGTTGTAAATAATCTTGCTGGCCCCCCACATATTGTTGGTAGAGCAACTTTTCTAGTTGATTTCGTTCGGTTTCTATTTTATCTTTGATTTGGCCGTGTTGTATTTGCAGTTGTTTGTATTCTTCGTTGGCTTGTCGGTCATTTTCAATGAGTTTGCTCAATCTGAGCGTGATATTGTTGACTGCGCGCTCAGTTTTCTGTAATTCGGCCGTTGTGCCCTGTTTTAATGCTTCCTTGCTTGCTAAATCTTTTTGTAGAGATTGGATACGTTCACGCAATAGCTTAAGATTTTCCTGGTTGTTTGAAAACGCTGAGAGCGGATAGAAAAATGTCAATACGCATAACATCAGCATTAGTTGAACATACTGCGTAGGAATAGAATTAAACGTATCAACTTCCAGATTGGTATGATTTATTCGAAATAGTGTATGGTTTACACTCATATCTGAATAAGTGAATCGGATGTGTTTTAAACTGCTGATTTACCTTGCTTAGCTACAATTTGCATAGCCTCCTGAATTTCGCTCTGATTTCCCAGGTAATAGTTCCGAATTGGCTGCATATTGTCATCTAATTCATAAACCAATGGGATGCCGGTTGGGATGTTGCAGTTCAATATTTCTTCATCAGAGATATTATCCAAATACTTAACCAGTGCTCGTAAAGAATTCCCATGTGCAGCAATGATAACGCTTTTTCCAGACTGAACTTGAGGTGCTATAACCGTATTCCAATAGGGTAAAAATCTTGCGACCGTATCTTTTAGGCACTCGGTCAAAGGTATGTCGCCATGCGGTAGATCTTTATATCGCGAATCAGTACCGGCATAGCGATCATCATCGATGGTTAATGCAGGCGGACTGACATCATAGCTCCTTCGCCATATTAAAACTTGCTCATCACCATATTTGGCTGCAGTTTCAGCTTTATTCAATCCTTGCAGGGCGCCATAATGCCGCTCATTTAATCGCCAAGTGTGTTGTACTGGAATCCACATCTGATTCATTTCGTCAAGCACTATCCACAAGGTGCGAATGGCACGTTTAAGAACTGATGTATACGCGATATCAAATGCAAATCTATGTTCTCGTAAGAGCTTCCCGGCATTTCGAGCTTCCTGTAAGCCTTGGGGTGTTAAATCAACATCTGTCCAGCCAGTAAATCGATTTTCTTTATTCCAGGTACTTTCTCCATGGCGAAGGAGAACAATTTTTTTCATATTGACCTTTTTGTGAAAAAGGGGCAGCAATTAGTGTTAAAGATACTGATATTTTATTATACTTTTAGCTGTAAACACAGCATCTGACTGATTCTTTTGTGCGAATAAAAGGTAAGTAAGGTGCTTTTTTGTGGAAAATGATGACGGATTTTTATTTTTTTCTGGCAATAGTTCATAAAACAGATTGGGTATAATTAATTCCAGGATTAATTACTATTAATTGATATGCATGATGTTACTATGCGTGGGCTTTAACGGCAGGATTAAGGAAATCCCGTAATTTTCCAGTTTCTGATAAAATTAACATTTAAAGAACAGAATAAAGCTTATATGGAATTATCATTATTTCAAGATCATTTTCTTTTTAAATTAGAAAATTTCCTCTTTCTTATGACAGCAATAATTAGTGGCTTATTACTGCTGTGGCCATTGGTAATGCGTCGTGGCATCAAGGAAATCGACACGCTTGCAGCCGTACAATTGATAAATTACCAGGATGCATTGGTGTTGGATGTCCGGGATGATAGTGAGTATGCGACAGGCCATTTGCCGAACTCAAAACATATTCCATCTGAAAAGATTGAGGAGCGTTGGGTAGAGTTGCAAAAATTTAAGGACAAGCCCATTTTGATGATATACCCTGGTGGTATTCGATCCAATCATGCCAGCCTGATTCTAAGGAAGAACGGTTTTCCTCAAGTAATTAATCTGATGGGCGGTATTGACGCCTGGAAGCGTGCCGGCTTACCTATGGTTAAGCGATAGAGAATTGAATGCCCAAAGTAATTATGTACACAACGGGTTTTTGTCCTTACTGCAAAATGGCAGAGAGTTTGTTGCGCTCAAAAGGGGTTCAGGAAATTGAAAAAATACGCATCGATCTTGAGCCGACCCAGCGTGCTGAGATGATGGGTAGAACAGGTCGACGTACTGTGCCACAGATTTACATTGGTGAAAGACATGTGGGGGGGTATGACGATTTAACGCAACTGGATCGTAAAGGCGAATTGGCAGCATTGCTGGCAATTTGATCCGCAGGATGGGTTGATGCGATAACAATTAATAGTATAAACTTTTTAATTCACTACTGGAAAAAGTAAATATGAGTGAGCAACAGCAACCAGTTTTTGCCATAGAAAAGATCTATGTGAAGGATCTGTCCTTGGAGATTCCCAATGCGCCCAATATCTTTCTGGAGAAAGATACGCCTGAAATCAACTTGCAGCTCGGAACAAAGAGCCAAAGTATTGATGAGGGATTGTACGAGGTACTGTTAACGGTAACGGTAACAGCTAAGATTAAAGACAAAATAATGTTTTTGGTTGAGGTTCAACAGGCGGGTATTTTTCGTATTCGTCATGTGCCTGATGGTGAAATTGACCCGGTACTGGGCATAGGGTGCCCTAATATTCTTTTTCCTTATTTACGTGAAACGGTATCGGATATTGTGACACGAGCTGGCTTTCCGCCCGTTATTCTCAATCCAGTAAATTTTGAAGCCATTTATCAGCAAAAAAGAGCAGAAACGAATACGAATCTAAATTAGAAACCCGGAACCTGGAGGTGAATATACTAATGAGAAAAAGCCTGCTGATTGAGTTATTCTGGTTGAAAAGCAGCCTGCGTGTTTTGCTGACCACTATCTTGTTGCATCTTCCCGGTTTCGTAGCTGCTGAAATGGAATTTTTTTCACTAGCTGAGAATGCTGTTGTTATGTATGATGCGCCATCGCTTAAAGCCGATAAATTATATGTAGCAGGCCGATATCTTCCGGTCGAAGTCGTAGTGGATGTAGATGGATGGGCAAAAGTACGTGACAGTAGCGGGAGTCTTGCCTGGGTTGAAAAGAAAGTCTTAAGCCAACAGCGGTATGTTGTTGTGACGGTACCATTAGCTAATATTTATCAGTCGGCCGATATGAGCTCGGGATTGGTATTTCAAGCCGAGGAAAATATCGTTATGGAATGGATGGATTCTGATGTTAAAGGCTGGGTAAAAGTACGGCATCTCGATGGGCAGACTGGCTATGTCAAAGTCAATCAGGTCTGGGGTTCATGAGAATTGCTGTACTGGGTGCAGGTGCATGGGGGTCGGCATTAGCAATTAGTTTATCTGCACGTCATCAGATCAGTTTGTGGTCAAAAGATCCAGATCATGCGATTGAAATGGATAGTCAGCGTATTAATCACAGTTTCTTGCCGGGTTATTCATTACCCGAATCTTTGAAAATCACATCAACACTCAATGAAGCATTGGATACTGCAGATCTTGCTTTAATTGTTGTACCCATCGTAG
>NZ_JAYUWI010000156.1:0-2808 GCF_043753625.1 Nitrosomonas sp.
ATCAATGGTGCCAATCTCGCCCGCCAACTCTGAAGCACAGATCACAGCGAACCCTGGAATACTGTCAATTAACTGCGCAGCTTGGGATTCTTGCATTAATATCTTGCAACGTAATTCCAATGCTTTTATGTCGTTTTTGAGCGCCAGGATACGCCGGGTTGTATAGTCACTTCCGATGGATTGGGTTGTTTTGCCGGGATTACTGATGCTGGCTGCCAGCACCGGGCAATTGTCGCGGACGGTCGCAAGCCTAAGGATTTTCCAGAATTCAACTGGATCAATACGGTTTTGGGCAACCTCAAAACCAGCCTGGGTGGCGCTTACCATGCATTCGATTTCGCCAAATACGGAACCCGTTACCTCGGTGCATTTGTTTACCGTTTCAACCGGCGCTTCCATCATGAGATGCTTCCTCTACGTCTACTCGTCGCTGCAGTTACTATCGGGCCTCGCCCAGCACGTTGGCTTCGGCTAGCTGAAGAATCTTTCTAATCAGGAAATACGATGGTAGACCACATCAGCAGTAAAGTGGTACCACAAAACTGGACAGGTTGTTAAGCTCTGCTATGGATACTATATAGAGGATCATAATCATGAGCAAGAAACGCGCACAATATTCCAGTTAATTCAAGGCGAAAGTAGCGCTGGCTGCGATACGGGGCGATGAGACTATTCCCCAACTGGCAACACGTTATGGGATACATCCCACACAGATCAATAGCTGAAAACAGCAACTCATTGAACAGGCGACGAGTTGTTTTCCAGAAGCAACAATGCTAACAAAGAGAACGGACAAACCACAAACGATTTACACCGTATCATCGGGCAACTGACGGTGGAACGCGATTTTTTAGTCAGAAAGCTCGATCATTAAGTGCGGCGGAACGCAAGATGATGATTGAGCTTAACGAGAAACTTAGCCAAATTCGCCAGTGCCACTTACTGGGCTTGGCACGCTCGACTTATTTGATCAGCCTCAACCGGCAAGTGATGTTGATTTGGTTTTGCTACGAAAGATGGACGAGCAATACCTAAAAACACCACAATAGGGTTCACGCAGCTACACCACGTGGTTTTTGCGTCAGGGAATACTGATTGGTCGCAGGAAAGCAGCGTCCATGATGAAGACTCTGGATATTATCAGCACAGAGCCCAAGCCCAGAAACAGTATTCCAGGCAAGCAACACCATATATATCCTTACCTCCTGCTCAAAGGTAAGGTTATTTTTCTTTGAAATTCGCCCAAACTACCTATAGATCCAGAACGATTTATCCATGAATCTTTTTGCAGGTAACCACTTGTTCTGTATGTATATAGAAAACACACAAAATCATGAATAATTCATTCCGAAGCAATAATAACAAAATCTTTGTCTAATATCTCAGAAATATTCGTCGCCATAATTCTCAGGCAAACTGTTATTTCCTTAATTGGATTAAGGATTCCCTGGCTGGTGCTATGTAAGCAAGGTGATAAAAACATGGGCATTGTTATCTGTAGTCAGTGGTTTTTGTCCAAATAGCTAGTCGATACAGGAGTTATAGACCTTGGGACAATTCGGATCCAGTCCACCGACAGGATCTCTAGTTTGATTTGATTCGTTCAACATCAACAGAACTTTGGGATAATATCCTGGAGCTCGCGTCCAGAATATATAATTAGCTTTCAGCTTGTCTCGTGCAAAAGTGAGCAGCTCCAAGACGGTTGGCTCACGACCTGTTTTATCCCACCGAGTATTTGCGTAGTTTGACTGCATCACCGAAGGTGTCAGGGGTATGATCCCGGAAAGTTTAGGATAATAGGAATACACTCCGCTTGGAGAGTGTTTATCTCCAGGGTGATTAAGTCCTGGATCTTCGATGAAAGTATCTGGTCCACCTAACCCTGTTCCTATTGCGCTCAAGTTTTCTATAAATGATTTTAGAAACGAACGCGGATAGTTTGTGAACTGGAATGTCATAGTATTGGGGAAGAACTCGCGCATCTTTTTGTTCACTAAAGATAGGTTGCTGTAAAAATCATCTTCCTGAGTACTGGATAGTGTTTTTATTGGTACCCCCATGGAGGTTTCTGTCAAGCCGATACCTTCGAAGTAGGGATGGGAATTAAAGCGCGTTCCCAATGCACTAACTAGAGCAACCAGGCGATCACGTACATTGGAATTCCACAGCTTGATGTTGTGTCCTTTAATAATGGTGCTGCCGCCATTATTAAAAGAGAATATACCTTCGTCGTATATTCCGGCTTTCAAGTACTCTGGAACGGAAGCCATATTAGGATCGAATGCTTTTATTTGCAGCAAAATAATAAGTCTTTTATTTTGCGTGGCAAGTTCGGCAAGATTTTTGTCAATGGAAGTGAAATTATACACACCATAAGATGTTTCCAGCTCTGCCCAAGTATAACGAATTTGCACCCCGCGCAGGGCTGGTGTATTTTTCAGCTCTTTGTATACTTGTGCCATATACTTAGAATTATTTTTACTACCCATAAGGTCATAATAATGACCCGGATGCCATTTGACCGGACCAGATACGGGCGCAGATACGGCGCTGGCAGCGAATGCAGCTATCCAGGCAACTAAAGCCATGCGCATGAAAAATAATGACACAATCAACAGAGTATGGTTTTGTTTAGTCACAGTAGAGGAATTAGTGTTAATCAACAATTTAATGGAATTTTTAGGTTTGCACTCAATGAGCTTGTTCAAACCGTGCTTATCCGGTTAACTCCCAAGGTAGCTAGATGTAGTAGTGGGCCGTGACTTTTTTGTATAAAGTTCAGCATCGGTCGGCGCAGTGACATCA
>NZ_JAYUWI010000157.1:0-25421 GCF_043753625.1 Nitrosomonas sp.
CGTCGCGCCCCGCGTGGGCGCGTGGATTGAAACTTCAGCAATGCCCAAATCCCGCGCATTGGTCAAAGTCGCGCCCCGCGTGGGCGCGTGGATTGAAACCATAAAACCAGAACAAGATAAAAGCCGATCATTGTCGCGCCCCGCGTGGGCGCGTGGATTGAAACGGTGAAATGGTACAAAATAGTATCAGTGCTAGGTCGCGCCCCGCGTGGGCGCGTGGATTGAAACACAACCTTGTTTATGCGGGATACATAACCAGCGCGTCGCGCCCCGCGTGGGCGCGTGGATTGAAACGGGGGAGCGGCTATTAACACTTTCAAAATACAAAGTCGCGCCCCGCGTGGGCGCGTGGATTGAAACGCGGTTAGCCTTTGCTGCCAAAAACTGATTGCCATTGATGCAATTCTGAACAATTTCAGGGCGAAGTGAGGCGGTGATTGATCAGCCTTGATTTGACTTTCATCTTTGTGTGGGGAATGTTTAAGGTGGGTTGAGTTAATTCACTTTATCAGCAACCCATGAAGCTACAGTTTATTAAAGTATTCGCGTAACCATTCTAGTGATGAGATTTCTACAGCCACAACTTCGGAAATATCTGCAAATTTTATTTTCACAGATTACGCACAGATTACGCATCGAGAAAATAAAAAGATCTAAATTTATTCAAGTCTTTGTTTTATTTGGCGTCCCCAACGAGATTCGAACTCGTGTTACCGCCGTGAAAGGGCGATGTCCTAGGCCTCTAGACGATGGGGACAAAGTTTTATGTCGCTATAGCGTCGTTCTATCAATGATGAACTGGTGGAGATAAGCGGGATCGAACCGCTGACCTCTTGCATGCCATGCAAGCGCTCTCCCAGCTGAGCTATACCCCCTGATCAAAGGAAGGGGGATTATACTGATGCCTTGATTCATTGTAAAGAAAAGATCAATCAGAAAAACTGCTCAGACGGCTATTCATGCGGGTGAGTGTTTCTTCACGACCAAGCAATTCCAATACCACATCAATGGAGGGCGTATGCACTTCACCGGTCACCATAACCCTCAATGGCATAGCAATTTTAGGTAATTTGACATCGTGATTCTTGGCTGCTGTTTTAATTTCATGATGGATTGATTCGCGGGTCCATTCTATATGGCTGAATTTTTCTATCAGACTGGCTAGGATAGGTTTCGCTGCTGCGGTCAGATGTTGCACTTTCAATTCATCGGTGGGTTCCAGCGGGCGATAGAAGTAAACCGCTGCATCCGCTAGTTCTTCAATGGTATTCACTCTTTCCTTCAGTAAATCCACAATAAGCGCTAAATCGGGACCACCGGCAATAGGGCATTCGTCTTTTGCCAGGAAAGGAATGACCAATTCAGCCAAGCGCACGTTATCGGTTTTCTTGAGATATTGCTGGTTGATCCAATGCAGTTTCTCTGGATTGAATTTGGCCGGAGAGCAGCTGATTGCCGATAAGTCAAACCACTCAACCAGTTGCTCGCGGCTGAATATTTCTTCATCGCCATGCGACCATCCGAGTCGTGCCAGATAGTTCAATAGGGCTTCCGGTAAATAACCGTCTTCACGGTATTGAATAACAGAAACAGCGCCATGCCGTTTGGATAATCGCTCGCCATTGGCGCCCAATATCATGGGGACATGCGCGTATTCTGGTAACGGCGCATTCAGAGCTTGAAGAATATTGATTTGGCGCGGCGTGTTGTTAACGTGATCATCGCCGCGGATGACATGGCTGATGTTCATATCCAGATCGTCAATCACCACACTAAAATTATAAGTCGGCACGCCATCACCGCGTAACAACACTAAATCATCCAATTCACTATTGGCGACAGTGATGCGTCCCTTAATTTGATCATTAATTGTGACATGACCTTGCGATGGATTTTTGAATCGAAGTACTGGTTTGACACCGGCGGGCGGCGTTTTTTTTGAGTCGCGCCAACGGCCATCGTAGCGTGGTTTTAGGCCGGCAGCCAATTGCTGTTCACGCATTTCTTCCAATTCTTCTTTGGTTGCGTAGCAATAATAGGCTTGGTTATTCTGTAACAATTGTTCGGCAATTTCATGATAACGCGCTAATCGCTGCATCTGATAGAACGGCCCTTCATCATAATCCAGTCCTAACCACGCCATGCCATCCAGAATTGCCTGCATCGATTGCTGGGTCGAACGTTCCAGATCAGTGTCTTCAATGCGCAGAATAAATTTGCCACCATGTTTGCGTGCATAGGCCCAGGAGAAAAGAGCCGTGCGCGCGCCACCAATGTGGAGATAACCGGTCGGGCTGGGTGCAAAGCGTGTACGTACCATCATAATTGTTGTGTCTACTGTTATGCTAAGTATCTAAAATAGATAGTGTACGCGATTCTGCCAAAGCAGTGTTTCTTTTGCCCGGACTTTTGCTGCTAAGATGCACGTTGATAATAGCTTGTAAGCTAAAGCCGATTATAATGTTTCAATTTAATCCAGGTGATTTCCTTGCCTGTATGCAGTGATGTATTTGATAAATGACTGACTTAATTCATGATCTGATTCTTAAAGCGGCTGACCGTACACCCGATGCTGAAGCATTGTTGTACCAAGATCAAACAATGGATTATGCCATTCTCGCTGGAGAAATTGAGTCAAGGTCCGGTGGTTTGCGTGCGCTGGGTTTAAGCCGTGGTGAACGTGTCGCCGTCTATCTTGAGAAGCGCTTGGAGACAGTGGTAGCATTATTTGCTGCCTCTGCGGCGAGTGGTGTATTTGTTCCAGTGAATCCAGTATTAAAATCTGAACAGGTGGCTTACATTCTGATCGATTGTAATGTAAGGATACTGGTTACTTCACTGGAGCGCTTGAAATTACTACAATCCGTTTTGACACTTTGTCACGATCTGCGTACGGTTGTTGTGGTGGATGCTAAAGATCAGCTACCGGTTATTGCCAACCTTCTTGTTGTCTGTTGGGGAGCGTTACAGGCCGCAAGCTGGTCTCGCGCGATATTGCCCACGATCGATAGTGATATGGCGGCGATTCTCTATACTTCTGGCAGTACCGGCAAACCAAAGGGAGTCATTCTTTCACATCGTAACCTGGTAGCTGGTGCAAAAAGTGTAACGCAGTATTTAGGAAATCAACACGATGACCGGATTCTAACCGTGTTGCCGCTGAGTTTCGATTATGGATTGAGTCAGCTCACTACTGCGTTTTATGCCGGTGCGGCAAATGTTTTGATGAATTATCTGTTGCCGCGTGACATTATTCATATTGTCAAGGAACAGCAGATCACTGGCCTTGCGGCGGTTCCGCCGCTGTGGATTCAACTGGCTCAGTTGGATTGGGGGCAAGTGTCTTCATTGCGTTATATGACTAGTTCAGGTGGCGCCATGCCGCGCTCGACATTGGAACGATTACGTAAAGCTTTGCCGGTTACACAAATATTCTTGATGTATGGCTTTACTGAAGCCTTCCGCTCAACTTATCTGGCACCGGAGGAGCTAGATCGGCGTCCAGATTCTATCGGAAAAGCGATACCAAATGTTGAAGTATTGGTGTTGCGCGAAGATGGATCACACTGTGTGCCGGGTGAATCTGGAGAATTGGTACATCGGGGTGTCTTGGTCGCGATGGGTTATTGGAATGATATGGAAAAAACAGCGATGTGTTTTAAACCGGTTAAACCGTACCAGTCTGGTTTATCGTTTGCAGAAATTGCCGCTTGGTCGGGTGACACTGTGCAGATGGATGAGGAAGGGTTTCTATATTTCATTGAGCGTCGCGATGAGATGATCAAAACCTCGGGTTACCGGGTCAGTCCGACGGAAGTGGAGGAGATCGTCTATGCCGCGGAATGTGTAGCAGAAGCCGTCGCCATCGGTGTTCCGCATCCGATATTGGGGCAGGCGATTGTGGTAATTGTGACGGCACGGAAAGATATTCAGCTGGATGCTGATAATTTATTGGCCGCGTGTAAACAGCGCTTGCCTGCTTATATGCTGCCGAGTCATATTGAAGTGCGTGAAGTGAGCCTGCCGCGTAATCCGAATGGCAAAGTAGACCGTAAATTACTTTACCAGGAAATGCAGCACCTATTTGCGAGAATTGATCAGTGAGCAATTTACCTCGAGAGCACGCGCCGCTCGTGCAATTTTCCGTACAGGATGATTGTCTGCAAATAGGCGGTATTGCACTGACTCGATTGGTACAACGAGTTGGATCAACGCCATTCTATGCGTATGACCGGCAAAAAATAACAGAGCGGATTGCTTTGTTGCGGCAGCATTTGCCGGAAGAAATTTTGCTGCATTACGCGATGAAAGCCAATCCTATGCCTGCGGTGGTGCAACATTTGGGGGGGGTGGTTGATGGAATGGACGTCGCTTCAGCGGGGGAAATGAAAACTGCATTGGATACAACGCTATCGCCTGAGAAAATCAGTTTCGCAGGGCCAGGGAAAAAGGAAGATGAACTGCGTAGTGCTATCGCTGCCGGTATCGTTCTCAATCTGGAATCCGAGCGAGAAATGGAATTGGTCGCGCAATTGGGAAAATATTTAGGTATTGTTCCAAACGTAGCCATTCGAGTGAATCCGGATTTTGAACTCAAATCTTACGGAATGAAAATGGGCGGCGGACCCCGGCCATTTGGCGTAGATGCTGAACGCGTTCCTGAAATGCTGATCCGGCTGGGGGTACTCGGATTAAATTTTGTTGGTTTTCATATATTCAGCGGCTCACAGAATTTGAATGCAACAGCAATTCAGGAGATGCACACAAAAACTTTCAATCTGGGTATTCGGCTCGCCGAACATGCACCATCGCCCATGCAGTTGTTTAATATCGGCGGTGGCTTTGGTGTTCCATATTTCCCCGGGGATCAATCATTGAATATTGCTACCATTGGTGAGAATTTGCAGCGCTTGATGCCGCAAGTAAAACGGCAATTGCCTAATGCCCGGATTGCGATTGAATTAGGCCGGTATATGGTGGCGGAAGCGGGAATTTATGTTTGCCGGGTTTTGGAACGGAAGATATCGCGAGGGCAGATCTTTCTCGTGACAGATGGGGGCTTACATCATCATTTGGCTGCTTCCGGTAATTTTGGTCAGGTAATCCGCAAAAACTATCCTGTCATCATCGGAAATAAAGTTCAGGGCGCTGACAGGGAAGTTGTTTCGGTCGTGGGGCCGCTTTGCACGCCATTGGATCTGTTAGCCGATCAAATGCAAATGGCCAAAGCATCGGTTGGTGATCTGGTTGTTATATTGCAGTCGGGCGCCTATGGTTTAACTGCTAGCCCGACAGCATTTCTCAGTCATCCTACACCGATCGAAGTGCTGGTTTAACTTCGTATCAAACTCAGAACGGATTGTTTTATTAGTTTTAGCGGAAGATTAATCCATACCGTTAACCACATCAAAGTTCATCGCACTGCACCTGTCTGTTGTTTATTGTGCACAGGCTTGCATCTTTATTGTAATTCTTCTATTAAATGAAAAAGATCTGTTGAATATTCGCTTTAAATATACTTAAATGCTTGCTGCAATTAACATATATTACTTGTTGAATGAGAAAGTATTTGATTTATGCAATTGAAAATAGAAAATGCACTGTAGTTCCCGCGCTTATTCGATTATGACGTTGCGCGAATGCGGTTTACTATTTCTACTCATTTTATAGACTAGACAAATTTACTATGACTAATTCTTAATTGAATGACTAAGAATTAGTCTGAATAATTTTTGAATGTGGATATAGCCGACTACTTATAACTCAACTGGGTGATTCTATGAGTGATATGTATGATAATTTTCAGAAGTATTTTGAAATTGTAGAAGCTAATACAAATGAATTGCTTGAGATTGTTTATCGACTCCGTTATCAGGTATTTTGTGTAGAGCACGACTTTCTCGATGCTTCACTTTACCCAGATAAACTGGAAAAAGACAATTACGACAATCATTCTTCTCATATTCTTTTACGATTTCGCTCATCAGGAGATTTTATTGGTTCAGTCCGTTTAATATTATTTGACCCGTTGCAGCCTGAAAAGTTATTTCCAGTTGAGTTATATACGCAACTTGATCCAACGCTTTGTAATATCAAAGCCTTGCCACGTCAGCACATTGCTGAGATTTCCCGTTCTGTTGTTGTGAAACAGTTTGATCGGCGTAGAGGAGAACGTCGTGAATCTAGAGCAGAGGTGACCGATGGGAGTATTGCCGAAAGAAACCGGCGAGCTTCGGATAGACGTTCTACACCACACTTAAGTTTAATGTTAATGGCTGCTGTCATGCGTATGTCAATCAAACATAATATCAGATACTGGATATCCGCTAAGGATCCTGCGCTCAATCGACTGCTTGGTTATAACGGTTTGAGTTTTAATCCAATTGGCCCCCCCGTTAATTATCATGGTATTCGTCGACCTTATTATGCAGATGTAGATGATGTATTAACTAGAATGTATAAAGAACATCATGATGCTTGGGAAGTCGTGACCGATTGCGGCAAATACAGCCCCGTTCATGTTAACCAATGAAATAGTATTGAATCAGGAATCCAGTTCTTGAGTTTATTTCATTTCTCTATACGAGTCCAATTATCAAGGCGTTGTTTGTTGAAGGTTAGGGTCTATTTTTGTTTTGCTCTAGCAATATGTCTTCTGGGCATAAAGACTGAGGTCAAGGCAAGTGATCACTATGAAATCGTGACTAATACAGGAGTTAGCGAGAAAGTACTTTCAGTCAATTCGCTGCGCTCTATATTCAGTATGCATTTGAAGACCTGGTCTAACGGTACCAAGATTAGAGTTTTTGTATTTTCTGATGACGATCAACTGCATCAAAATTTTTCCAAGGAAAAATTAAACGTATTTCCTTATCAATTAAGATCCACGTGGGATCGGCTAGTCTATTCGGGAACCGGCCAAGCGCCCATCGTAGTAAATTCAGCTGAAGAGATGGTTTCTAAGGTCGCTAATACGCCTGGCGCAATCGGTTATTTATGGAGAGCGAATATTAATGAAAATGTTAACGTGCTCGAGATTAAATAGCCTTTTTGTGGGCGCTACTCGGAGAATAACTAGACGATGGGTCTTGTTATTTCTTGCCGGGTGCTTTTCAGCACATGCGCAAGAACCCAATCAGTCGCAGAAACAATCAGAGTCTGGCAAACCACCTATTTGGCTGCAAACATCGGAATTGCCTTCACAAGCTACCGCAGCAGATAGTGCGAAGAAAAAACCCGGATTGGTAAGTACGGCAGTAAACTGGTTTCGAAAAACAGATCTTCCCGCCGATCTGCAGATCCATGGATTCGCCAGTCAGGCTTATATTACAACCTCAGATAACGATGTTTTTGGGAATAGTGATAAAGGCGGTAGCTTTGGACTCACAGAATCAGGGCTTAATGCTTCCGTGCGACCATTGCCGCGACTGTTACTATCCGCACAAGTGTTGTCGCGAAGGGCGGGTGAGGGGAACACGGGTATGCCGCGCCTCGATTTTGGATTCCTGGATTATCGGATATACTCGCATGAAGCCAATCAGTTTGGTATACGCGTTGGTAGATTGAAAAATCCATTTGGCTTTTATAATGATACGCGTGATGTACCATTCACACGCCCTAGCATCATGCTACCGCAATCGATTTATTTTGATAGGGTACGCAATATTAGTCTTTCAGGAGATTCTGTGCAGTTGTACGGCGAAACTGCCGTTTCCAGCTGGGGTACAGTTTCTACGCAATTCGGTGCCTTTTTGCCCATAGTGAGTGACAAGGATACAGAACTTGCACTGATTGGAGCGCTGCCACCGGGTCATCTACAAAGAGATGTGTCGTATATTGGTCGAGGAATTTTTGAAACGAATGACAAACGACTTCGCCTGGGTGTCAGTGGAATATGGTTAAATACCTCCTATGATCCTAGTAATAGGTTGGGTGACTTAATTGGCCCCGGTGCATTATTACAAGCCGGTGCATTACAGTTCTCGCCGGTCTATTTCTCAGCTCAATATAACGCAGAGCGCTGGACACTGACTTCTGAATATGCAATTCGTCACTTTAAGTATAATAATGATTTTAACGTTAAGCCGCTGAATGGCCTAGATTTCTTTGGTGAAAGTTATTACTTTCAAGGCGAATACCGCTTTACCCCGAAATGGGTGGGTCTGCTACGGTATGACGCTCTCTTTACTGATAGATCGGATCGAAATGGAAGTCAATGGGTTGCAGAAGATCCTCTGCGGCGTAAGGGCTTGGAAGACTCTCGGTTTGCTAAGGATATTACGGTGGGTTTGCGTTGGAATGCTACGCCACAATTTATGGTGCGTGCTGAATACCATTATGTAAATGGTACGGGTTGGCTCTCGAGATTAGACAATCCAGCCACTGAAGGTCCAATGAGTCAGCACTGGGATCTTTACGCGATCCAGGCTTCTTATCGTTTCTAAGTAGAAATTCTGATGAAAAATAATTCCGAGAATAAGTTAGCAAAGGTGCCTCTCCCTCTCACTCCAAGCCTTAAAGGACGAAGGTTCCGCAGCCTGAGATGGAAAATCTCTCTGGGCAGCAGTTTGATACTGCTGGCCGTTGTAATAATGTTTTGCTTTATTAGTTATCTGGGTTTAATGGCGAACTTCGATAATCAGCAGGATGTAGAATATAGACGGCATTCTCGAGAAATCAATAGTCTGATTCAGAATACTTCGCAGAATTTATACCAGTTAGCTGAAATGATCCCGTTTTTAGACGGAATGAAAAATGCCTTGATCAAAAGTAATGGAGAGGCTATTAATAAAGCTTTCGATCAACACTGGGCATTGCTGCAATTTCATAACGGTGTTGAGTTTGTTCATTTTTATAATACGTCAAATCAACTGAATTCGAGCTGGGATAGTTTAGATACGAATATTGATGGCAATAACCTACTACCGACCTGGGTAAGTAATGTTAATCAGTCTGAACGACCCATCAATCCATTGCTTTGCAGGGAAAGCTGCATACAATACATTGTGGCACCGTTATTGGTAGAAGGGAAAAAAGCGGGCATAGTGGTCATGGGTATTTCTTTGGCCGATGTATTTCTGGCCTTCAAACGGATAGCAGGCGCTGATATTGGTTTGTTAATTAAAGAACAGAATAATCTGTTGCTTCATGATGATTCTGATTTTTTGCGCTGGAACGTTCATATCCCCGCACTGACTAATAAAGAAAGAAATCAGGATATTCTTAATAAGACTGCGCAGATTTATCCAGATATGTCGTCGCTCAATAGCGGTGTTCAGATCCGCTGGAATGATCAATATCAGCAGTTAAAATTATTTCCCCTTAATTCGTATGAGCCCGGCAAGGCCCATTTGGTTGTGATTACCGATGTAACGGCTGCGGTAAATAATATTCATGACTCTATTTGGAAAATTGCATTAATCGGCTTGCTAGGGCTTGTTTTTTCTGAGATTCTATTATTCCTGATTTTTACACGGCTACTTGCAAGACTAAAAGATGTCGCTTTTGTACTCCCACTGCTCGCCAGTGGACAATTTGAAAAATTCCGCCTAGCACTGACCTCAGCAGATCGCGTACAGCGTTTCAGTGACGAAGTAGATACGTTGTCTGAAGCCGCCGTGTCCTTATCACTCCAACTGGAAAAACTAGAGCAAGAAGTATCTACCCGGACAACGATGCTGATTGAGCAAAAAAATGCGCTCAGTAAAGAAAGAGATTTTGTGGGGAATTTGCTGGATACGGCACAAGCCATAGTTCTGACACAGAATTCTGAAGGTGGAATCATTTCATTAAATGCGTATGGAGAGATGTTGACTCGCTATACGGAGAGTGAGTTGTTGGGTAAATCTTTTCTAAATACTTTGATTCCGGAGTATGAATCGCAAGATCTGCTTCCGCGCTTTAAAGAGATACAAGTCGGTCAAAGAATGCAATTACGTCATGAGGCCATTACCCACTGCAAAGATGGAACAACACGCCATGTAGCTTGGCTACACTCGCATCTGTCCTGGCAATCTGCGGATGATCCGTCGATTTTATCGGTGGGATTGGATGTTACCGAATATAAGCGAGTTGAGGGCCATCTGGCTTGGCTGGCCGATCATGATCCTTTGACAAATATGTTTAACCGGCGCCGCTTTAGTGAGGAACTGGAGCAAGTTTTAAGCCGTGCAGAACGCTATCAGCATCCAGGTGCTTTACTATTCTTTGACCTGGATCGCTTTAAATATATTAATGACACCAGCGGGCATCAGGCTGGTGATTCGTTGCTTAAAATGGTTGCGGGTATGTTGGCTCAGACCATTCGAACAGATGATATAACAGGTCGTTTAGGAGGGGATGAGTTTGCCATTATCTTGCCGGAAATTAATGCCAGTGGCGCAATAGAAGTCGCCAAAAAAGTATTGGATCAACTGGGCATGGCACAATTAATCATTAGCAATCGTACCCATAAAATTTCAGCCAGTATCGGTATTGCATTATTCCCTGAGCACGGTGCTAATATTCATGACTTGTTGGCTGCTGCAGATCTTGCCATGTATCAAGCAAAGGCGATGGGGCGGAACGCCTGGTACCTGTTTTCAGACAAAGACCGTAGCCGTGAACGGATGCATACGTTGGTTTACTGGAAAGAGAAGATTGAATATTCCCATTTACATGATAATTTCGTGCTTTATTTGCAACCGATTATGCATGTTAAATCGAAACAAATTTCTCACTATGAGGTGTTGTTGCGTATGCAGGAAAAAGATGGCTCGGTGCTGTCGCCAGCAGATTTTATTCCTGCTGCCGAGCATACCGGGTTAATTCACGCAATTGATCACATGGTATTACGGAAAGCCATTGCTCAGGTCGCTGAAATATATCAAGCCGGGTTCAAAGTTAGCTTTTCAATCAATTTATCCGCTCACGCATTTAATGATCCCGAACTGCTACCAATCCTGAAACAAGAATTGTTGACGCAAGACATGGATCCGTCATGTGTCATGTTTGAAATTACGGAAACTGCAGCGTTAGAAGATTTACCCGGCGCCCGTGCGCTGATGATAGAAATTAGAGAACTGGGGTGTGGTTTTGTACTGGATGATTTCGGTGTTGGCTTTTCTTCTTTTTATTATTTACGGGAATTGCCAGTTGATGTGGTTAAAATTGATGGCTCGTTTATACGTAATTTATCTGAAAGCAGTGATGACCTAATTTTGGTCAATGCCCTATGTAGCGTAGCCAGGGGGTTTGGTAAGAAAATTACAGCAGAATTTGTCGAGAGTGCGGAAATACTTGCTTTGATAGAAGAAATGGATATTGATTACGCACAAGGGTATTACATCGGCAAGCCCGCACCCGCGGCTACGTTTTTCATGAAGTCAGATTCTGAGTAACGAAATACAAATAATTGCCAGTGAATCAATGAAACCGGCAGTTTATAGATTTAAAGCGTGACAACTGATAATTGTTCCGGAATGCGTGCCGTCCAATTGAGTTTCTGTTGAATCGCGGTAACCAAAGCAGAAGAATTGCTGAATTCACCATGTACGACAAAAATATTTTCGGGCATTTTCTGGAAGTGGCGTAACCAGTTAATTAAATCTGCCTGATCGGCATGCGCCGAGAGTCCACCGATGGTATATATGGTTGCCTTGACACGCACATCCTCACCAAAAATTCTGACTTTCCGGGCGCCGTCTACTAATCGTCTTCCCAAAGTTCCTTCCGCCTGAAATCCGGTAATCAGTATGCTGCATTCGGATCTGTCAAGATTGTATTTGAGATGATGTTTGATACGTCCGGCATCGCACATACCACTGGCTGAAATAATGATGAGCCCATGTTTCATGTGATTAAGCTGCATGGATTCTTCAATATCCTGCACGAAATGTATTTGTGGTTTTCTCACATTCTTATTCATCCACTGCAGCGTATCGGAAGTTTCTTTGTCGAGCAATGCAATATGGTTGAGTGTAATTTCTGTCGCTGCCCGTGCCATCGGTGAATCAACATAAATATCCATTTCTCCCAGTTTGCCTTGGCGATAAAGATCGATCAGCAGAAACAGCAGATCCTGGGTACGGCCAACGGTGAAGGCGGGTATGATCACATTGCCGCCTTTATGAATCAATGTGTGGTTGATCGCATAAGCCAATTCATCCAAGGTATCGGGCATATTTCGATGCAACCGGTTGCCATAGGTTGATTCAATCAGCAGAATATCTGCTTGTTGGATGAAAGTTGGGTCGCGTACAATCGGATGACCAGGTTGTCCCAAATCGCCCGAGAATACAATTTTCTTGAAATCAGCATACTTTTTGATCCATAGCTCAATAATGGATGATCCGAGGATGTGGCCAGCATCCCGGAAACAACAGCGTACGGATGGGTGGGGATTAATTTCTGTATCGTAATTCACATGGATTAATTGCTTGAGAAGTACTTCCGCTTGAGTGACGGTATATAACGGCGCAAGCTCCTGCGTTGATCGGCTGCGATGACGTGATTTATTGCGCCACTCAATTTCTTTTTCTTGAATATATGCGCTGTCCTTGAGCATGACCTGAAGTAAATCCGCAGTTGCTGCTGTGCAATAAACCGGGCCTCTGAACCCCCATGCGCTTAACCGCGGCAGTAGGCCGGAATGGTCGGTATGGGCATGGGTTAGTAATACAAAATCAATCGTTTTAGGATCGAATTTAAAAGCCGTACGGTTTTTTCTATCTGCCTCCCGGCCCCCTTGAAACATGCCGCAATCGACCAGAAATTGCACTGTTCCGGTTTCGATGAGATAACTGGATCCGGTTACTTCACCGGCTGCACCTAAGAAAGTAAGTTGCATCGCAATAATTTCCTTTCAGTGATTCATACCGTGTCTAACACATGCAGCGTGGCATTTACCAGAAAATCTATTTCCTGTTCACTGATGATATAAGGCGGCATGAAATAAATGGTTTTTCCCAAGGGGCGCAGTACTACTTGCTGCTTTAAACCTGCCTGAAAACAATTCGCTGCAAAATCGCGATCATCCGTTTCTACTTCAAAAGCCCAAATCATTCCGCAATTGCGTAAATTCCTGATTTTTGGGTGATCTGCGAGCGGTGCTGCAATTTTATTCAGATAGGCTGCTTTGTGCTTGTTTGTCTCAATGACACGATCATGTTCAAAAATATCCAGCGTGGCTAATGCTGCCCGACAGGCTAATGCATTGCCGGTATGCGAATGAGAGTGTAAAAATGCATGCGCTGTTTTGTCATCATAAAAAGCCTGAAAAATTGTATCGGTAGTCATGACAACGGACAACGGCAAATATCCGCCGCTCAGACCTTTCGATAGACATAGAAAATCCGGCGTGATGTCTGCCTGATTACAGGCAAATAGCGTTCCAGTCCGGCCAAAACCAACCGCAATTTCATCGGCAATCAAATGCACCTGGTACTGAGTGCAGATTTCTCTGGCACGTTGCAGATAAACAGGGTGATACATGCCCATGCCGGTCGCGCCTTGAACCAATGGCTCAAGAATGAATGCGGCAGTTTGGGCATGATTTTCTGCTAAATAGCGTTCCAGCACGGCGGCAGCGCGGATAGCATAATCTTCCGGGGATTCGCCTATTTCCGCATAACGCCAGTCAGGTGTAGGAACATGTGTGCATGGCCGAAGCAATGGTGCATAAGTTTCCCGGAAGATTGCCACATCAGTAACCGATAATGCACCAAGTGTTTCGCCATGATAATCATTTTGCAAGCTGACAAAATTGTTTTTCTGCGGTTGACCACACAAAAGCCAATAATGAAAACTCATTTTTAACGCGATTTCAATCGCCGAGGCTCCGTCGCTGGCGTAGAAGCAATGCCCGAGTGTGCCGGGTGCTATTTTCTTGAGTCGCTCCGATAGTAATACAACCGGTTCATGGGTGAAACCTGCCAGCATGACATGTTCTATTTTCTCAAGCTGATCGTGGATTGCCGCGTTGATGTAAGGATTGGAATGACCAAATAGATTGACCCACCAGGAACTAATCGCATCAAGATAGCGCTTGCCAGCAGCATCATAAAGCCATACCCCTTTGCCGCTCACAATCGGAACGAGCGGATAGGTTTCGTGTTGCTTCATTTGCGTGCAAGGATGCCATACAGATTCAAGGCTTCTAAGCTGTAGTTGCGATGCTGATAAAGGTATGTTGTGATTGATATTTGACATGTAATTTTTTAAACGTATCACGAAAATCTCGGAAGACTGCTTTCAACCTCAGTACGCTACAAGAGCGATCCGTCATTGTAGACTATGAGTGGCTGTTTTTCAGTGTTTTTGACCTGGCACTGGATCCTTGGTACATTCAGGTTTGCCAAAAAATTGCTTATTCTTCTATGCGTATGCATCCAAACATTGACATTCATTCATCCGGCTTGCTGCCTGACGATGATCCGCAACGAATTTCATTACACAATGAAGTGCATGCGCGTCCGAGTCAGCGGATTCGATTACCTGCACTGGTGATTTATGTTGTGGTCATCAATGATGGTATAACACGCGAGCAAGAGTGTGAGCACTTGCGCCGTATTCCCGGCCAAAAGACGCTGACGCTTGAACAATTGCAGAATAACTTTCTACGCTTGCGGTTGCAGGGCTATACCTTGAGATGGGAACGTCATAGCGAATTTACGCGTTATTCGCTTGTGCAACATTTACCTGAAGTGGCTCAACTGGGTGCGACAGATCCTGAATTACTTTCTTACTTGACCTTACCCCAGGGGTGGTTGGCTGAAATTCCTGGACGGACTTTCGCTGCTATCAAATTGGCCATGGTGTATGGCGATCTGAACGAATCCGATGAACTGCTCATTCAGGCACGCAGGTGGTTTGGAGAGAATCCAGTGGTGGCATCTCTCATCGGTCGAGATGAACACTCGCTTGCGGTGACGGATTTTATGTTGCGTCCTAGCGGTTTTGAACGCATGCTGGTGATTATGCCACTGAATGCATCAGAGACGCGGGCAGGGCGTGTTTCGCAACGCCTGCTTGAAATTGAAACTTACCGGCTCATGGCGTTAAAAGGTCTGCCAGTAGCTAAACAACTTATCCCTGAATTGACTAAAGCGGAGCAGCAGTTGGCTGATATTACCGCACAACTCGAAAATAAAGCCGCTTCTGATCAAGAATTACTTGATACGCTTATTTCATTAGCTACGCGCATCGAGCACGCTACAGTTGCACATGCCTACCGTTTTGCAGCGACACAAGCTTACAATAAGCTGGTAACGCAACGTATCGGCGAGCTCAGAGAAAAAGCTATACCAGGCACTCAGACCATTGGTGAGTTTATGCAGCGGCGGCTTTCCCCAGCTATTGCGACAGTTGAAGCGACTGCGCAACGAATGAGCTATCTTTCTGCGCGTGTCTCTCGAGCGAGCGCCTTGCTACGTACGCGAGTCGATATTCTGACCGAAACACAAAATCAGCAATTACTGGAAAAACTGACTCGCGGTCAAGAATTACAACTGCGGTTACAAAGTACAGTGGAAGGCTTGTCGATTGCAGCAATTTCGTATTATGTGGTTAGTTTGCTGTTGTATCTGGCTAAAGCAGGTAAAGCGATCGGCTTACCGATACAGCCTGAGCTGCTAACCGGATTGATGATTCCTGTGGTCGTGTGGCTGGTCTGGCGCACCACACGCCGCATTCACGATAGATTTCTTAAGCTACCTTAGCAACTTAAAGAAACGCTGAATAATTTGGCGAGCAAGAATTCAGCGTTTTCTTAATTCACTGTTAATTATATTATTGTAAAAAACGATCAAATGGCTGTAATGGCTTTGTTCTTCCCTCAGCACCGACAGCTGGAATAAACAAAAACTGGTCAGCTGCAAGTCCCGCATTCATGGGGTTTTGCTTGGTAATTGATGAATTGTCTCTAACATGACCGTGCGGCACTCGTATTTCCGGATGGTCAAACGGCGCTTTCTCATAGCGCACTCGGTCATCGGTTAAACTTTTTAGAAAATTGAGTAAGTCGGTACGTTTTTGTGGCGAGAGCCGCAAGTCAACCAAAGCGAAAATTTTGGCAAATTCTTTCGGTGGTGTTGAAAAATTACCGCCTCGTGTATAAAACGCCAATACTTCGTCCAATGCTGCCATGCCACCGTTATGCATGTAAGGTCCGGTTAAGTCGATATTTCTTAAAGTGGGAATTTTGTATGAGCCGTTGGCTGCGCTCAAAAACCTTCTTCTATTGGGTTTTTCTAATTCTGCTAATGCAGTATTAGTCGTTGGAATAAATATGCCTGCCGGATTAAAACAATTTACAGTATTTTGTTTTTGTATTTGTATCCCGTCTACGCGTGTGAAAAATAATACATGCGGGTTATCACTATCAATTGCAATCGACATATCCAGATCACAAGGTCTTACGTCTGCAACATAAGGATCTACCACCCCAGAATCATTACCTGCGAGAAGCTGTAAATATTGATCAGAGAACGATAATGGATTGCCGAAGGGATCGATACCACCCAAACCAATATCATTTTCTACCGGGGTGACACCGGTACCGGAAAAACCAGTATCTTGAAACATCATGCCGCCAGTTAACGATCGATTGGTCACTACAGTGGTGGTGCTGACGCGGAATGTCGAATTGCCGAAAGCATGCGGATTTAATTTTTGTAAAATACCATTGGTTACCACAGCCGACGAAGTAAAATTAGGGCCAATGTGGCAAAGTGCACAGTGTGAATCACGGAAAATATCCATGCCACGCTGTGCCGATGCACTTAAGTCGATGGGTATGCCATGTGCATCTACAGTACTACGATCAAAGGGGGAATCATCGGAAATCAAGGTCGATTGATACATTTGAGTCGCAAGTGCAAAGAACATGGCAAAGTTAGCTTCTACCTGTCGATAGGGTAGTCCATGCGTTGTAGAGCTGCTTGGCGGAGAACCAAATAAGCCAGTATGGTTATAATCCCAATATTTGGGATTGAATGCCTCCATGATCAGTTGGTAGTAATCTGTATTTAAACCTTTTTGCAAATTGTTGGGTGTGTTGTGCGCCAATCCGCCCAGTACACTATCGTTCCAGTGCACACGTTGATGTTCGAGGGGTTTACGATCTAATAGTTTACGACCCAAATCAGCAAAGGTGCGGCCGTGACAACTCATTTCGAAATCATCTAGAGGAGGGGAGACAGCTAGGGAAGCCAAAGCGGAATTGATGAGTTTTAAACGTTCTTTGGCAACCGTGCCATCATTATTTCTAACCCAGACTCCGGCATCTGGATCACGATCTCCCCAAGGACTGCTGCCGTTAAAAATGTTGTTGGCGCGGCCATCCCAGAAGTTACGAAAATTGAAAACGGCATTAATAACGGTTGGAGTATTCCGGGGTTCAACTTTGCGGGTACCTTTTGCTCCAACATGAAAAACCGGATCGGAACTACGATTACATTGATCATTCGCCGCTGTAACCAATTTGACATCTCGATAATCACCACCAAAGGTTCCCGAGGAAGAAACCACATCATTGCTGATATAGATCGGTACTCCTGTGGGATTAAGAGGATTATCGGTTTGATAAAAAGGAAAGTCACTTCTTTTCAGAGTTGCATTAGGTCCCCGTGGAGTTCCATCGCTTGCAAGTTCAAAATCCCTAGGTAAATTACTATTTCTACCTATCGGTGCAATTTGATTTTTAGTGCGCCGATCTGCGCCCGCATGAAAATGGAAGCTGGCGCACGCTATCCCATCACTTCCGACATTGATATCCCAAAATAAGGCTTTGCCCAGTAAGATCGCTTTATTTTTGTTAATGATGATAGGGTCAGTACCACCCAGCAAGCCGGGTACACCGGGAACCGGTGCTCCTTTCAGTGACATGGGGATAGGTCCGAAACCGTCAGCCTGTAAGAGCGAGCCGGTAAAAAAAGTAAGACAGCACAGTGTGATTAGTGTGCTTATGATTTTTTTTATAGTGTTCAGCATGATGATATTCCTTACTACCGAGCATGTACGTCAGGGAACTTCGTGGCGTTTGTACGTTTATTGCGTACGTGCTGATAATTCTATTGAATGTAACTCACGATAAATGCCGTGTGCATCCTAATGACAGCCAGATAACATTTATTTGTTTCCGGCAAGAAACGGGGCGATTCTATAAAACACCCCGTTTCTACTATTGCTTCACAACGATAATGGCTATTTAAACTGCAACGCTAGGTAACGCTTTTTCCCGGCTTTTCAGACGCCAGCCAACAAGACCCAAGCCTGCCAGCAGCATAGCGTAAGTTTCCGGCTCCGGTACTGCGCTAACAGTCAGATCAAATGCCCCGCCGGCAGTAGCATTGTTAGTGCCCCCAATGTACAAGGCATACCAGCCTGGTGCCAGGTCATCGAATATCAGCGATACGGAATTTGCCCCCGTGCTGCCACTGATGCCGTTCTCAAAAGTGCTGGTCAGACTCACGTCATTTGCGCCGGTGAGAATGCTTTCACCCCATCCGCCCGCGACGTGTGAAGGGCCTGCAACTGCATAACCTAGAGTTTCGAGTACATTGCCTCCATTACCGTTAGCCATCCATAACGTACCCGTATCGCCCATTGCTCCCGTTGCATTAAAGGAATGCGGAGTGCCAAATCCTGCCGAGCTGAGTTCACCGCCAAAACCGGCAGTGCCGCCATCGAATTCAGTGCTTCCGGTTGCCCAAGCTGTGAGGCCAGGAGCAAAATTGGCATCACCGGAAACTGTTACGGTAACATCTGTTAGGCTGTTATTCTTAAAGGTATACCAATCTCCGGTATGCGCCCAAGCAGAATTATTTAGAGAGGGATTATCTGAGTATGCGCTTTGTAGGCCGGTTTCCGTGGCAGAAATGCTGCTGCCTAAGTTAAGCTCATTATTATCACCAGTCCAAGGTTTAAATCCTACGGCACCTGCAGCATATACGCTTGTACTTAGTGCGGTGATAGAAATGATAGCTGCCGAAGTAAGCATACTTGTTATTTTTACAAATTGTTTTTTCATTTGGAATCTCCAATAATGATTGAATATTTCTAAATCAATTACACTATACCGTTGGCTATATGTTGGGTTAATGAACAGTAGCTTCCCATATTTCATGGTCGAATGATGATCTGAAGTCGATAGATTTGATGCTTCTCGATTCAGAGACTCCCATCATTCAAGGGAGGCAACCCAACTGTCTCATTGATGGAGATCTGTAGGCTTTCCGAACTTGTCTTGCGACAAGAGTGGCTTTATCTTTTTATTATTAATTAAATTGTATATCGTATATTGATAGAATTGCAATGCGGCAAATTGCCGCACCTTTTTCAGACTAAACTTACGCGCAACTGGATAATTTGGTGGAAAGTTTCTCGCTTAGCAGAAGCTGGTAAGCAATGCCGAGGTGATCAAGGTAAGTGAATTTATTCATTTTGCTTGTACTATACAGTTATGCAGAGCTTGCCTGAATATCACTTCAGCTCAAAGTAAGGCATGCTAAAATCCAAGCTCTATAAGAATTGGAAACACTATGCATTTTCCTGACATCACAGCACTGTCTCCACTGGATGGGCGCTATCACACCAAAGTTGAATCTTTACGATGTTATTTCAGCGAATTTGCTTTGATTCGTTTCCGTGTTCAGGTTGAGGTGGAATGGATTAAAGCGCTAAGTAACGAGCCAGGGATTTTTGAGGTTCCACCTTTCTCATCCAAAACCAACACGCAGCTGGATAACTTGGTGGTAAATTTTTCTGTTACTGACGGAGAAGCGGTTAAAACCATTGAAGCCACAACCAATCACGATGTTAAAGCCGTTGAGTATTGGCTAAAGCAGAAATTGGCGGATAATATTGAAGTTGTGAAGGTGACAGAATTTATTCATTTTGCTTGTACTTCTGAGGATATCAATAACCTATCGCATGGCCTGATGCTCAAATCCAGCCGGGCACAAGTCATGTTGCCCGCACTCGATAATATTATTAATAGATTGATTGAACTGGCTCATCAATTAGCGGATGTTCCGATGCTTGCCCGCACGCATGGTCAGCCAGCCACACCGACGACCTTAGGTAAAGAAATAGCTAATGTGGTTTATCGTCTGCAACGCGGAAAGAAACGACTCGAAGCAGTTTCTATACTAGGCAAGATCAACGGTGCGGTCGGTAATTACAATGCACATTTATCCGCTTATCCAGATCTGGATTGGGAAAAATTTGCACAATTATTTGTTGAAAAGCTGGGTCTGGAATTTAATCCTTATACGACTCAGATTGAACCCCACGATACGATCGCAGAATTGTTCGATGCATATGCAAGGATTAATACTATTTTATTGGATCTGAATCGCGATATCTGGGGATATATTTCTCTGGGCTACTTTAAGCAAAGAACCAAAGCGGATGAAGTGGGTTCTTCAACGATGCCGCACAAAGTCAATCCGATCGATTTTGAAAACTCGGAAGGTAACTTGGGTATTGCCAACGCGTTGCTACGTCATTTAAGTGAGAAATTACCAGTGTCTCGTTGGCAGCGGGACTTAACCGATTCCACCGTATTGCGTAATATGGGCGTCGCGTTAGGGCATACCCTGCTGGCTTATGATTCCTGCAATAAAGGGCTCAATAAGCTGGATGTCAATCCGGCGCAATTACTGGCTGATTTGGATAATACTTGGGAAGTTCTGGCTGAACCGATACAAACAGTGATGCGGCGTTATGGCATTGCTAACCCTTACGAGCAACTGAAAGCGTTAACGCGCGGCAAGAGTGGCATTACCAAAGAAACGCTACGTCAATTTATTGCTGATCTGAGTATTCCTGAAGCAGAGAAAGATCGCCTGCTGGCATTAACTCCCCGAAATTATATTGGTAAAGCATGTATTTTGGCCGTAAGAATCAAAAATTGATCGAAAATTACAGCCAGAGTAATGCATGGAATTGACGCCCGAATCCATACAATTTGCATAGTGTGTGAATAATTTTCAATTATCGACTTGAAATTTAAAAATGCAGCCCCAATATCGCTTGCACAGTCATTAGGAGGTACGATGCAAAGCCCAGAAAATCCAAATAATCCAGAAGATAACTCAGCTGAATTACTCTATGCGAAAGAGGAAACCAAAATACCCGGAATAACCAGTGATTCAACCATTCAAACCGGAGAAAACCAAGACCTGCAACCCAGCCTTGAACATTTATTGAAAGAAGCTGAAATCAGGGCAGCCGAACATCATGATGCTTGGATACGTGCCAAAGCTGAAACAGAGAATATTCGAAAACGTGCTCAAAGTGATGTGACTAATGCGCATAAATATGCGATCGAGAATTTTTCTGCTGAGTTGCTGACGGTAATGGATAGCCTTGATGCCGCACTGGCAATTGAGAATGCAAGCGTAGAGAGTTATAAAAATGGTATGGAATTAACACTAAAACAACTGACCAACGTGTTTGATAAATTTAGCATTAAGTCGATTGATCCCAAAGGGGAGAAGTTCGATCCGCATCAACATCAGGCAATGTGTACGGTTGATTCTGAATTGGCTCCAAATACAGTGGTTCAAGTCATGCAAAAAGGCTACAAGTTACATGAACGCATTATCCGTCCAGCACTTGTGTCGGTTTCGAAAGCAAAAGATACTTGAATTTTCCCGCAGTATCTCCACTTTTAGGTCAGTTGACAGGCAGAATTAATCTTTAAAAGGATCTTAACATGGCAAAAATTATCGGTATCGATCTGGGTACCACCAACTCTTGTGTATCCGTTATGGAAAACGGAAAACCAAAAGTTATTGAAAACTTAGAGGGTACTCGGACAACACCTTCTATCGTTGCCTATACGGAAGATAATGAAGTTTTGGTAGGCGCTTCGGCAAAACGTCAGGCAATTACCAATCCAAAAAATACATTGTTTGCGGTGAAACGTCTGATTGGACGGCGCTTTGACGAAGACATGGTGCAAAAAGACATCAAGATGGTTCCTTACAACATCATCAAAGCAGATAACAATGATGCATGGGTAGAAGTGCGCGGTAAGAAAATTGCGCCACCGGAAGTTTCAGCACAAGTATTGATAAAAATGAAGAAAACAGCCGAAGATTATCTGGGTGAACCAGTAACCGAAGCTGTCATTACGGTACCAGCTTATTTCAACGATTCGCAACGTCAGGCAACTAAAGATGCCGGACGGATTGCCGGTTTGGAAGTGAAGCGTATTATTAATGAACCGACAGCTGCAGCATTGGCTTTTGGTATGGATAAAAAAGAAGGCGACCGGAAAATTGCTGTCTATGACTTAGGCGGCGGTACTTTTGATATCTCCATTATTGAAATTGCTGAAATTGAAGGCGAGCATCAATTTGAGGTGTTAGCTACCAATGGTGATACTTTCCTCGGTGGAGAGGACTTTGATTTACGTGTGATTGAATACCTAGTTGATGAATTCAAGAAAGAAACCGGTATTGATCTGAAGAAGGATATGCTGGCACTACAGCGTTTGAAGGATGCAGCAGAGAAAACCAAAATTGAATTGTCATCCAGCCAACAGACGGAAGTTAATTTGCCATATATTACTGCCGATGCATCGGGACCCAAACATTTGGCCGTGAAGATAACCCGTGCAAAATTGGAAAGTTTGGTGGAAGACCTGATAGAACGCACCGCCGGACCTTGCCGCACAGCAATTAAGGATGCGGGTTTATCCGCTTCAGACATTGATGATGTTATTCTGGTTGGTGGGCAGACACGTATGCCCAAAGTACAAGAAAAGGTTAAGGAAATTTTTGGCAAAGAACCGCGTAAGGATGTTAATCCGGACGAAGCCGTGGCGGTTGGCGCAGCCATTCAGGGTGGCGTGTTGCAGGGTGACGTGAAAGATGTCTTGTTGTTAGATGTGACGCCGCTGTCTTTAGGTATTGAAACATTGGGTGGTGTGATGACCAAACTGATCCAGAAAAATACTACGATTCCAACCAAGGCACAGCAGGTATTTTCTACTGCGGAAGAGAGTCAGACGGCGGTAACTATCCATGTGTTGCAGGGTGAACGCGAGATGGCGTCGGGTAATAAAAGCTTGGGGCAATTTAATTTAAGTGATATCCCGCCAGCACCGCGCGGCATGCCACAAATTGAGGTGACATTCGATATTGATGCGAATGGTATTTTGCACGTGTCAGCGAAAGACAAAGCTACCGGCAAGGAAAACAAGATCAAAATTCAGGCAAGTTCTGGTTTGTCGGATGACGAAGTCGAACGCATGGTAAAAGACGCCGAAGCTCATGCCGAGGAGGATCATAAGGCACTGGAATTGATTTCCAGCCGTAACCAGTGTGATGCCATCATTCATTCAGTTAAAAAATCGTTGAAAGAATATGGCGATCAATTGAGTGGCGATGAAAAAACTAAAATTGAGACCGCATTGAAGGATGCAGAAGAAGTGCTCAAAACTGATAATAAAGACGATATCGATGCGAAAACACAAGCATTGACCGAAGCGGCGCACAAACTGGCTGAAAAGATGTATCAGCAAAACGATCAACAAGGCCAGCAAGCGCAGCCTGAATCAGGATCTTCATCCAAACAGGGTGAAAAACCAGTGGAAGGTGAAGTAGTCGATGCAGAGTTTGAGGAAGTTAAAAACAAGAAATAAATTTTATTAGAATCGCTCAAGCGCAGAGACGCAGGAAGAAAGTTTTCGAATTCTTCTGCGTTCTCTGCGTTTTGGTGTTTAATGTGAAATTAAAAATATTTTTAAAAACTAAAGCAGCATAAATTTTATCCCGGTAGCAGGAAATCAATATGAGTAAGCGCGATTACTATCAAGTGCTCGGTGTCACCCGTGATGCCGATGAGAGCACGATCAAAAAAGCCTATCGTAAATTGGCAATGAAGTATCATCCCGATCGGAACGCTGGCGATGTTAAATCGGAAGAGATGTTCAAAGAAGCCAAAGAAGCTTATGAAATATTGACGGATGCTAATAAACGCGCCACCTATGATCAATTCGGCCATGCTGGCGTTGATGCCAGTGCAGCAGGCGGGGGCGGTGCGCAGGGATTCGGTGATGCGTTTAGTGATATTTTCGGAGATATATTTGGGGGCGCGCGCGGTGGGGCACGATCAAATGTACATCGTGGCTCTGATTTACGTTATAACCTGGAGATCTCCCTGGAGCAAGCGGCGCATGGAACTGAAACAAAGATTCGCATTCCTACGATGGAGAAATGTGAACCTTGTCAGGGCAGTGGTTCCAAACCAGGGAGTTCACCGAAAACCTGTCCTACTTGTAATGGCCATGGGCAGGTAAGAATGCAACAGGGATTCTTTTCCATCCAGCAAGCATGTCCAAAGTGCCACGGCGCTGGCAAGATTATCGCGAATCCTTGTTTAACTTGTCATGGAATAGGACGCGTGAAGCAGCATAAGACGCTGAATGTGAAGATCCCAGAAGGTGTCGATGATGGTGATCGTATTCGTATCTCAGGTGAGGGCGAGGTTGGAGGACCACCTGGTGATCTGTATGTAGTGATCCACTTATCAGCACACTCTGTTTTTCGTCGTGATGGTGATAATCTTCACTGTGAAATACCGATTAGTTATACTGTGGCCGCGTTAGGTGGAGAAATCGAAGTACCTACTCTAGAGGGGCATGCCAAAATTAAAGTGCCCCTCGAAACGCAAACGGGTAAGATTTTCCGATTGCGCAGTAAAGGAATTAAAGGTGTGCGGAGCCATGACAAGGGCGATTTGCTTTGTCATGTCGTTGTGGAAACCCCAGTCAAATTGACAGCGCGCCAGAAAGAATTATTGGAGGAGTTGGAGACAATAAGTTTGACTGATGGTCCGCGTCACAGCCCTCGTGCTAAGTCTTGGATGGATAAAGCGCGTGAATTCTTTTCAGAATGACAAGAAAATCTAGAGTATAACAATGCATAGTTATCCGTAATTCTCAAAGAAAAATATTTCTTTATGCTTCTGATCATCATGCTAGATAGCAATTATTAACCGTCAATGCTACCCACAAACCCAAGATCCGCGATTCAAGACCATAAAGTAAAGCATGCCGCGTATCCCATAAATGATTGCGGCAGAGGAGATGCTTAAGCGCGGAAATGCGCAGTCATTTCAGTAATGTGCCAAGTGATACTTCTCCAGCAGGTGACAAAATTTGAGGATCGTCGTTTCATCAGGCATGACTCTTTTCCAGCATCTAGTCCTGCAAATTCAAGCAACACCGACACATCATGTAAAGCTTCTTCCATCGAAGGATCTGAATAACCAAATCATTGTTCAACATATGAATCCGCAGTATCGCTTCCAACGCAAATGGCTTACGTCCCAAACCCGCTACCGGATAGTGCGGTGCGATCCGATTTGTCCACTCTGCACAAGGAACTACTTGCTCCATTTCCTCGAGAAACTTTTGTCGGCGAGTTACT
>NZ_JAYUWI010000158.1:0-8481 GCF_043753625.1 Nitrosomonas sp.
TCCTCATGCTACCGAGGCGTACGGACAACTCCTCGGACGGGACTTTAACCCGCTAGATTTACTGCTGTTACTGCGAACAGTCAGGTCGCGAATTAAGAATTCAATGAACCGATAGAGCCAAACTCGACTGATCCTGCCGCCACTGAGCAGTCCTAATCCAATCTCAATCAATAAATGGATTCTCAATTACCAATCCATCAATTTTCTGACCGTGCTGCAAGTCTTCCGTGTATAAACGCGTGCAGCCGGATTCGAGAGCTGTAGCAACAATCAAAGCATCGTAAAAACTGAAGCCATAGCGCGATTGAAGATCCAGGCCGCGCCGGTAAAGTGCCAGGCTGGGCATGATTCGCCATAAGGGAATCAAGATCTGTTCCAGAAATCGCTGGGCGTTTTCTGCGCTCATGGGAGATGGCAGTTTGCGCGTCACAACGTTGAGTGTCTCCTGGACAACTTGATGGCTGATGCAAGTACTGCGAGTTTCCAGCGCTCTCTGAATCAGTTGTTCTGCAATAGTACGTTTGTGCTCATCGGTTTCGTCGAACAGGTAGATGAAAACATTGGTATCGATAAATTCACCGCTCATTCATTTCATCTCGCGTGAATTTGCGACCACCTGTACGTACTTGTTCACGTAATTCCTCGATTAATGCCATTGCAGATTCGGTTTGATGCTCCTGTCGCACATAATCTGCCAGCCAGCGGCGGAATTGCTCATTGAGGGTGGTTTGTTCGGCGCGAGCCCGTTCACGAGCGGCTTCAATCAGTTTATCGTCCGCACTTAAGGTGATATTTTTCATCCGTTGTATCCTTCCTTGAAATAGTGTACGCGATAATAGTGTACACTATTTATGCTGGATGAATCAGAATCAGGCACAAAAGGGTCTTGACATTATTCCTTCAAAAAAACCCCGCTGCATAATCATCGGCGAATTATTCAGCGCTTCTCTAATCTTCCCGTCGCAACTGGGGAAACAGAATCACGTCGCGGATACTCGGACTGTCGGTCAATAGCATGACCAAGCGGTCAATACCAATGCCTTCACCCGCCGTGGGCGGCAGGCCATATTCCAGTGCACGGATATAGTCCGCATCGTAATGCATCGCCTCGGCGTCACCAGCATCTTTGGCATTGGCTTGTTCCTGAAAGCGCGCTGCCTGATCTTCCGAATCGTTTAATTCCGAAAACCCATTGGCAATTTCACGTCCGGCGATATAGAGTTCAAAGCGGTCGGTGATTTCAGGGTTAGTGTCGTTGCGACGTGCCAGCGGTGAGACTTCTGCCGGATAATCGATAATAAATGTGGGTTCAAACAGTAAATGCTCGGTGGTTTCATCAAACAATGAAAGCTGTAAGCCGCCGATACCATCGTGCGAATTATAGTGTATGCCCAACGTTTGCAATTTATTGATCATGAAATCACGATCCTGTAATTGCATATCGGAATATTCCGGATGGAATTTCTGAATCGCCTGGGTAATGGTTAAACGCATAAACGGCTTTGCCAGATCGATTGCCTTGCCTTGGTAAGTGATCTGAGTGGTTCCGAGCACTTTTTCCGCCACACTGGAGAACATTTTTTCGGTGAAATCCATCAGGTAAGTAAAATCCTGATAGGCTTCATAGAATTCCACCATGGTAAATTCCGGGTTGTGCCGCGTGGAGATGCCTTCATTGCGGAAATTGCGGTTTATTTCAAAAACTTTTTCCATGCCGCCGACAACCAGCCGTTTCAAGTAAAGCTCTGGTGCGATACGCAAATAGAGCGTCATGTCCAATGCATTATGATGCGTGGAGAAGGGTCGCGCCGAGGCCCCGCCGGGAATCGGGTGCATCATCGGCGTTTCAACTTCCAGATAATCGCGTGCGACGAAGAATTCTCGAATTGCCTGTATCACTTTGGAGCGTACCGTAAACACCTTGCGCGCTTCTTCATTCGTGATCAGATCCAAGTAGCGCATACGGTATTTCTGTTCCTGATCGGTCAATCCATGAAATTTTTCCGGCAGCGGGCGCAGCGATTTTGTCAGCAATTGCAAGTCCGTCACGCGAATCGAGAGTTCGCCGGTCTTGGTTTTAAATAACGTGCCTTCCGCGCCGAAGATATCACCCAAATCATGGTGCTTGAACGCGGTATGCACCGCTTCGCCGGTATGATCATCCGAAATATACAACTGAACGCGACCGCTCATGTCCTGAATCGTCGCAAAGCTGGCTTTTCCCATGACGCGCTTTAACACCATGCGTCCTGTTACTTTTGCAATAGTTGGCTGTTCTTCCAGTTTTTCTTTTGTGAATTCGTCAAATTGCTGATGTAATGCTGCCGCCAGATGCTCGCGCCGAAAGGTATTCGGGAAAGCGTTGCCTGCTTGCCGCAATTCGGTGAGTTTGGCGCGACGTTCAGCAATAATTTGATTTTCATCCTGGGGAGCAGCCGATTGATTTTCCTGGTTCATGTTATGGTTCGTTGTGTAAAGATTGGGAATAAAATTAATGGAGGGATTATACGCTGCAAGCGGGGAATCTCGTCATGTATCAATTCTTGGGTTCGGATAGGTTGCTGGCCGGATTGAATTTTAATGGTCATTAGCTCGCTATTTCAACCCGGTTTCTCCCTTTATGCTTGGCCAAATAGAGTGCTTCATCGGCGCGCCGTAATAACAGATTCTCGTCCAGCGTATCTTGTTCTGTGCCGATGGCTACACCCAAGCTGATCGTGACGGGAACCAGTATCTGATCGGCATTAATTTCCTGGCAGGCAATGGCACTACGGAATCTTTCCGCAGCTTTTAAAGCGCCAGCTTGATCATAGGGTGAGATAATCGCCAAGAACTCTTCGCCGCCATAACGTCCAATGTATTCATGAGAGCGGGCCGATTGGGTCAGGCGACTGGCAATTTCGCATAACACCGCATCACCCGTGAGATGGCCGCAGGTATCATTAATGGTTTTAAAGTGATCAATATCAATCATGATCACCGCAATTCCAATTCCACCGCATCTGGCACGCAAGATTTGTTTATGCAAGATATCAAATATGGCAGGGCGGTTGAGCAAACCGGTTAAGGCATCATGTGTGACGCGCTGTTGCAATGATTTTTTCTGCGCGATGAGTTGCTTGTTTAGCTTTATTCCTTTGTATAATTGGGTTTTCTCAAGGATGACCGCCAATTGGCTGGCGATTTGCAGGGATAAATCCTTATGCAGGTTTTTGTAAATGCTTTTTTTGCGGCAAGAAAAGAAAACAAATCCAATCGTTTTTCCAGCGGCTACCAAGGGGCAGATGAGGCAGGAGCGAACGCCTTCTTTAATAATTGCTTGCGCAAGCCTGGATTCTGGGTGTTTTTCCAAATGTGTGCTTAAATCATTAATGATTAGCATTTCGTTGATGTCGATGATTGCTTGCAAACCCCTGTCAGACATAGGAATTGAAAGGCCGGAAATTAATTCTGTCTGGTCATAATCGGCACGCGACCAATGCAATTTAAGCTTGCTGCCATCATTCTCAAATAAAGCCAAGCTAATCCGGTCATACGGTAAATGTACCTGAAAGGATTCATAAATGTGGTTCAGTACATCGATCAGCTGTAGATTGAGGTTGCACTCAACCATAATTCGATAGAGAGATTGACTTCTTTCTGACTGTTTCTTGAGGTAAGTGGATAGTTTTTTGAGGGATTTACCCAAATGACCAATTTCATCGTCACCGATCGGAATATCCGGTGTGAAATCGCCGCGTGCCATCGCTTCGGCTGCTTTACACAAGGCTGAGATTCGATCATTTTTTTTCATGTCTTTGCCACCGATTAAAATACTGTTGCACATTAAATCAAGACATTCATTTATTAGTATACGCTGACCACCTTATCAGGCTTTGAGTTTCCTCAGATTATTCATTCACAGGAATAAATATAACGCATTGAACACGATAGTGGTTGAATAAAGAGACAGAACAATCATTTAGAGGTATTTTTATGTGAATATGTAACAACACAGGGCATTAACGCACGGTCAATGCTAGAATTCTTAAATTGTTGTTTACGAAACCGGGGCAGGATAAAAGCGAGATGATTGGGATTTTAGTTCTCACACATGAAGATTTAGGGGATCATATGATTCGTTGCGCAAGCCATGTAGTCGGCATGAAGCCGCCGCAGTTGCTGCATTTGAGTGTTTTTCCACAGGATGACCCCGACGCCTTATTAACCCGAGCGCGCGCATTGATAAGGCAGCTGGACAGTGGTGATGGGGTGCTGGTACTGAGTGATATGTGTGGCGCAACACCCTGCAACATTGCCAGCCGGTTAATGCAACCCGGGAAAGTGGAATGTATCGCGGGTGTCAATTTGCCTATGCTGGTGCGTGTGTTGACTTATCGTAATGAGCCGCTTCCTGTGGTGATCGAGAAAGGACTGAGTGGCGGCCAATGCGGTGTCATGCATATTGGTGCGGAGCCTTGCCATGCAGACTAAAGAAGTAGAAATTGTCAACAAACTGGGATTACATGCGCGCGCGTCTTCAAAACTGACGAAACTGGCCAGTCAATTCAAATGCGAAGTCTGGGCGACAAAGAATAATCGCCGCGTAAATGCAAAAAGTATCATGGGGGTTATGACGCTGGCGGCTAATAAAGGGTCACGCATACAGATCGAAACGACCGGTGATGATGAGGTTGAAGCGCTGGCAGCGCTGGCGGCATTGGTTGAAGACTATTTTGGTGAAGGCGAATGAGCTTTATCCTGCAAGGTATTGGCGTATCGGAAGGCATTGCCATCGGGCATGCGCATTTGGCTGCACCGGCTGCTTTAGAGGTGATGCATTATCTGATTCCAAAAAATCAGATAGACAAAGAGATTGCGCGCTTGGATAGTGCTTTTACTGTTGTTCGTAAAGAATTTGAGACGTTGCAAAAATCTGTCACCGATGGTCATGCGCGGGCGGAGTTTAGTGCATTCCTGGACTTGCATCTGATGATCTTGGATGATCCGATGCTTTCCGAGGCGACCCGGAGCATGATCGTACAAACCCAGTGCAATGCGGAATGGGCGCTGACGCAGCAAATGCAAGTGTTATTAGCACAGTTTGAAGAAATCGAAGATGCTTATTTGCGCGAACGCAAATCCGATGTGGTGCAAGTTGTCGAGCGTGTGCTCAAAGCGATGCTGGGACACCCCGGTTATTTGCCGGTGGCATCAAGACTTACCGGCGATAGTATTCTAGTGGCGCATGATCTCAGTCCTGCCGATGTCATGCAATACAAACAGCATCAGTTTACCGCTTTCCTGACCGATTTTGGCAGTCAGACCTCGCATACCGCGATTGTTGCGCGTAGTCTCAATATCCCTTCTATCGTGGCACTGCATCAAGCGCATCAATTAATTCTGGAGAACGATCGTCTGATTGTGGATGGCACGCATGGCATTGTCATTGTCAATCCGGATAAGTATGTCCTGGATGAATACCGTTTGCGGCAAGGCCAGTTGGAGCTGGAGAAAAAAAAGCTGCAGCGCATTAAGAGTGTTGTTGCGGTAACACTGGATGGCACGCCGATCGATTTATACGCCAACATAGAACTTCCGGAAGATATTGAGCAAGTCAAAACCAGTGGCGCCACAGGCATCGGTTTGTTCCGCAGCGAGTTTCTGTTTCTCAATCGCGATGACTTGCCGGGCGAAGAGGAACAATTTGAGGCTTACCGGACTGTTGCAGTCAAAATGCATAAACAGCCGGTTACCATTCGTACCTTTGATCTGGGGGCGGATAAAAGTCTGAAAGGTGCCGTACAAGTTGCGGCTAACCCGGCGTTAGGGTTGCGTGCTATCCGGTTGAGCCTGGCGGAGCCGAGAATGTTTCATACGCAGCTACGCGCTATTTTGCGCGCATCTCAATACGGCGATGTTCGTATCTTGGTGCCGATGCTGTCCAATGTGGCGGAAATTGATCAAACCTTACATCTGATTGAGTATGCGAAACAGACCTTACGCGATGAAAAAATTCATTTTGATGAACATATTAAAGTCGGTGGGATGATTGAGATTCCAGCGGCTGCGTTGAGTCTGAATCTCTTTATGCGAAAGCTGGATTTTTTGTCCATTGGTACCAATGACCTGATTCAATATACCCTGGCTGTTGACCGGATCGATGATGCGGTGGCGCATCTTTATGATCCGTTTCACCCAGCCATATTGTGGTTGGTTTCACACATTATTCAGAGTGCCAATCACGCCAAAGTGCCGGTGTCGATTTGTGGTGAAATGGCCGGTGATAAGAATTTTACCCGGCTACTGCTGGGTTTCGGGCTGCAGCAATTCTCCATGTACCCGGCGCAATTACTGACAGTGAAAAACCAGATATTAAAAAGCCATTTGCCTGATATTATTCCGCTGACACAAAAGATCATGAAAACGGATCAACCGGAAAAGATGGCTGAATTGCTGGCTAAGTTGAATGATTAGAAAAACTCTGAAAGAGCTAATTGCGATCATGGTGAACTAGCCGATGGGTTGATCAGAGTTTTCCTAGTGTGTGCCACTTTTTGGGCGATATAATTACAAACAGGATTTTTGGTCGTTTTTTCAGGATTTTTCTTATATAAATGCAAGATTCAAAATCAGTTGGTGTTGTGACACCGCAATATGTAACCATTGATAAGCCGTTGCAGTTGAAAAGCGGATTGATGCTGGATAGCTATCATCTGGTGTTTGAAACCTACGGACAACTGAATGCAGCACGATCCAATGCGGTACTAATTTGTCATGCGCTTTCAGGCAATCACCACGTAGCCGGAGTGTATGCGGATAAAGAGAAGAGCTACGGTTGGTGGGATAATATGGTGGGTCCGGGCAAGCCGATTGATACCAATCGCTTCTTTGTGATGGGTGTGAACAATCTGGGCGGTTGCCACGGTTCTACCGGTCCTGCTAGTATTGATACGAAAACCGGAAAGCACTACGGTGCGAGTTTTCCGATTGTTACCGTGGAAGACTGGGTGGAAACCCAGGCGCAATTGGCCGAGCATCTGGGAATTGAACAGTTTGCCGCAATAGTCGGCGGCAGTCTGGGCGGGATGCAGGCAATGCAGTGGACGCTGGATTATCCGGAAAAAGTGCGTCATGCGCTGGTGATTGCCGCGGCGGCCAAATTGACTGCACAAAATATCGCGTTTAACGATGTCGCCCGTCAGGCGATTATGACCGACCAGGAATTTTACGGTGGCAATTACTACGCTTACGACACGTTGCCGAGGCGCGGCCTGCGGCTGGCTCGTATGCTGGGGCATATCACTTATCTGTCTGACGATTCGATGGCAGCTAAATTTGGGCGCAGCTTGCGTAATGGGGATCTTTCTTTCGGTTTTGATGTTGAGTTTGAGATCGAATCCTACTTACGCTATCAGGGCGACAAATTTGCGGATCTGTTCGATGCCAATAGCTATCTGCTGATGACCAAAGCGTTGGATTATTTTGATCCGTCGAATGCCTACGGTGGCGATTTAAGTGCGGCGTTCCAGGTTGCCAAGGCGAATTACCTGATTTTATCGTTTACATCCGATTGGCGCTTCTCGCCGGAACGTTCTCGGGAGATTGTCAAAGCGCTACTGGATAACAAGATTAACGTGAGCTATGCAGAAATCACCTCCAGCCACGGCCATGACTCGTTTCTGATGGAAACGCAGTATTACCATCAACTGGTGCGAGCCTATATGGACAATGTTTCTACCTGATTGAATGAGCTATTAATTAACCATGACTGATACAACAGCACCATCAACCATCGCATTACGCCCAGATTTTGCCGCCATTGCCGAATGGATTAAACCCGGCGCAAAGATTTTGGACTTAGGCTGCGGCGATGGCTCACTGCTGCGCTATTTGCGCGACACGCGGAATGTTTTTGGCTATGGCGTGGAAATCGATGACGACAACCTGCTCAGTTGCTTTCGTAATGGCATTAATGTAATCCAGAATGACCTGGAAGCAGGGTTGTCCAGCTTTGAATCGGGCTCGTTCGATTATGTCATTCTGTCCCAAACTTTGCAGGCCATGCGCCACACCGAAGGTATCATTCAGGAAATGCTGCGAGTGGGTAAGGAAGGCATCGTCTCATTTCCCAATTTCGGCTACTGGAGAAACCGTATGCAGGTTATTTCCGGGCATATGCCTGTGTCAAAAACTTTGCCCTATCACTGGTATGACACGCCCAATATTCATTTATGCACGTTGGGTGATTTTGAAGCGTTGTGTCAGCAATGTGACGCACGTATTCTCGAGCGCAGGGTGATGAACGGCGATCATCCGGTCAATTTCCTGCCGAATCTGATGGGGATGCTGGCGTTTTACCGCTTTGAGCGGCGAGAATGATCGGGTTTTCCGGAAAATTAGAGAATCTCTGATTAAGTTGATTACATTCATGGTTCGACAAGCTTGTATGGTGTTTCTGGCTCCTTCTTGAGAGACTGGAAGGAGCTGGGGTGGAGGGAC
>NZ_JAYUWI010000159.1:0-64501 GCF_043753625.1 Nitrosomonas sp.
CCGGCTGAATTTGAAAAGGCATATTATTACCAATTAGAGGAGTCAGCTAATGTGGCTTGACTCAAACTAGAAGGTCTCCGGAAAACCCGGAGCGATTCATCCCGCAAACTCTCGCGATAGATCAGCTGCGCAAAAGTCATGGCGCGGAATTGCTCGGCACAACTCAGATTGCACACGCCCGAATTGCCGCCATGACGAGCCACGATTCTCGCAAAGCTCGTTCATGGCACAAACTCATGAGTTGTGCGAACAGCGTTTTTCCAAAGCTCGTAGGTCACCTCCAGAAGATTCAACTTTTGGAGATTACTCGAACCTGAATTTACGAAATATGATTTCAAATCGGCACCAAAATATTTTCTCGGTAACTCTCGTTAATACTGGGCTCTACCGTTTTAGCAACTCATTTAACCGGGCACTACTGAAATGGAATAAGGATTAATTGTAATTGCCGATTTCTAATTGAAGGTTCTTATGGACATGATAGTTAATATATTGATTCCTAAACAGAAAGTATCTACTTCTGAACGATCCAGCAATACGCAAGGCTTGCCGGAATGCCTGCAGTAATGTTTAACAATAAAAAAAGCATCATGGTTAACACAATCAACCGGGCAGATTATCATGTCGGTGTCTTTCAGGAGTTGGGGTAAATGATCTAAGCGATCATTTGCATCGCCATGAAATGCAACAAAACTGCCACCGGAATTTTCTATTAGTCGGCTATATTCCGGATAAAATTTGATGCGCCCACCCACACATAGCACAGATCGTCCAGCTAAATGATCATTGCTACTATACACATTACTTTGATTGGTATTGTTAGTGTTGCAAGTTTTAATAGGGAATGAAGTTTTGACCAGAGGCGCCCAATCGATAACAGGAAAATTTTTACGCGAAATCGGAGTAGTTTGGGTGATCTTATGTTTAGGGCAATTGAATCCCAGTTTAAGTAAATTGATTCCTTCAAGGATTAACAGATATTTACTCAGTCTAAAGATCAGTCTCTGTAAATTGCGCAAACAGCGCATTGAGAAGTCGTTTGTGTATGTAGAATCAGGTGGAGGATCTTGAAAGTTAGTACCCGATGAGGTAGCTAAAGCCAGTTTCTTTAGAAAGTTCATAATCGAATCTCCTACAAATCATCAGCAAATAAAAAATTGGCTGGCTGACCTGATAGGAGCAGGCTGGCTGGCTGAGTGTGTCGCTGGAGAAGGAGGAGAAACCCCAGCGGCAAGGGAAAAACTATATCTGGCTTTGTAGCCAGTTATGGATACCGATTTTTTGCATGACAGCAAGCTGAGTTTCCAACCAGTCAATATGTTCTTCGGTATCTTCCAGAATACGTTCAAAAATTTCCCGTGAGACATAATCTTGCACTGATTCACAAGCAGCTATTGCTGCAAGCAAGGTCTCCCGTGAGATATATTCAAGTTTCAGATCGCATGCGATACATTCTTCAGTGGTTTCACCAATCATTAATTTGCCAAGATCTTGTAAATTGGGCAGACCTTCTAATAAAAGAATCCGCTCAATCAGTACATCAGCATGTTTCATTTCTTCACAAGATTCTTCAAATTCGTGTTTCCCAAGACTATTAAACCCCCAGTTCTTGTACATGCGAGCGTGAAGGAAGTATTGACTAATGGCAGTCAGTTCGTGCTGTAGCTGCTGATTCAGCCAGCGAATAATATCTACGTTACCTTTCATTTTTAGCTCCTAAGACAAATATCTTGTTTATGTGTTGGATTCAGCAGAAAAGATATCGCTCTGGTATTTTACGCTTTGCTTGGCACCACCTTTGCATGATGGCCCTAACATTTTTCCATTGAATACCCGGCATAAGTCCAAGTCATGCATCTGCTTGACTGCACAGTTCATGATAGTCTCACGCGTAGCGATACCGTTAACAACCTACAAGCATAAATATACATGATATGCGTCTTTAGTCCACTATTTGTTCAGAATTAACTTGCCATTCCGTGTGCGGCGTAGCGAGTATTGCTCTCCTTTATGTAGAATAAATACAACATCGCCATTCTTGAACAAGGCATCGCTATCAATCAATGCGCCTAAATCTGGTAATTCAGACTGATGCAAATTTTTTATTTTTGTTTGGGGTAATTTTAAAATATCCATCTTAGGTCATAAATATTAATGAGAATGATTCTCATTATATAGTTTTTCTAATAGCACGCAAGACTTAAATGACAAATTATTAAAATAAGATATGCATACACTAAGTTGTTCTCGTAGTTACAGCATAATGAGATTTTTAATTTCCAGCCTGGGAATCGAATGCTTGCCAATTCGGTGTTTTTCCTCTTTCGTCAAATTGACCTTGAACCAACTGCGCACCCAATAGGCTTCAGCTTCAAGCAGAGTTGAAATGATATTTTAGAAATGATCCATTAGTGGTTTGTTAACAAGACCAGTATGAAATTTATGGCGCTATGTGATTTAGAATGGGTAAAAAGTTGTCAAGAAAAATATATTTAATTAATAATAGGTAAACCCCCGGCTCTGCCGGGGGACTCCCGAAGGTTTGACCGTTACGGCAGTCGTCGTAACGTTCTCGTCCCAACCACGAGACGGGGAGTCGAAGATGAAGGAGTACCAAAGTTTGGATCATACACGCTGGGATTGTAAATATCATGTGGTATTTATTCCGAAGCGGCGAAAGAAGTTGTTATTTGGCAAACTCAGGAAGCATATAGGGGAAGTTCTGCACGATCTGGCAAACCAGAAGGAGAGCGCGATTGTGGAAGGCCATTTGATGTTGGATCACATTCATATGTACATAAAGTATTCCACCGAAGTACTCGGTGTCGCATGTAGTGGGTTTTATCAAAGATAAAAGTGCGGTAGCGATAGCAATAGCCCACCAACTAGGTAGAGGAAGGAATTTTACGGGAGAAAGTTTTTGGGCTCGTGGATATTTCGTATCAACGGTTGAGTTAGACGAAGAAATGGTCAGAGGGTATATTCGAGATCAGGAAAAGGAAGATGAACGTTATGATCAGTTGAAGCTGGGTATTGAGGTGCCGCTTCAACGGCTCACAGACAGCCATTTTGAGGGGCTCGAGCGATAAGCCTCCGGCTCTCTGCCGGAGGTATTTAACTGTTGGCAGCGTAATGAAAATACTAGACGCAAAATTGACTCGCAGATTTCCTGCCAACCGGTCCTTTCTTAAAGACTATTTTTATGATAAAAATAACTTATAGCTAATTAGTTAAACTATTTTGTCGACAATAAATGCCATGTCCAGCATCCTGAGAGTTAACGTATTTCACCAGACAGGCATTCGAGTCAGTATCCTCAAAATAACGCCACCGTTTTACGGCGTATTACTTAGGACGTGCGAATTGATAACCGGCTTTGGCACTGCTATTGGTGCGGAAAGAGTTGCCACGGTTTTCCTGATCTAATGGGCGGCCACGGCGATTGTTTCCATTATCGTTACTATTGCCTTTGAATTCGTGCGGCGCATTAAAGTTTTGACGGCCATTTTGTGCCAACGGTGTGCGTTTACGTTTCTGGGCCACGCTCGGCGTACCATTGAAACCACTGCTCTGAGGGCGTTGTTTGATACGGGGTTCCAGGCCGGGAATAATATGCGATGCAATGCGTTGCCCGGTATAGCGTTCAATTTTTGTCAGATGTGCGCTATCCCTGTTGGATGCAAAGGAGACTGCAACACCTGCTGCACCTGCCCGTCCAGTACGGCCAATGCGGTGTACGTAGTCTTCCGCAAACTTAGGTAAGTCAAAATTGATCACATGCGTAATATCAGCGATATCAATACCCCTAGCAGCCACATCCGTTGCCACCAGAACACGTAATCCGCCACTGCGAAGTTTGGTGAGTGTGCGGGTGCGTTCGCGTTGATTCATGTCACCATGTAACGCGGCTGCTGCGTAACCTTGCGCATAGAGGTTGTCGGCCAATGTATCCGCGTCACGTTTGGTTGCTGTGAAAACGATAGCTTGTTTGAGGGCTTCGTCACGTAACACATGATTTAATAAACGATTCTTATGCGACATATCGTCCACATAATGTAATCGTTGCTCAATATTATCGAGCCTTGCTTTCTGAGAAGCCACTTGAATTCGTTTTGGGGATTTTAAAAGCTTTGCTGCAACCTTATCGATAGCACCATCCAAAGTAGCGGAGAACAATAGGGTTTGTCGCGTGGCCGGTGTGGAGGCTGCAATCGTTTCAACATCATCGATAAAACCCATATCCAACATGCGATCTGCTTCATCCAATACGAGCATTTCTAATCGTTTGAAATCAATCCGGCCACGCTGTATATGATCAATGAGCCGTCCCGGTGTGGCGACTAAAATATCGACAGGTTGTGATAATAATTTGTTTTGCAATGGATAAGGCATGCCACCCAGTATGCTGACGACTTTTGTACGTGGGAGGTATTTGCCGTATTTCAGGGCTGCTTCGGAGACTTGGAGTGCAAGTTCGCGCGTCGGGGTCAGTACTAAAACGCGTGGGCCACGGCCAGGTGTTTTTGCGGGTGTAGCCAGGAGATGCAGTGCGGGCAACATGAAAGCGGCTGTTTTGCCGGTTCCTGTTTGTGCAGATGCCATGATATCGTGGCCTGCTAGTAATTCAGGTATGGCTTGTTTCTGAATCGGAGTAGGGGTTGTGTACCCTGCGTCTTGAATTGCTTTAATAATAGATGGGTTTAAGTTTAGATCTTCAAAAGACACGTCGTTTTCCTAAAAAGTGAGAATTGGACGCACGAGCCAGGAGTACGCCATAAATGGTGCATAGCCTTGCTAGCGCATTAATAAAGCATCGCCGCTAACCAAGATTGCTGCACATTTTCCGGAGAAACTTGAAAAATTGAAGAGAGGCCAGGAACGATGAAACCAGATAAACTTGATCGGACTTAAAAGCAGCCCCAATCAACCTTAGCCGATCAGTATACTTGATTATGTAATTACTTGCAATTTATTTGCGCTATTTTACAATTGATATGCAAGGATTCTTCAAGCCACACAGGATAATTGAGACATGAAAAATGCATCAAACCGGATAAAGAAATTACTGGATGATGGTTTTGACGAACTTTCGTTTACCTACTTGAATTACGACGGATTTTCCTCGCGCTATTTTGGTCGACTTGTCTTCTATTTTTTCGCCATTTATTTTAACGGCGCCCTGATCAATCATGCGGAGTGCTTCACTGGTACTGGCAGTTAATCCTGTCAGTTTTAATATTTGCACCAAGGACATTTCATTATCTTGTGTTTGAATGATTTTTTCCGGTATTTCATTAGGCAATGCACCATGTTTAAAGCGTGACTCAAAATCGGCGAGTGCTTCTGCAGCATCACGTTGGCTATGAAAGCGCGTGACAATTTCTTGTGCGAGCTTTACTTTAATATCCCGTGGATTGCATCCTTCCTGTACTTCTTCACGCCATTTCTGAATGGTCTGCAATGATTCAAAAGATAACAGTTCGAGGTAACGCCACATGAGCTGATCCGATACGGACATCAGCTTGCCAAAAATCTCTTTTGGACTTTCAGTGATGCCGACATAATTATTCAAAGATTTGGACATTTTATTGACGCCATCCAATCCTTCCAGCAATGGCATTGTGAGTATGCATTGTTGCGACTGCCCAAAATGCTTTTGCAGTTCGCGCCCCATCAGTAGGTTGAATTTTTGATCAGTACCGCCTAATTCAAGATCTGCCTTGAGCGCTACAGAGTCATAGCCTTGAATTAAGGGGTAGAGAAATTCATGAATGGCGATTGCCTGATTGTTACGGTAGCGTTTGTCAAAATCATCCCGTTCCAGCATGCGTGCGACCGTATGTGTAGCAGCCAATTTGATAAGATCGGCCGCATTCAGTTTATCCATCCAGAATGAGTTAAACACCACTTCTGTATGCTCGGGTTTTAATATTTTAAAAACCTGTGTGGTATAAGATTTGGCATTTTCTGCGACTTGTTCACGGGTCAGCGGCGGACGAGTCGTGTTTTTCCCGCTTGGATCACCAATCATGCCCGTGAAATCGCCAATCAGAAACAGGATGTGGTGTCCCATATCCTGTAGCTGGCGTAATTTGTTAAGTAAGACAGTATGACCCAGATGCAAATCTGGAGCGGTTGGATCAAAACCAGCCTTGATGCGTAGGAGATTCCCAGAAATAAGCTTATTTTCCAGCTCTGTTTCAACTAATAGTTCGTGGCTTCCGCGTTTTATAATTTCAAGCTGGGATTTTATTGATTTATTCACGATGGCGGTAAGTTGTTTATTTTTATTGATATTTTAATATATTGAAATATTATACTAGGACATTCTTAGTTGTACTCTAGGACAAATTGACTATTTTCATGTTAGACTCGCGCCTGTCTGTAAATGATACAAATGACTGGAGGTACTTCATAGATGCTATATTTACTACTTAGCAGTAAACAAAGGATTCTAGCTCAAAATTCATCAAAACTAACAAAAAAAACAATTCGCTGGCTGGTGGCTTTATCCAGCATACCACTATTCGGTATAGTCACTGCGTTTGGAATTGCACCCAATACTCGCTCACTTGAAGAAATTCAAGTAGAAGAAGTAATCCTTGATCTGTCTATCCCAGATGTTCTCTCCGAGACCCAAACCAATCACACTTTCTGGCGCCAGGAAAACATTCGGCGTGGTGATACCATCGCAGCGATTTTAAATCGGCTGGATGTCAGTAATCAGGACTCGACGGAATTTTTACAGGCAGCACGGGGAAGCCGTGCGATGCGTCAACTGAAGCCAGGTAAGACCATCTATGCGCAGACTACGGCCGATGGCGAGTTATTGACGCTGCGCTATTTCTTTGGCAACGAAGAACTGTTTTTGATGGAAAAAACAGAGGATGTATTCAAAATGACTGAGCAATCGATTGAGCTGGATACTCAGATTCATATGAAATCCGGGGTAATCAACAGTTCTCTGTTTGCTGCGACTGATAACGCTGGCATACCCAACAATATTGCCATGCAGTTGACTGAAATATTTGCATCGGAAATCGATTTTTATCGGGATTTGCGTCAGGGTGATCGTTTTACAGTCGTTTATGAAACATTTTCGAATGATAATGGTAAGCGCGCTAAAACAGGCCGTGTATTAGCAGTTGAGTTCATCAACAAGAGAAAATCCCATCAAGCAATCTACTTCAAATCATCTAACGGTGCCGATGGCTATTACACGCCGGAAGGAGAAAGCTTGCGCAAGGCATTTTTGCTTTCGCCACTCGCTTTCTCGCGTGTCAGCTCAGGTTTTACGAATGCACGTTTTCATCCAATCCTTAAGGAATGGCGTGCGCATAGAGGCATTGATTATGCCGCACCGACGGGAACGCCTGTAAGAGCAACGGCAAATGGGATCATTTCATTCTCCGGCTCACAGAAAGGGTATGGCAATTTGGTTGTTCTCAAGCATAATGGTAAGTACGAATCAGCGTATGGCCATTTGTCCCGCTTTGCGAGTGGAATGGGCAAAGGCAAACGGATTAGCCAAGGAGATGTCATTGGTTATGTTGGCTCGACCGGTATGGCAACGGGGCCGCATTTGCATTATGAATTGCGTGTTGATGGTGTGCAGCGTGATCCGACAAAAGTTGTTCTGCCAACTGCGCCACCGATCACTAAGCGTGATTTGAATACTTTCCAGAAGGAAACTCACTCGTTGGTCGCGCGTTTAAATATTATGCGCAACATCCAACTCGCATCATTAGAATAATAGAGTATACATACCGTGTAAATTGGTGGTTTTCTAACTGAGAACCACCAATTGCACTGATGGAAAATCAGTATTGAAACCTTTTCCAAGCACTGAAGGATAGTTGAAATCAGTTTCGCTCTATATTGGCATCATGTCGGGCACAAGTTTGGATGGTGTTGATGCCGTTCTGGTTGATTTTTGTAGTGCTAAGCCTGTTTTACTGAAAACTTTCTTTTGCCCCTATCATGATAAATTGCGTGAGCAATTATTGTCATTACATCTCCCCGGTCATGATGAACTCAATCGTGCCGCAACTCTTAGTAACCAGTTGTCCTGTCTGTATGCACGAGCTACCGAAGGTTTGTTGGAAAACGCTGGTATCGCACCTCAACAGATTGTCGCAATAGGATGTCACGGCCAGACGGTTCGGCACTGTCCTGAGGTAGAAAAAAATTACACGATTCAGCTTGTCAATGGCGCTTTACTGGCTGAGTTAACTCAGATAACAGTAGTCGCGGATTTCAGAAGCCGCGACATAGCTGCAGGCGGTCAGGGTGCTCCTTTGGTTCCGGCTTTTCACGAAGCTATTTTCAAGCATTCAGAGCACCATCGCGTTATCGTCAATATCGGAGGTATCGCCAATATAACCAATCTTGATCCCTATCTTCCAATCATTGGCTTCGATTGCGGCCCAGGAAATCTCCTAATGGATGCCTGGTGTTTGCGCCATACTGGAAAAACATATGACAGCAAAGGACAATGGGCAGCCACAGGCCGGATCATTCCTGCTTTGCTGAAAGCATTTTTGTCGGACGAATTTTTCTTGCGTCAGCCTCCAAAAAGTACTGGAAGGGATTTGTTCAATGTCCAATGGCTGGAGAAAAAATTACTGGGTAATGAGACAGCGGAAGATGTGCAAGCTACATTGCTGCAGTTAACAGCCCTAACAATTGCCAGATCGATACTTGAGTACTGTTCGACTGCTGAAGAAGTCTATATATGTGGTGGCGGCGCACATAATACTTTACTGATGGATCGCTTGATTGATGTTATTCCAGGGAAGACAGTAGCGCTAACTGATCAATTGGGTGTGGCGGCAGATTGGGTAGAAGCCTTTGCATTTGCCTGGCTGGCACAGCAAACGATATTGGGTAAAACTGGAAGTTTTGCTGCTGTTACCGGCGCCAAAGGAGACAGAATTCTGGGAGCGATTTATCCAGCCTGAATTTATGCGTATTAATGCAGATTGCTTATACGGAGAACGATGATCCGCAACCGCAAGTACTGGTAGCACCGGGATTCTTGATGATAAATTGGGCGCCTTGTATGTTTTCTTGATAGTCAATTTCGGCACCGATTAGGTACTGGAAACTCATTGGATCAACCAGCAGTTTTACACCATTTTTTTCCATAATGGTGTCATCTTCATTGATCAGTTCATCAAAAGTAAAACCATATTGAAAACCAGAGCAGCCACCGCCACTGATAAAAACTCTAAGATTAAGATTATTGTTTCCTTCTTCTTCAATGAGTTGTTTAACTTTATATGCAGCATTTTCAGTAAACAAGAGAGGAGTGTCAGTGTTAGTTTCAGTGTTCATAGTAGTTCCTACAGTTATAGTTTCATAGTTGTTCTTACCGACAGGTTTTTAAAATACTCAATAGCTCATCGCGCATTTCATTATAACGCATCATTTTCTATGGAGATGGGTTGCTTTTCTGCTGCGGATGGTAATAATGTTATCATTTTCTCGGACTGTTGCGCATTCTCAGCGTCCGGTTTGTTCTGATGGATCATTTTTCCTTCAACTGAAGCGCCCAGTTGGATTTCTAAAGAACCATACTGAACATCACCATATACCTTTGCTTTCTCTTGTAATTCCAAATACTCTTGTGCTTGAATAGGGCCGGTTACTGTACCATTGATAACGACATTGGCGACTTTTATTTTGCCTTTTATGCTACCTTCGGTGCTGAGTACCAGTGTGCTGTGTTCATCATCGGTTGCCATGACATTACCGGAAATATGTCCATCAATTCGCAGGCCGCCTGAGAAATTAATATCTCCTGTGATATGAGTGTTTGCACCGATCAAGGTATCGATGTGGGGGTGAAGCGTTTTTTTCTTTTTTCTACCGAACATGTTTCTTCTCCTTCACAATGCCGGTTGCACAGTTTCGGTTAATATGACCTTGTTGTCATCATTTTTATAAATTTGCACTTGCAAGTTTTCTACAATGGTATCAGGTGGTACGTTGAAGCTTTCTTCCATTCTATGAAAAAACTTGAAATTAGCAGGGAAATCTTTCGTAGCGTTTTTGTTGGTGAGCGGTATAATTTTACTTTGATTGTTTTGCAGCAGCTTAACCTGGAATCTTAAGTTTCCCTTGAAGTCATTAGGCCTTTCCCCACCTTGGATGAGTGTCAGCGCATAGCGATATTTGCCGGGAGTCTGTGTTTCTTTCAAACTAAATTGATAAATTGAAAGACCGTTTTTTGTATTGCTGGCTATGAGATGCTGGAAAAATACCTGTTTCTCCATCAAATGATCATTCTCGTTAGCAAGTGATTTTACTTGTTCAGCAAGATTCTCATTGGCGGTGTTGCTGATTTGTAATTGCTGTATCAAATCACCAATCTGGTTGCATAGTTTTTGTTTTTTTGTTTGTCTGCAAGTTCCTGGATCATTGGAATACGCCAATTTTTCTTGATCTATGCCATCTTGCGCATTCACTGATTGGCTGCCGGCTTCGTACATACCCCATGACAGCAAAGTTAAGAATGAGCAGCAAATAACAGTAGCGGTTAGAAGAAATTGCCATGACAGATGCGGGCGCACGACAACGCGAGGAGAAAGAATCTTTGGTTTTTTTTGAAAAAACTTATACACCTGCTTTGGCGCTCTATAAATGGATATTCAATTTATCTGCACAGGATGTTTGGTTCAGTCGTGCGTGATTCATGCAGGATAAACCGATGAGATCTATCAGTCGAGACTGTAGATGATCATAACAAGGTTGCCTGTATCGATTTGATGTAGGTCTTTCTGCTGTAAGCAGAATCAGATTTTTTTCATCAGAAATAATAGCACCTCACGGTAAGAGTGGAATTTGGTTAATGCCGAGCGTTTCAGGTAGTCCGAACATAATATTCATATTTTGTATTGCTTGTCCTGCCGCGCCTTTTACCAGATTATCAGTTACGGATAGTATCACGACCGTGTCGCTGTTTTGCGGTTGATGTACGGCGATACGGCAAATATTCGAACCACGCACCGAGCGGGTTTCTGGGTGCTTACCTGAGGGTAACACATCGACAAAAGCTTCATTCTGATAGCGTTTCTCGTAGAGTGCTTGTAAATCTGTTTGGCTGGTTAATTTGGCGTAAAGTGTCGCATGGATACCGCGTATCATTGGCACCAAATGCGGAACAAATGTCAGACCGACCGGCCGCTTGGCTACATTGGCAAGACCTTGCTTAATCTCGGGGAGATGCCGGTGTCCTGGAACGCCATAGGCCTTGAAATTGTCGGATGCTTCAGCATGCAGCGTATGTACTTCGGCTTTCCGGCCTGCACCGGATACGCCCGATTTGACATCGGCAATGAGGTGATCCATATCAATGATTCCCGCTTCTATCAGCGGCAAAAAACCAAGTTGTACCGCCGTTGGGTAGCAGCCCGGATTGGCGATCAGGCGTGCATTCTTTACTTGCTCACGGTTAATTTCCGGTAGCCCATATACCGCTTCAGCGACCAAATCAGGGCAGGCATGCTGCATGCCGTACCATTTCTCCCATTCAGTTACATTCTTGATACGAAAATCAGCGGCCAGGTCGATGATCTTAACGCCTGCTTTCAGCAGGGATTCGGCTTGCTGCATTGCGATACCATTGGGTGTGGCAAAGAATACCAGATCACATTTATTGAGCTTGGCATCGGTTGGATCGCTGAATTTGAGATCAATATGTCCTCTCAGATTAGTAAATAGTTCGGCGACACTCATGCCAGCTTCACTGCGTGAAGTAATTGCCTTGATTTTGACTTTTGGGTGTTGTGCCAGTAAACGCAGTAATTCCACGCCCGTGTAACCTGTTCCACCAACAATGCCTACATTGATCATCGTGATTCCTGTTGTCCTTTTCAGAAGATGTATGTCTATTTGTAAATTTTGAAATAAAAAAGCCGCCTGACAAGAGGCGGCTTTTTATATTCAAACAAGAATAAAGAATTATCGTTTGGAGAATTGCTTGCGTCGCCGCGCCTTACGCAAGCCAACTTTTTTCCTTTCAACTTCCCGTGCATCACGGGTAACCAAACCAGCTTTGCTTAATACAGGTTTCAGTGTTGCATCATAATCAATCAATGCACGTGTGATGCCATGGCGTACTGCACCTGCCTGGCCTGATTCACCACCACCATGAATGTTTACCATGATATCAAATGAGGTAGTGTTATTTGTCAACTCAAGTGGCTGTCTTACAATCATGCGGCCGGTCTTGCGTGAAAAGAAATCATCAATTGGTTTGTTATTAATGATGATTTCACCTTTGCCGGGCTTGATAAAAACGCGTGCAACAGCACTTTTGCGCCGACCGGTTCCATAATTATATTGAGTGGTCATAAATTAAGCTCTAACTTCAAGTGGTTTAGGTTGTTGAGCAGAATGAGGATGTTCGTCACCCGCATATACTTTAAGTTTCTTTAACATCGCATATCCCAGCGGTCCTTTAGGCAACATACCTTTAACCGCTTTTTCAAGGGGGCGGCCTGGAAAGCGCGCATGCATTTTCCGAAAGTTAGTTTCATATATTCCACCTGGGTAACCGGTATGGCGATAATAGATTTTATCGTCCATTTTATTACCGGTTACACGCAATTTATCGACATTGACAACGACGATATAATCACCGGTATCAACATGCGGTGTAAAGATGGGCTTGTGTTTGCCACGTAAACGATGGGCAATTAACGAAGCAAGCCGACCAAGTACTTTATTGGTCGCATCAATGACAAACCAGTCATGACTTACTTCGTGCGGTTTGGCTGAAAATGTTTTCACGAAAACCTGTCCTGCTTATATCAAAAAGAGCCGGGAATTCTATGTCAGACACGGGTAAAAGTCAAATTTAGAACGAGTTATTTTATGATTGGCTAAAGATGGGCCCTAAACTGAAGCGTGCCGTGGCGAGTAGTCTATTCAAGGGTGGTGGCTTTTACGTTAATCGTCGCTATAATCTGCTGGAAGACGCACTGATGACATCCGAACAATCAATGCGAGCGAACTTCTGATAATTAGATACCATGTGTGGTATTTTACAGTAACATATCAATTACATGCCGAGAGACGAGCTTTGAAAGAGAAATCCGAAACTAATTTACCTATTGAGTCAGTATCTTCCAATTTTATTCGGAATATTATTGATGAGGATAACCGTACCGGTAAATGGAATGGGCGCGTGGAAACACGATTCCCGCCCGAACCCAATGGCTATTTGCACATTGGTCACGCTAAGAGTATCTGCCTTAATTTTGGCATTGCGCATGATTATGGCGGGGTGTGTCATTTACGTTTTGACGACACCAATCCGGAGAAGGAAGCGCAAGAGTATGTCGACTCGATTTGTGACAGTGTCTCCTGGCTTGGTTTTGATTGGGGCAAACATCTTTATTATTCCTCGGATTATTTTGTTCAATTATACGAATTTGCCGAATATCTGATCCATCAGGGAAAAGCCTATATTGAGGGTCTTACGGCGGAGGAAATTCGCGAGATGCGCGGCACGCTGACCAGTCCTGGTAAAAACAGCCCTTACCGCGACCGTCCAATCGAAGAAAATCTGGATTTGTTCCGGCGTATGAAAGCCGGTGAATTTCCGGACGGTCAATATGTCCTGAGAGCCAAGATCGACATGGCTTCGCCCAACATCAACATGCGCGATCCAGTGATTTACCGTATCCGCCACGTACACCATCAGCGCACCGGCAACCAATGGTGCATTTATCCGATGTACGACTATACGCACTGTATTTCCGATGCACTGGAAAAAATTACGCACTCCTTGTGCACATTGGAATTTGAAGATCACCGGCCATTGTACGACTGGGTATTGGATCAACTGGTCGGCAAAGTGCCGTGCCATCCACAACAAATCGAATTTGCCCGCCTCAATTTGACCTACACCGTGATGAGCAAACGCAAATTAATTGAACTGGTGGAAAGCAAATTGGTGGACGGCTGGGATGATCCTCGCTTGAGCACACTTGCCGGTGTGCGCCGCCGTGGTTTCACGCCGCGCTCCATCCGGTTATTTGCCGACCGCATCGGTATTAGCAAGGCGGATTCCTGGATTGATATGAGCATATTGGAAGACTGCTTGCGTGAAGATCTGAATGAATGTGCAGTGCGTCGCATTGCCATACTCAAGCCGCTGAAACTGATCATCGACAACTATCCGGAAGATCACCAAGAAGATTGCTTTGCGCCGAATCATCCACAAAAACCGGAATGGGGAAAACGCACGATTCCTTTCTCCAAAACACTGTATATCGAGCGCGATGACTTCATGGAAGTGCCCACCAAAGGCTATTTCCGCTTATCTCCCGGCGCTGAAGTACGGTTACGTTACGCGTTTATCGTCAAATGCGTGCAAGTCGATAAAAATGCGCAGGGTGAAATTGAGGCGATCCATTGCACCTACGACCCGGATACCAAGAGTGGAACCCCCGGATCGGAAAGTCGCAAAGTCAAAGGCAATATCCACTGGCTATCCGCCAAGCACGCGCAACCGGCGGAAATACGCCTGTATGACCGCTTGTTTACTGATCCCTATCCGGATAGCGGCGACAAAGATTACAAAACATCGTTAAATCCCGATTCAAAGGAAATCATCACTGCCTATGTGGAACAATCACTCTGTGATGTGCAGCCTGAACAAAGTTTTCAGTTTGAGCGCAACGGCTATTTCATCGCCGATCGCATTGATATGGAGCCCGGTAAACCGGTATTTAACCGCGCCGTCACCTTGCGCGATTCGTGGGGGAAAGTTGCGGGTGCATAGCCGATTAATCGCATTACTGTCGCAATATCCGCAAATCAAACTGGCGATATTGTTTGGCTCGCAAGCGACTGGCAACGCGCGTCCGGACAGTGACATCGATCTGGGCATATTGGCACAAGCGCCACTCAGCGCGGACTTCAAGCTGCAACTAATACAAACCATTGGCGCCGAATTGGGTTGTCCGGTCGATATTGTCGATCTGTACCACGTGCCAGAACCGATCACGGGACAGGTGTTCAAAGGTACCCGGTTGATTGGTAGCGACACTACCTATGCGGATTTGTTAACGCGGCATTTACTGAATGTCGCTGATTTTCTTCCATTGCATCAGAGAATATTGACTGAAAGGCGTAATCGATGGATCGGGTGATCCTTACTGAAAAGTTAGAGTCGTTGCGACGCTGCATTCAGCGCATCGATGACAAGAAACCGGATAATATCAATGTGTTGATTCAGAGTCTGGATCTGCAGGATATTTTGGTTATTAACCTCACCCGAGCGGTGCAGCTTTGTGTTGATATCGGCAGCCACATCATCAGCACGGCCAATCAACCCTCTCCGCAAACTATGGGGGAAGTGTTTACCACATTGCATGAACTGGGTGCTATTACGCAAACTACCTGCGAGCAATTAAAAAAAGCGATCGGTTTTAGAAATATCGCCGTGCATCACTATGAGGCGGTAAATTGGGAAATTGTGTATGCAATTTGCCAAAATTCTTTGCAAGACTTTCGTCGATTTGCTCAGGAAGTTAGTCGGTATACTGCTTTATAGCACTGATTATAAAATGAAATTCACTGTATTTTCAGATCGAACCATTCCGCTGATTACACGTACCTAACGAGGATCGTCATGAAAAAACTGAAAAATGAAGCCGCCTTATTCAAGGAAGCCATGCTGGCCGGTGTGAAGTATGCGGAAGGGCGGGGCGTGGTCGAGTTTGAAGCAACCGATTCGGCGAGTGAGAAACTGCTCTACATTTATCGCCTGCTGGTACACGATAAAGTCATGCAGCCGTTACCGGAAGACCAAGTCGCCGAGAAGACCATGCGGCATAAACTGACGATGTGGTATGCCAAACAACTGCCGAAGGATCATCCGTTGTTGAAGTAATGCGCGAATGCAGGGTGTCGATCAGCGAAGCGCATTGCACCGGATGTTTTGTGAATTACCGAGAGAGGTCGTGAGAGGTCAACAGATTAGGCATCGATGAACGGCCAGGCATTTAGATATCTTGTGAAATCGCGTGATTCGCTTTCAAATTGGTCTGTACAAACATTGGTTAGATCAATTTTTTTGAGACCACGAGTCTCCCAACATTTTCTAGTTCTAGTTACCCAAAAGTAAGTCTGTATATTATTTGTCTCGGTCTTTACGAATCTGGCATATCTGGTTGCCAATTGTTGCGGTGGAATAATTAAAAAATCAAACTTACGTGTTGTAAATTCGGATAAGACTAAAACCCAATAATCTGCTGGTGAAGATTCAAGCTTGTCTTTCTTGAATGTCCACCATCCACCGGATTTTATCTCTGGTGTTGCTCTCGGCTCTATACCTGTTGCAAGATGATCTTTGGAAAACTTTACTTGAAGTGATGCGAGCTTATTCTGACTGGTATCAGTGACAAGTAGATCAATGCCAGTATCCTTGGATGGAACCCAGATCCTCAGGTGAGGAAATAATCTTTCAAGTTCGTTTGCAACAAGGTATTCTCCCGCATGAATGGTGAAGATTGGACGCATTTTGGATGCCTAATTAGATTTAGATAGATTACTAATAGAGCAACGACATTTCCTGTTTCTATCTGCAATTTCTACCATTATGAATTTCAGTAGCCGCCAGGATCTAAGTCGTGAATCAAAAATGAAGCAGCAAAAATTTTCTTGATTCACAACCTTAGTTTTTTGATTACTTCGGCGCTTCCTTTTTAGGCTTCTTCGCTTCTTTGTTTTTGCGTTGCTGTCCTTTTGCCATGATCGTCTCCTTGTGTGATGGCAATTACATCATAAACTGAATGATAATGCTTGTGTAGCCGGCACATTCTATCGTGAAATGTGTGTTTTGTAGCTGCGTTGTTAATCAACAGAGAGCAATCTCCGCTGCCGGAACATTTGCCTGTCGGAGTGATAATTCTGGCGACACACGCCGTAGCGGAAAGAAGACGGTAGTTCTGAGAATTTGAAGCGTAAATCATAGATCCAGACACATAAGCCTCGCTCTGAAGTGTCGGCGTTCCAGTGCCGGAAACATCGCATGCAACCAGGCTTCGCGGAAAAGTGCCATTCTGATCGAGTTCCGCAACCTATTGCAGGCTGAAGGTGGTGATTCCCGGAAATTCGTTGTGTTATTAAGGAGTGTTGAAGGAGATCAATTTTTCATCACCGACTATTTTTATTCTCTCCGCAGCATCTGTGTTGTTGGTGGATGGCGTTTCGCTGATCCACCCTACCTCGCTTCACGGGTCCATTATCGAGTGGAGCGGTGTAGTATTAGGAGTCATAGCCCAGCTCCTTCTTTCTAGCATTAATTTTTGCAGTATATTTTTCATACTGCTCAATGAAACTTTTAACACCTAACTGATCAATTGGTACTGCGCCTTTTGCATACATTGTTATAACGTCTATATTTTTCAATGGATCTTCGGTGTCGTCATACCATCGAGCAAAATCAAAAATAACTCCAATTGAATCCCGCTGTATGGGGTCTCCCCCATACATGTTCCCGCTCGGCTGGAAATACGCGATGCTGAAATTTATCTTATTCCGCTCAAGTATGTTGTACAGCTGGAACCTCCAATATTCTTCGTGCTCCTTCACAATTTCCTTGTGGTCTTCTTGGTCTATCTTATCTCTGATTCTGTAGTAGCGAAGAAACATGCGGGCGGTTGTAAGCCATAGTAAGCGGTTATTACGAGGAGGATCCGTGTTTGTCCCTTTGTCGGTGAAAATGTCGTATGTTCTCTCCAGAAGTTTTATTGCTTCCTGAAGGTACTCCTGTGATGCTTTTCTTAAATCTTCTGATTTGTGTCTCTTGATCGTGGTCAAGTATAATTTCAAGGCGACTATCGCACTGATGCCGATGGCGATAGAGCCCGTGGCTTGGGCTATTTGAAGGAATGGAATGTTTTCGCCTATTGCAAGAGCAATAGTAAATGCGATCAGAGATAGCAATACGCCAATCAGTAGACCAAATAACATTTTCTCTCCTTAGATCTATAAAATGATTGTCATTATTCAGTAGTGGTACTATCAACCAACCGCATTGTTAACGCAATCCGCTTGCGCTTCTCATCGACCTCCAGCACTTTGACGGTAACCACTTGCCCCACCTTGGCAACCGTATGCGGATCTTTGACAAACTTATCCGCCAACGCGGAGATATGCACGAGTCCATCCTGATGCACGCCGATGTCGACAAACGCGCCGAAGGCTGCGACGTTGGTGACTACGCCTTCGAGCACCATGCCGGGGTGTAAGTCCTTTATCGTTTCAATGCCTTCCTTGAACGTGGCGGTTTTGAAGGTGGAGCGGGGATCGCGGCCGGGTTTTTCGAGTTCGTGCAGGATATCTTTGACGGTCAGCAGGCCGAATTGCGCGTTCGCGTATTTTTCCGGGCGGATGGATTTCAGCACCGGTTGATTGCCGATCAATCCATGGACATCCAATTTGACGTCACGGAGGATTTGCTCGACCAGCGGGTACGATTCCGGGTGCACGGCGGAAGCATCCAGCGGGTTCGTGCCGTTGGCGATGCGCAAGAATCCGGCGGCTTGTTCAAAGGTTTTTTCACCCAGGCTGGGGACTTTCAGCAAGTCTGTGCGCTTAACGAACCTGCCTTTGGTGTTGCGTAGCGTGACGATATTGTGCGCGATCTTGCTGCTGAGACCGGCGACATAGCGCAGCAACGCCGGAGAAGCGGTATTCACATCGACGCCGATGGCGTTGACGCTGTCTTCCACGACGGAATCGAGTGACCGCGCCAATTTGTTCTGGTCGACATCATGCTGATACTGGCCGACGCCAATCGATTTGGGATCAATTTTGACCAGCTCAGCCAGCGGATCTTGCAAACGGCGTGCAATCGACACCGCGCCGCGCAGCGACACGTCCAGATCCGGCAATTCTTCAGAAGCGAGTTCGGAAGCGGAATACACCGAGGCACCGGCTTCGGATACCATGATTGAAGTGAGTTTGAGTTGCGGGTATTTTTTAATCAGATCCTTGGCCAGATGATCGGTTTCGCGCGATGCCGTGCCGTTGCCAATCGCAATCAGCGTTGCCTGATGCTGCTCAGCCAATTGCTTTAACGTCTGCAGCGCAGCGTCCCAGTCATTTCTCGGCGGGTGCGGATAAATGGTGGTGGTGGCCAATACTTTCCCGGTGGCATCCACGACCGCGACTTTTACGCCGGTGCGTAGCCCCGGATCGAGGCCGATGGTGACGCGCGGACCGGCGGGCGGGGCCAGCAGCAGGGCTTTGAGGTTTTGTGCAAACACCTGAATCGCCTCGGTTTCGGCGCGTTCCTGCAGATTGCTCATGAACTCGGTTTCCAGATGCGCAAAGATTTTCGTGCGCCAGCTCGCGTGAACCGTATCGATCAACCAGGCATCTGCCGGGCGCTTTTGATCGTGGATGCTGAATTGCCGGGCGATTAACAGCTCGCACGGGTTGAGCGCGGTCGTGCGCGTTTTTTCTTCGATTTCGGAATCCAAGTGCAGCTTTAACTTCAAAACCGTTTCGCGCTCACCGCGCAGCAAAGCCAACGCGCGATGCGACGGGATTTTGCTGATCGCTTCCGCATAATCATGGTAATCGGTGAATTTGGTGTCGCTGTCTTTTTTGTCCTTGGCGGCTTTGGCAGTCAGGATGCCATGCCTGCGCAGATATTCACGTAGCGTCTGGAGTAACGGCGCCTGTTCGGCGAAACGTTCCATCAGGATATGCTGTGCGCCTTCCAGCGCCTGTTCCGTATCCGCAACGCCGGGATTGTCGCCTTCCTCGGTAGTGAAAGGCGCTTTAAGATATTTGGCCGCTTCGGTTTCTGGATTGAGCCTCGGGTTATTCAGCAATGAATCCGCCAACGCTTGCAAACCGGCTTCATGGGCTATTTGCGCCTTGGTGCGGCGTTTTTTGCGATACGGCAGATACAAATCTTCCAGATGAGCTTTGTCTTCGGTATGCGTGATGGCATCGAGTAGTTCCGGGGTCATTTTGTTTTGCTTTTCGATCGCCGAAATGATCGCAAGCCGCCTTTTTTCGAGTTCACGCAAACTGTGCAAGCGCTCTTCCAGCAAGCGCAGTTGCACGTCATCCAGTCCACCGGTGGCTTCTTTGCGATAGCGGGCGATAAAAGGCACGGTGGCGCCTTCGTCCAATAATTTAACGGTGGATAGAATTTGTGTCAGTTTTACAGCCAGTTCTTTGGCGAGGCGTTGTTCTATCGATGGCAGCATGGAGTTGAATTTGGAAGAATGAAAACGAGGAAGGGATGGTAAACCAATCTGTCATACAATCGCAATTTGTTGCGGTAACGATAAGAACCAAAGCACTAATCAGTGAAGTTACTTATTGAGGTTCGCAAATTCACTTTATTTTACTGCATTACACTGCAGCGCTATGCCTCATTGGGTGGAAATCGATTTGAAATTGGATCAATTACCTCGATTGCTTTGGTTTCTTGATTGAAAGCCAAGAGAATTACACCATTTATTACTCGTGCAGAATTAAGTATTTCAATCATTCTTGAATCTAGCTTATACAAATGGAAATCATATAGAAATGCCAAGAATGCTTGAATACCTTGTTCGTATTCCTCTTGAGATGAGTCGGTTGAAATAAGCAGCTTGAATTTAATTTCAGAATCAATTTCGGCCAGGACGGAAAATACAAGCGAGTAAAGTTGCTCCTTAGAGATTTTTCCAGATGACCCAAGCAAAGTGATTTTAGGTGCTGATGGTCCAATAATCTTTTCTGATAGCTTTTTGAAACCTGCTTTCAGTAAGTTGTAGTGATCTTTTCCCATTTCTTTAAGAAAGCCATCGAAGTAGGATTTGCTGATGTAAACGATGACAGCGGTTGGGAGCAGCCACTCTAATGTGGCATATGGTCCACTTTCTTCATGTGATTCAATTTGAAGGTTTAGTTCGTCGCAAGAAATCAATTGCGTGAAGTCTGCGAAGGTATTAGCTGGAATAGAGTCAACGTGAAAAATGGCGATGTGAGGCTGAGATGTCGAAGCAAATTTATTTGTCATGACTATTTCTTGAATTTCCAAATGGTGCAAAATAACTTCAAAAGAATATTTTTCTTTAGCACGAAAGTTAGTTGCGAATATGATCTTGGTGCAACGCAACCTCCAAACCACCCCCGCATTTCCAGCACAACTGAAAATTCGCCGGATTTTCCTCACCGCAAGCTGGGCAGTGTACGGTTCCTGTCGCCACCGGAGCTTTCTCGTAGGCTTCAATCACAAGTTTGCCGCGCTCATAGTCTGCGTCACGCATGACCCAAACTTCCGGGTAGGCATGCGTGAAGGGTATTTCCCCCATGCCGCTTTGCGCGTGTTGGTTAAATAATTGCGCCGGAATATAGGCGTGTTCGAGCAGATCAAGTACTATCTGTGCTTCCATCAAATTGTTGGCAGAGTAAACTTTTTTCATGCAATGAGAATTGCTAAATACAATCGATTAATTGAGTAAAATTATGTGGTTTAGAAACTTACAAGCATATCGTATCGCCAGCGGAAATATAACACTGAATAGTCTCGAGGAGGTACTTTCACAGCGTGCCTTGCAACCCTGCATGCAAATGGAGATGCAAAGCCGTGGTTGGGTTGTGCCGCGCGAGGAAAAAGAGAGTTTTGTGCATGCTTATGGCCAGCAGTGGTTGGTCGCTTTGGGGGTTGAAAAGAAATTATTGCCGGCCGGGGTGATTAATCAACATGCCAAATCCCGGCTTGCGCAAATTGAACAAACGCAGGGCTACAAGCCGGGCAAGAAACAGGTTAGAGACATTAAGGAAGCAACGATTATTGAGTTGTTGCCACGTGCCTTTACACAACGCCATAAGACGTATGCCTGGATTGATGGCGTCAATAACCGGCTGGTTATCGATACGGCGAGTCCCACCAAAGCCGATGAATTCGTTGAGGTACTGCTGAAATCGTTGAATGGCCTGGCTTTGGAGCCGCTGGATACGCAAATTTCGCCTGCTTCGGCCATGACGCGATGGCTGTCCGGCGATGACCTGCCATCCATTTTTACGATTGATCGCGATTGTGAACTGCAAGGCATGAGTGATGAAAAAGCAACGGTCAAATATACCCGCCATGTTTTGGAAGCCGAAGAAACAACGCGGCATATCCGGGCAGGAAAGCGAGTGATCAAATTGGCGATGACCTGGAACAGCAAAATTTCATTTGTTTTGCAGGACAATCTTCAACTTCGGCGGATTACACCTTTGGATATCCTGAAAGAATCTACCGAATCGGATGAAGAGTTATTTGCCAGTGACTTTGCCATTATGACGGGTGAGTTGAGCCAGCTCATCACCGACGTCATCGATGCGTTGGGCGGCGAAGATCACGGTTAAACCGGCTGCTTTAGTGCTTGCCGGTTTTGGATTGATCCTTGATTCCAGATAGCACACCGCTCGCAGATTTGTTAACAAAATCAGCGGTCTTTTGTGCCAAACTGGTACCTGCTTCCACTTGAGAATGTCCCACCGAAGCGATCTGCTGCGCGAAAGTGGCCAATGTTTCTTTCAACTGCGATCCCACATTAGTGCCAGTATTTTTGGCATGGTGGCTCAAATCGAGCAGAACATCGGCAATCAACCCTTGTGCGGCTGTGGCTGTGTGATGCAGCGTATCCAGGAACAGGCTTTCCAGGCTTTCCAGGTCAGAACGGGTGCGTGCCAATTCTGTATCAGAGAATTTTTTTGCCTGCCCTGCCGCTTCTTCAATGGCGAGCTTGGAAGCTTCGGCAAATTTTGCCAGCGCTGAATCCAATCCAGAGACTGCTTCAGTGATTTGTGTTTTTGCAGCATGCGCCTGATTGGTTGCTTGCTGTAACTGTTGCGAAGCGCCGTCGTGCGCGCCTTGCATGACGGCAGTGATGATCCGCTGTAAGGAGTCCAGATCAACACGCTGCGCGTTCATTGCTTTCAGCGTTAAACGGTGTACGATATCCTGAATATGTGAACCATTGGCTACCGCCTCACGAACTTCAGCTTCTAACGCTTCCATATCACTGTTGTTTGGCTTGCTGGTATTTTCATTGTGCATGATGATGAACCCTATAAAATATTAAAAGATACTTCGTTTTTCATTCTCCTCCGGTTCTCCCGAGTTGGTCAAGGCCATTCATATAAGGACGTAAAACTTCCGGAATGGAGACACTGCCATCCGCATTCTGATAATTTTCCAGCACCGCCACCAGCGTGCGACCCACAGCCAGCCCGGAACCGTTCAATGTATGCAGCAGCGCGGGTTTCCCATTTTCATTGCGAAAGCGTGCTTGCATGCGCCGTGCCTGGAATGCTTCACAGTTACTGCATGAGGAAATTTCCCGGTAAGTATTTTGTGCCGGTAGCCAGACTTCAATATCGTACGTTTTCGCCGCCGAAAAGCCCATGTCACCCGTGCACAGTGCCATGACGCGATAAGGGAGCGCCAATTTCTGTAGAATCTTTTCCGCATGACCGACCAATTGCTCCAGAGCTTCATAGGATTGATCGGGGTGAACAATGTGCACCAGTTCAACCTTGTCAAATTGATGCTGGCGGATCAGGCCGCGCGTATCCCTGCCATAACTGCCCGCCTCGGAACGAAAACACGGTGTATGTGCAACATATTTTAGCGGCAGGGATTGCAGTGGTACGATTTCATCACGCACCATATTGGTAATAGGTACTTCTGCAGTTGGGATGAGATGAAACTCCGGTGAATTGGCTGCCCCGGAATGATCTACACCACTGGCGTTGACTGCAAACAAATCTTCTTCGAACTTGGGTAATTGACCCGTGCCGCGTAAACTTTCCCGATTAACCAAATAGGGTACATACGCTTCCATGTAGCCGTGTTCCTGCGTATGGGTATCCAGCATGAATTGAGCGAGTGCGCGGTGTAAACGGGCAAGTCCGCCTTTCATCAGGCTGAATCGTGTGCCACTGAGTTTCGCAGCCGTTTCAAAATCCAATAGTCCTAGCCCTTCACCGATGCTGACATGATCTTTGATGGCAAAATCAAATTGCCGCGGCTCGCCCCAGCGGCGAATCTGCTGATTATGCTCTTCATTTTTTCCTTCCGGAACGCTGTCGTGAGGCAGGTTAGGGACTTCGAGCAATATTTTCTGCAAGCTGTTCTGAATTTGCTCCAATTGCGTCTCGGCTTGCTTTAGCGCGTCGCCCAGATGCGCTACTTCGGCCATTATGACCGAAACATCTTCCCCTTTACTCTTGGCATTACCGATTTTTTTCGATGCCGCATTGCGCTGTGCTTGCAGCTCCTGAGTTTGGGTCTGAATGGTTTTGCGTTCCGCCTCTAAGGCATTAAACGCTTCGGTCGGAAAGGCATAACCTCTTTTGGCAAGCTGCCGGGTGACAGTATCCAGATCAGTCCGTAGTTGTTGAATATCTAACATACAAAAACTCCAAAATAGCCGGTGTAGATTGAAATGATTTTTAGGGCTCCTCTAAAAATTCAAAGTTCTAAACAACACGGGGCACGAGAAAAAAATGGTTACGCAGCATATGCATACTATGTAAGGAAACATTTTTTTCAAGCGACAAAGTGTTGTGACGAAATTTGGATTTCTAGAGATGCCCTTTATATTTTATGCTTAGCTTGCTTATCCAGATTGCGCAAATAAGTCAGTTTTTCCAGTATTTTTTGCTCCAATCCGTAGACCGTTGGTTGATAAAAACTGACCTCCGGCATTTCGTCCGGGAAGTAATTTTCTCCAGCCGCGTATGCCTCCGGGCAATCATGCGCATAGCGGTATGCGTTTCCATGACCGATTTCTTTCATCAATTGGGTTGGCGCATTGCGCAGATGGATGGGCACACGGCGTGATTTGTCATGTGCAATGAAGGCACGTGCTTTATTGTAAGCTAGGTAGGCCGCGTTACTTTTGGGCGCGCAAGCGAGATACAAAGCCGCTTGCGCTAATGCCAATTCGCCTTCCGGGCTGCCCAGACGCTCGTAAGTCTCGCAAGCGTCTAACGCCAGGCGCAAGGCGCGGGGATCTGCCAGGCCAATGTCTTCGGTTGCCATGCGAACCAAACGTCGCCCGATATACAAGGCATCGGTTCCGCCATCGAGCATACGGCACAACCAGTAGAGTGCCGCGTCGGGGGAAGATCCGCGTATGGATTTGTGTAAGGCGGATATCTGGTCGTAAAACGCGTCACCACCGTTGTCAAAGTTGCGGGCATTGCGCGACAATGCATTGAGAACAGTGTCTTTGCTAATTTCTGAACTAGTTTTAGTTTCAGCCACCGTGCTGATTTGCTCGAGCAGATTCAGCAAGCGTCGCGCATCGCCATCGGAGAATTCGATCAAGAGATGTCGTGCTTCGTCCGAGAATTGCAGATTACCGAGCGCCAGTTTTTGTGCGCGTTCAAATAGCTGAGACAATTCTTGTTCGGATAAGGCAGTGAGAACATAAACCTGGGCACGCGACAGAAGTGCGTTATTCACTTCAAACGAGGGGTTCTCGGTCGTGGCGCCGATAAAAGTGATCAAGCCTTGTTCAACGTACGGCAAGAAAGCGTCTTGTTGTGATTTGTTAAAACGGTGTACTTCGTCGACAAGAAGAATGGTATGCCGCCCGCTTTGTTGCAATACTAATTGGGCTTGTTCAATTGCGTTGCGAATATCTTTTATACCTGACAGCACAGCAGACAAGGCAATGAATTCGCTATTAAATTCGGTTGACATGATACGTGCCAGTGTGGTTTTTCCTGTTCCCGGCGGACCCCATAAAATCATCGAGTGCGGTTTTCCCGATTCAAAAGCCAGGCGCAACGGCTTCCCGGCGCCGAGCAAGTGGCTTTGCCCGATGACATCGTTCAGATGCTTGGGGCGTAGCTGTTCGGCGAGTGGCGCTTTGGGTTTGTTGGATGAAAACAGATCGGTATCACTCGCTGATGACATCTGCATTATCAGGAGGTATGAATTTAAATAAATCAGCCGGTAAACTGGGATTCTTGTCCAGATCTGAAAATACCAGTAATGTGGTTTGGCCAAAACTATCGCGTAACGCCATAATCTTAAGTGCGCCTTCCGGTGAAAATCCCATTTGGATAAACTCAAAAGCGCTTTCTTTGCTTTTTGGAATGGCCTCAAGCCATTCAATCTGATTTTGCAGGCCGAGTTCAATCAGCTCGAAATTATCTTCGATGGCACTGCTACCGGCAAGGAGCGCAGCCGGGCTGCTGCCGATAGCGATATTGAATTGCCGCACGGTAACCTGATTGAGGTCGCGATCATAAAACCAAACCTGCGTGCCGTCGCCTACGATGAGTTGTTCATACGGTTTATCATACGTCCAGCGGAATTTCTCCGGGCGTTCAAATTGCATGGTACCGTTTGATTCCTGTATGGTGCGGGCGTTTTTGTCATACAGCGTTTGAGAAAAATTTGCGCGTACCGTACGGGTTTCCTGGATGAAGGTTTTTAGACTGTCGATGGCGGCCGCTTCAACGCGTACCGGTATCAGGCTAACGAATAACAAGAAAAAAAAGGCACAGCTTGAACGAACCATAATGTTCCTGTTGTGATGTTGTCGGGGGGTGCTAAGCATGATCGCCGAGAATTAGATCACTCGCCGCGTGACGGAGCCAATACTTCCCGGTTGCCGTTGCTTTGCATGGACGAAACCAAACCGGTTCGCTCCATTTCTTCGATGAGCCGCGCTGCGCGATTATAGCCGATACGTAAATTCCTTTGCACCAAAGAAATCGAAGCGCGGCGGGTTTTGACGACAATAGCCACAGCCTCGTCGTAGAGCGGATCTGCTTCACCTTCTGCCGGCTTTTTAATATCAAGCGAGTTACCGGCATCGCTTTCTTCGTCATCAATCTTTAAAATATCTTCGATGTAGTTTGGTTCGCCATGCTCTTTCAGATACTCAACCACTCTGTGTACTTCGTGATCGGCAACAAAAGCACCGTGAATGCGCTGCGGGTAGCCGCTACCCGGCGGTAAATACAACATGTCCCCTTGGCCCAGCAGCGCCTCGGCACCCATTTGATCGAGAATGGTGCGTGAATCAATCTTGCTGGATACTTGAAAGGCAATCCGGGTCGGAATATTGGCTTTGATCAGGCCGGTAATCACATCGACTGAAGGGCGTTGCGTTGCCAATAAAAGATGTATACCGGATGCCCTTGCTTTTTGTGCCAGGCGGGCGATCAGATGCTCAACTTTTTTACCCACGACCATCATCAAATCGGCTAATTCATCAATCACCACAACAATGAGCGGTAATTCTTCCAGGTACTCCGGTGCTTCTGGCGGCGCAAATGGATTAACCACAGGTTCTTCATTTTTAACGGCATCACGAATTTTTTGATTGTAGCCGCCGAGATTGCGTACACCCAGCGCTGACATCAGCTTATAGCGCCGTTCCATTTCGTTGACACACCAGCGTAGTGCACTGGCGGCTTCGCGCATATCGGTTACAACGGGCGTCAGCAGATGCGGAATGCCTTCATACACGGATAATTCCAACATTTTCGGGTCAATCAGGATCAAGCGGGTTTGATCTGGAGTAGTTTTATAGACCAGGCTTAGAATGACCGCATTAATCGCGACGGATTTTCCTGAGCCGGTTGTTCCGGCTACCAGTGCATGAGGCATTTTTGCCAGATCCGATACAACCGGGCGTCCGCTGATATCCTTACCTAACGCAATGGTCAGTGGTGAAGCAGAGTCGGCATATACCTGTGAACTGAGGATTTCCTGCAGTCGCACAATTTGTCGCTTGGGATTGGGGATTTCGAGTCCCATACTGGTTTTTCCCGGAATGGTTTCGACCACCCGGATACTGGCCACGGATAATGCACGTGCCAGATCTTTAATCAGATTGATGACCTGATTGCCTTTGACACCGACCGCCGGTTCAATTTCATAGCGTGTAATAACTGGACCGGGGAAAGCGGCGACTACTTTGACATCCACGCCAAATTCCTTGAGTTTTCGTTCGATTAAACGGGATGTGAATTCGATGGTTTCCTTGGATAGCACTTCAAAGTCTTTTTCCGGCTCATCCAGAAGATGCAGAGGGGGTAAAGGCGAATCGGGTAAGTCAGAAAATAGAGAAGGCTGCCTTTCTTTGACAATACGTTGCGATTTAATAATATTCGTAGTGGGCGGCTCAATATGCAGGAGCGGGCTGCTTTCTATGCGTTTCTTTTCATTCTCGACGACTTTCTCGCGAACGTGCGATGCAACAATGCCTGCAAATTTGTCTTTTCTTGTTTCCCATAGTTCTTTTGTCAGTAATAAGAGATTCTCAATGCTTTCACCGATCTTTTCTACAAAACGTACCCAGGATAGGCCGGTAAATTGACTGAAACCGATTGCGATGAATATTAATAATGTTAGTGTTGCACCGATAAAACCGAGTATCTGTGAGAGATAATGACTGATAGTACTACCTAGCATACCGCCCGGCACCAGCGGCAGCGAAACACTGATGGTGTAAAACCTGAGCGACTCCAATCCGCTACTGGCAGATAGCAGCAGTAAAAAACCTCCCGCTGAGAGTAACACGGAGTGCCGGTCAAAAATTCCGGCAGTATCAATGCGGTGGTAGCTCCAGCTAACGGCTGAGAGAAAGAAAGCGACCCACCACCATGCGGAGGCGCCAAACAGGTACAGCAGAAAATCAGCCAGCCAGGCGCCAACATGTCCGCCTGCATTCTGAATTTGATTGGAATCGCCGCTATGTGACCAACCTGCATCTCCGCGATCATAACTAAAAAATATCAATATGAGATAAAGTGCGGCACCCACTAGGATCAACCAACCGGATTCACGCAATAATCGGGCTACTCTGGGTGAGAAGGAATGGCTGCTTTTCTTGGCCATTGGTTTATTTATTAAACTCATGGGTATCTCAGAAACGAAAGGTTTTGTCTGTCTGATACGCTAAATTATATAAGAGAATCTGAAGTGATTTCTCTAGTGCATCGGTAAATGCATTTTATTGTTTAAATCTGAGGTATCTGAGTAGGACTGAACAAGATAGTGTCTTTCCTGGCTTCAACCCTTAGAGTGGAATTGTTCGAGAAAAATCTCAAAATTTAATCAATTAGATCTTGATCGCGATAAGATAGCAGCTACGTTGGGTTTTTCTTTATTGGCAACTTCCGGCAAGGTTGAAACAAAATTCCCTCCGTTACGTTTTGAAATAAATAATGCCTCTTCTGCACGTTTACACAAATTTATTCTTTTATCTGCTTCATTCAGCGTAGCAATACCGATACTTATTGTGATTTTGTTTTCTGTGTTTTTATCTATCTTGGCAGAAATCTTTTTGCGAATTGCTTCACATACATCTTTGGCTTCGGTTAATTCTGTTTCATGAAATAAAATAGCAAATACATTAATATCTATACGGTAGAAAAGATCGGATGTTCGGATATCGGTTTTAATCTCGTGGGAGATTCTTTTAATGGAATCATTCTTATTTCTAAAATCATAGTTATCACTAAATAGCTTTAAAAGATCAATGTCAATAATAGCGACACATAGATTTCGATGATAGCGTTTGCAACGCAGTATTTCAGTGTCTAATTCAGACTCAAACGCTTGTCTATTCTTATATCCGGTAATTGGGTCGATCAGTATCTGAGACATTAAGCTGGATATATCAATATTCGCCTTTTTGATTTTGATGACCATGATTGCGGAACAGATGATCAATAATAAAGTAATGCCCCGATTAAACAGAACAATATTCATCGGTACTACTATGCCAGGCGATAAATAGAAGCCGATTATTGTGAATATAATTCCCAATGCAGCAATAAAGTAGGTAAATTGAATCCCACACACCCACAGGCTGGCAAATATGACTAATGCATAGGGTGCGCCGGCTGCGACACCCAGTGGTAGTTGTAAGTCAATTATCAAAATAGAGAGCGTTGCAACTAAGATAATTAAACTATTAGCCTGAATTGTGAATTCTCTGAATAAGAGTTTTAGATTAACGGTTGCTGAGAGAATTTGGCTACGCATCTGTTTGAGTGAAGATCTGTATGAAAGTATGGTTTGTGTTTATATTTTACGGATTGCGGAACCCAATCTTTATGTGCAACTTGGCGCGTTAGTAAAATTATAACAATTTATTCATTATACATTGTTTCTTAAAAACAAAGTTTGAAATTCTGTGCATTGATTAGGTGGGTGGATGAGATTTAATGACAACCCTTGAAAGTGTGAAATTTTCGTTAATTCTAATTTTCTTTTTTAATGATGCGGGTCCCTGCCAACCGGTCATGAAGAAATTGATGATCGCGATCAAATAGCGCCCAGATAATTCCAAAACCAAAAAAGAAAATGCTTATTAATGCAAATAGGTAGCGTGTAATGGCCTGTTTTTTCGTTAAGCTGCTGCCATCTGTGGCGACAAGACGCATCTTCCAGGTTTGCATAGCCAGCGTTTGTCCGCCATGTGTCCAGTACCAAGAAAAGTAGTATCCCATAATAATGAGCAGATAAAACTGAAACAGTGGTCTAAAGTATGTGGCTTGTGTATCGCTGAAAATGAGGTGGAAAATAAAACTGGCGAGAAATAAAACGGCCAATAAAAGAAGAAACTCATAAATCATACAGATTATTCGCCGCCAGAAGCCGGGTGTTGAGTTGGTCATATTTGACTTGGATCGATAAGAGTGATGGCGTTGTGATGTGATAGCCAAATAGGAGTCGGTAAGGAAGTAGCGAGATAGTGCATGTTAAAAAATAATTCAGTATAAGTTTCAGTGATTGATAATTATTATCGTTTGCGTTATTATATTAGATTACAAAGCGTAACCTGAACTTATGTGTATATTATAACAACTATAATATGGCGGGGCTGTAATTTAGGGTTCATAAATAAAAAGCAAAATCACTGGCATCCAACCCATCTTAGATCAAGTAAGTAAGCAGTTTGTCTGGATTTGTTATTCTGTAATGCAATCATTATCTCGGAAAAATATTGAGTATTTAGGGTCGTGGCAACGTTTTATCTCATTACCCGGATTTTTGTTTGTACTCATAGTGCACGCTGTATTATTTTATTTTCTATGGAATCAGCGTTTAATTCCACCGCCTGAACAAATGGTCACATTGTTTGCCGAGTTAATTGCATCATCACCGCCTAATGCTGTACCTAAAGCCTTGCCAGAACCTGCACCCGTTAAACTTCAACCGGCAAAAAAACCTGTGGTTAAGCCAAAACAAGAGCGCCTCATAACACAGTCACCTGTGGCATCGGAGCAGAAACAAGTTGAGTCTCTACCGGAGCCAGTAGTGGAACAAGCAAAAGAATCCAAGCCTGTGGTTGAGGCGCCGCCAACACAAATGCAAACAGGGCCAGTTACGTTGTCATCGGAATTGTCTGTTTCTTGCCCTAAATTGACTGCGCCCGATTATCCTGCCATTTCACGGCGTATGGGCGAAGAGGGTAAATTGGTGCTGCGCGTGGAACTCGATGAAACTGGGCATATTGACGAGGCAAAAGTTATTAATAGCAGTGGTTATGAACGTCTTGATGCGGCTGCATTAACCGCAGTGAAAAGCTGGCAATGTAATCCATCGCTGCGAAATGGCCAGCCGGTTCGGGCTGTTGCCTTACAACCCTTTAATTTTGTACTGCAAGGAAATTAATCAATGGAAAAAGGACTCGGCTTTTCTCACTTTCTCGCCCAAATCGATGGCGTTGGTATCAGTGTGCTGGTGTTACTGCTGTCACTTTCAGTTGCGAGCTGGTATTTGATCATCACAAAAAGTATCACTAATCTTATTGCAAAACGCCGTGCTGAGGCTTTCTTAAAACATTTCTGGAGTTTCGATTCCCTGCAAGCGGTGAATGTTGAGTTTAAGAATGCCGCACCGAATAATGCATTTGCAGAGCTTGCCAAGCTGGGTATTGATGCGGCGGCAGATTCCAAGATTCACAGTTCACATAAATTGGCTGCAGCTGGTGGTACCAGTGAGTTTCTGACACGTACATTGCGGAACGGAATTGATCAGGAGGCTACCCGTGTTGAGAATGGCCTGACTCTGATCGCAACTGCCGGTTCTGCAGCGCCTTATATTGGTTTGTTTGGAACGGTGTGGGGAATCTATCATGCGCTGATACAAATTGGGCTTTCAGGTCAGGGCACATTGGATAAAGTGGCTGGCCCTGTCGGTGAAGCATTGATCATGACAGCACTAGGGCTGGCGGTGGCGATACCGGCAGTGCTTGCCTATAACACTTTTGTGCGCCGTAATCGTATTTGGCTCGCGCGACTGGAAGCTTTCGCGCATGATCTGTTCATATTGATTACTGTGGGTGATAACAATGATGCGCCGGTTTCTTTACTGCAAACACCGTCAGCAGCCGTCACAGAAATGACGGATGCCGTTGTTGAAAGGGGGCAATGATGGCATTCGGTAGTATGCAGGATAGCGGCCGTCAGGCGCCCATGGCGGAAATTAACGTGGTGCCACTGGTAGATGTCATGTTGGTTTTGTTAATAATTTTTATTATTACAGCGCCGCTCCTTACGCATTCAGTCAAAATCGATCTACCAAAAGCTGAAAGTGCTCCCAATATTACTCAGCCAGAGCATGTTGAGTTGGCTATCCGTGCGGATGGCAGTCTTTTTTGGAACGGTGAACCCGTAACATTGGAACAATTGTCACCGCGCTTTGCTGCGAAGGTGACTCAGGCGCCTAAAACAGAATTACATATTCGCGCGGACAAACTGGCACATTATGAACATGTCGCACGAGTGATGAGCATTGCAGCCAAGGCTGGTATGGCAAGAATCGGTTTTATTACAGATCCTTCGGAATAGTAGCAACGATCATAGTTAATCTTAAGTCTTCTTCAAAAAGAGATGTCGCAGCAAAGAATTTTGTTCTATGAAGCTTAGTAGGGCAATATGAAAAATTAGACGTGGGAGATTAATTTAAAGTTTGATAGGCCTTGTTTGATACTGTGACTGCTACTGTTTTTTACCAGTTACTCATGCTAAGACTAAATCATTCGCGCTTTTTGCAATCCTCTTGCACATTTCTCAGTTTATCAATCCTGCCTTGGGAATAGCTATTCCTAATCTTTATCAGGTTTCCGTCCTAATTGCGTCGTAGTGCAATGGCGGTATTTCTGGTACTACAAATTTTGTTTGGAGAAGAGCGTGGGATTGCTTTTTATAAAGATTCTTGTATAATTACGAATCATTCTCATTAGTAATAATTCTTTGATGTTTATTTTATAAATATTGGTTTTTCTGAATACAGATCTCAAGGTATTTAATATGTATGTATGTGTTTGCAAGGGAGTAACAGAAAGTGCATTACGCGAAGCGATCTATCAGGGTGCTGATCGAATGAGAGATTTGAAGGCTTCCTTGGGAGTTGCTGAACAGTGCGGTATTTGTGCATGCCATGCTAAACAAGTTCTGGATCAGACACTGGTGCAAAAATCCAAACTGCCGGATTTGATTTCTCAATCAGTGTGTATGTGTGAAACTGCGGCCTAAGGAAGAGAAGCTGTAATAGTATGGTCCTTTCTTAAATTAACGATTGTCGATTGTCGTGATTTCAGCAAAAGCTTTGTCTTGCTGAGGATTTTCAGAAATGTTCCTGTTGTGCGAGATCAAGGATGTCTTGGCTAATTACGAACAGGACTTACCTGTTCCAAACTGCTTTTATTAGACCCATTCTTATCTTTGGATCACTTTTGTCGCCTTATACGTCATGCTGGAATAGTAGTTATCTGCTCCAGGGTTTGGTAAAAACTACAAAAATAATTACGCCCTAATATTATGACTATCCGTGGCTTTATTCGAAGTATTTATTTTTGTGCAGTATTAATCAGTCTGAGTCTGACGATAGTTTTCCTGTCTAAACCAGTTATTGCAGAATCATTAAATAGCGCTACTCCATCTGCGCAACGAACCTATAGTATCCCAGCCGGCTACTTACACGAAGCACTAATCCAGTTTGCACAACAGGCAGGAATAAAACTTGCTATTGATCCTGTGAAATTACAGGGAAAAGTAACGCTAGGATTAACTGGTAATTTTGAGATTAAATCGGGCTTGGATCAATTGCTCACTGGTTCTGGTTTGCAAGTGGTGAAACAGGATGATAGCTATGCACTTACGGAAGTGCCGGCATCCTCAGCAGACCCTGTCGTAACCACATTACCTTCAATACAGATTACTGCCAGCAATACCAACCGGTATGCGGCAGTCAGTACCACTACAGCAACGAAAACCAATACTTTGTTGCGCGATGTTCCGCAATCCATTACGGTTATAACCAATGAACTGATTAAGGATCAATCAATCCGAAGTATTGCTGACGCAGTCCGTTATGTGCCCGGTGTTGGCGTCTCGCAGGGTGAGGGCAATCGCGATGCACTCGTGTTTCGAGGTAATCGTTCGACCGGCGATTTTTTTACTGACGGTATCCGTGATGACGTCGAGTACTACCGCGATCTTTATAATATTGAGCGTGTTGAGGTGCTCAAAGGTGCCAATGGTATGATTTTTGGTCGTGGCGGTTCAGGTGGCGTTGTTAATCGTGTTACCAAGCAAGCCAATTGGGATCCCGTGCGAGAGTTTAGTTTCCAAGGCGGATCTTTTAATCAAAAAAGAATGACGGCAGATGTCGGGCATGTGATTAATGATGTCGCTGCAATTCGTTTAAATGCGGTATACGAAGATGCTGGTAGTTTTCGTGATGGCGTAAGTTCGGAGCGGCTTGGAATATCCCCGACAGTAACCCTCAAACCAACGCATCGGACTAAAGTGGTTGCGAGTATGGAGCGATTTCATGATGATCGTACTGCTGATCGGGGTATTACCTCGGTTCTAGGCGCTCGTGGAGAAGTAACGGGACCGGTCGATGTTCGTCGATCACAATTCTTTGGAGATCCTAATCGTAGCAATGCGAACATCAACGTGTTGTCGTTCAATTCTTTGATTGAGCATAAATTTGATTCTGGGATTACGCTACAGAACCGGACGAATTATGCAACTTATGATAAGTTTTATCAAAATGTATTTGCCAATGGTGGATTTAATGTTTCGACTGAACAAGTATCGCTGGGGGCATATAACAATGCATCAACGCGTGAGAATGTATTTAATCAAACGAACTTGCTTTACTCCTTAAATACCGGACCTATTTCGCACACACTGATGGCGGGGATTGAAATAGGTCGCCAGGATACCCATAACAGGCGTGAAACAGGCTTATTTAATAATAATCTTGCCAATACTAACTTGTTTGTTCCTCTGAGTAATTCGATTACCAATGTGCCGATTACTTTTAGAAACAGAGATGCCGGTGGGGATGTGGATGCTCTAAATCGTAGCATTGTGAATGTAACCTCACTTTATATTCAAGATCAGATTGAAATAATGCCAAAACTTCAGGCGATTGTGGGCGTGCGCTATGACTTGTTTGAAGTGAATTTCCAGCAAAAGAATGGTCCAAGAGATCATTTAAAGACGCGAGATGATTTAATTGCGCCGCGATTTGGTTTGATCTATAAACCGATTGAGCCTGTCTCATTTTATGCAAGTTATAGCCAAGCTTATGTTCCACGAGCAGGTGACCAACTGACATCATTAAATGTCACTATTGAAACACTCAAGCCGGAAAAATTTACGACGCTGGAAACTGGTGTCAAATGGGATATTCGTCCTGATTTGGCTTTTACCGCTTCTGTGTATCAACTGGATCGTAGTAATGTCATTAACTCGGTTGTCGGAGGGCAAACTTTTTTAACCAAAGGACAGCGTACCGAAGGTGTTGAAGCTAGCCTTGCTGGTCAGTTGACTTCAAACTGGAGTGTGATGGGTGGTTATGCCTACCAGGTTGGGGAAATTACCGGTGATATATTTGGCATTGCTAAAAAAGGCGCCTCGGTTGCGGAGCTGCCCCGTCACACATTCTCTGTATGGAGCCGGTATGACATTACGCCCAGTATTGGTGCAGCATTTGGTGTGATTCACCGGGATAGTATGTTTACTTCATTGACTAATCGCGTCAGCTTGCCTGATTTTACCCGTGTTGACGCAGCACTGTTTGCACAATTTACAAAACGGTTTCGCGGTCAGTTGAATATTGAGAACTTATTTGACACGAAATATTTCGCTGCAGCACAAAACGACTTTAATATTACGCCCGGCTCTCCCATTGCTGTCAGGGCAACATTAATCGCCAACTTTTAGGCGGTATAAAACTAAAGAAGTTTTTTGATTGCTATTAGTAATAATTATCATTATGATTAGCGTTTGCATTTATTAAAATTAATTTTAGAGGAGCTTTTTTATAATGTTTTTATTTAAGAGATACATAAATTCACTAAGCAGGTTGTTGATGGTGAGTTTGTGTTTTATTACATTTTCTATGAGCAATGCAGCCGCAGAATCCAATGTTGCGGCTATTGAAGCAGCTGTTGCTGCATTCAAGACGATTGGAACACTGCGTAAAGAATTCCCGATTAACGGTGAAGCAGTGGCAACTGCTCATGCGGGCGCTTTACAAACATTGACGCAGGAGATCGATACCGTCAATTCCTTGACATTGGATAGCGATGTTCTGGCTGCAATCGATGATATTAAAAACGATCATGAGCCATTATTGGCAGCTCAAGTGATCGACAAGACTTTACAACGTGTTTTTTACCAAATTATTTGGAACCGTATTTCCGCTATTCGGGATGAGTTTAAAACCGCAACAACGCCCACATTGATTGCAATGTTGGATGAATCAGTGGCAGCATTTCAAGCGATTTCTGCTACCGTCGCAAGGGAAAATCAAGTATTGACGGCGGATAGACAAGCGCTTGAAGCTGGCAGTAAACCAGGTCTGGATGTTGATATTAATGATTTTTTCTCTAACGTAAGAACGGCACTAAATAAAAGCAATCCTGACGAAGATTTCAATACCGTTCAAGCTGCCAGATATGGCATTAGGATGTCTCTCGCTCGAGCCTATTACATTGGAGTGTTACGCGAAGTCTCTGGCATCCTAAATAATCGCACTACAGACCCAGATGAAGCGCGCATTGCACAAAAAGAAGGTGAAATCTTTTATCGAATTATTGAACCGTTGGTAGCAAGGGGGAACCCTGCAGGTAGCTTAAAAATAAAAGCACAATTGACAGGCGAGTTTTCAAAGGTTGTTGCTGATGAGATAGTAAGTGAGTTAGGTAAAGGCTTTATCTCTCGTGTGGTAGCCGAAATGAACGGTCAAGCGAGTGCGATAACATCGGGAGATAGTGCGCATGCGTTGGCGGAAGCAGCGGGTGCTAAGTACTTTGCCAGAGTTTTTTTACCGGATCTGGAGTTACGGTTAGGAGCTGGTGAACGCAGTAATCTGGAACAAGAACTGGAAAATCTATTGACTGCAAGCAAGGAGCTGAGTGCAGTTAAATCCACACAAGCGCGTGATGCAGTTACTGCAATATTGACAAAGTACGAGAATCAACTCAATCGTGCCAAATATGAAATAGTGCATCATACTGCCATTATCGATAATGCCGTTGCAAATTTTCTGGTAATTAGTGAATTAAGAGCTAAGAGTCCTATTGATGTTGACGCAATTGCTGCGAAATATATAGATGATTTACAGCAACTTACGAAAATCGTCGATCAAATCTATGGGACAAAGATAGATCAGGATGTTTTGAATGCAATTGATCAAGCAAAAAGTGGAAGTCAACTTGCTCAGGCACTTCAAGTAATCGATAAATCATTGCAAAGAGTGTTTGCCCTGGTTGTCTATAATCGCGTGACACTGGTGGCGGAACAATTTGTGGGTTTATCGACGGATGCGCTAGCTCTCGAATGGGATAGAGCCTATTCGGCGTATACAGCTATCGCCAAAACAGCGAACCGAGAAGACAAAGTACTTTCAGCGGATAAGAAATCCATTACGACTGGCAGGGACCCGGATCTCGATTATCAAATCTTGTCTGCATTCGCTCAAGGCAAACGAGCGCTCAACAAAGAAAATGCCGATGATCGTTTTTCTTTATCGCTGGCACGCGAGAATATCATCATTCCGTTGGCAAGAAGTTTTCTGATTGGGGTGTTGCGAGAAGTGGAGGGTATTATTACCAATCGGAGTTCAGATATCGATAAAGCCAAGGAACAGCAAATCGAAGGCGAATATTTCTATCGTACGGTCGATGCATTTATATCCCAAGATAATCCTTCAGGTAGCAGTCATCTTCATGCGCAATTTACAGGTGATCTGGCAAATGTAGTTGCCGATTCAGTCGTCAGTGAAATCAATAAAGGTATCCTCGGTCAGTTAAAACGAAGCATGAACCAGATTGAGGTTAATTTTAGTTCCGATAGGAACCAGGCTTTGCTTGCTTCGGAAAGATTATCGTTGTATGCCAGTATCATTTTGTCTGATCTCGAGCTACGTTTGGATGCACTGCATCGTGTAAAGCTGGAAAATGCGATCAGAGATCTGAAGGAATCTATTCAAGCTAATAATTCTAATAGAGCAATTTCTGTTCGGTCGATAATCAATGAGATTATTGCAGATTATGAAAATGAACTGATCTAGGAATGAAAATACCTTGCCGTAAGAATTTTACGGCAAGGTATGGTAGTTTTTGTAAATGTACCATTGTAAGAAATATTTTTTCCTGTTTACGTTCGTAACATGTCTATTCAGATACCATCCGTATTTTCTTAACTGCATGATATGTAAGGAAGCATTTTTTTAGAGTAACAAAGTGTGTTGTGACGAAATTTGGATTTTTAGAGGTGCCCATAGGTATTTGAATGAGTGATAACAATTACATTCAAGAGGATTCTTATAACAGTCATCGTGTTAAGAAAATTATATTAAATCAGGAGGGATCTAGAAATGATGCTAAATTATAATTTCTGGCTCGCTGCATTCTTTGTATGGATTGGGTTTATCAGCAAACCAGTTTGAGCAAAACCGGTTTGCTGGGTGTGCTGGATAGCGGCTGAAGAGACGGGATGGGATTATGCATCTTCGTTCCTATCAATCCGATGCAAGAAAATAAAGTCTCGCTACCGACTAAAGCGGCGAGACTTTTACTGATTGTTAGAGCGTATATACAATCATATCGGTTGTAATTGAATTGATGTTGACGCCAACAAGCTCAATAGTTGCCGCGCCCCCGACAAACTCAACGGTAAATCCGCTATCACCGTTATCGGTAACGTTGGTTATGAATGGCGCCAATTCAGAAAATGAATGGATTCCTAGAATCTCGGAATCAAAGAACAAACGATCTTCATCGATTGTAAAATCGGCAATCTCAAAAGTTCCTACGCCATAAAATCCAAATGTGTCCTTGCCACTGCCGCCATCGAGTCTGTCGTAGTCTCCGGCTGGTTGACCAGGGGGGACGGGTGTATTGGCTGGTATGCTACCACCTGCCCGAAGAATATCGTTACCATCACCACCGAACAGTTTTTCGGTACCTTCTTGCCCATCTAGATCGTCATTTCCATCTCCGCCTTTCAGGATGTCATTGCCAGCACCGCCTTCCAGAACATCCTTGCCGCCTTCGCCTTTAATTTCATCATGACCGGCACCGCCAATGAGGTCAAAATTGTCTAAGTCATCACCAATAAAGAGAAAATCATCGTCATCAAAGCCGGCGGATCCAAGTCCTACAAAAGGAATGCCATCGATATACTCGAGGGTAGAGTTGATAGTTCCTGATCCGAGATTCTCACGAAGTGTTTTGGTTATTCCCATAATGTTATCTCCTAATTCTAATATGTGAGTTCTATAAATAAATTTATTTTCTGGCTTGTCCCATTAAATCATTTAAATAATAATGAGAATGATTCCTATTATATTGAATAATGGTTAAAATGCAATCCTTAATTGCGCTTGATATTGGAGCGGATGCGACTAAGTGCCTGTGAAAAAATAGGATAATGGATTGCTGAAAATGACTACGAAGCTTGAAGAATTATTATTGAAAGCGAAGGGTTTAATCGCCGCCGGTAAGTTCAATGACGCTGATGCAATACTCGATCCGCTGAAAATTGAGAATCCGCTGTCGCAGGATGTGGCTCGATTATGGTGTTCATTGGCGATGCGCACAGGTCGGACGGCAGATGTTCCCGCTTATGCAGCAAAAATTTATGCACATGTGCAAAGTGATTTTCACAAAGCGCATTGGGCGCATGTCCTGGGAACCGCGAGCTTTATTTTATTGGATTTATCATCCGCGCATGCGCATTTTACCGACGCGCTGAATCATCTGATGACGCTGGCTAAATCCGGAAAAATCCCGCCGCAAAAAGAGCCATTGAAAATATCGCAAGCTGCTGAGAATCTATTTGCCTCCGGAAAGGCCGAGGCGTTGCTGTGGACGACTTGCGCAGAATTAGCCAAGCTGGATATTCCGGCATTTCCTTTTGCGGGTACTTTACTGGGGCTGGTTCGTAACGGATGTTTACTGGATTTTGATAAAGATCTCGACATCGCCGTGCGAATGGAATCCTGGGATGCTTGCTGTGCTGCATTGGAGCAAGCCGGGTGGGAACGATCGCCGATGCGGATTGACTACGCCAATTATCGTGATTACGTGCACCCGGAATTGGGAATAACATTGGATGTCTGTGGCTTGCAAGCCAGAGGAAAACAGATCGTGGGCGGTTTCTCACTACCGGGTTATCCGGATGAATATCAGCGGGTATCCGTTTTCCCCCAGTTTGATTTGACTCAGCGCAATTCAGAATATGGCCAAGCCTGGTTTCCGCGGCAACCGGAAAAAATCCTGATGGCATTTTATGGCGATTGGCGCACGCCAAATCCCAACTGGGATACCGTGATATCTGCACGCAATCTGGAAAATTTTACCTTACTGGTGCGCTGTTATGCGTATCACCGGCTTGTGCAGCGCTGGTTATCGGGGGATCTGGCTAAAGCCTGGTGTTATGCGCATCAGATTGCTTTGAAGGATCCTGACGACGTGCTCGCATTGCGTAGCCGTCAGTGGATGGAGCGAGCCATGGTGCGGTTAAACCGGGAAATCCCAGTGTGGCCGCGAAATCAGTCGCAACGGCGCGTGTATACGCGAATGGTGGCCGATTTGTTTCACGAAGGCCATGTGAATTTTTTACAAGCGGCGCGTGCATTGGGTACGCATTTGACGGTGTGCGTGGTTTCCAATGAACGTGTTACGGAAAATAAAGGAAAACTTCCCGTCATGAAACAAGCGGAGCGTGCCGCTGTTGTTGCCACTTGCAAATATGTAGATGCCGTAATGACGGATACGCCAGCGCGTGTCACCAAAGAATTTATGCAACAGCATGGTTTCGACATTTATACCTTCGCGTGCGCGTCTGAGCAGGAGCGCTTGGACAAATACAAACTGTGCGAGTCATTACCGGCAGAAATGATTCAAGAACTGACATATACATCCGGTATTTCGACATCCGATCTTGTCATGCGTATTCTGGAAGGTGCAGGAAGTAAAGAGACGGTCATGACGAGTAAGTAGGTGCGCTGTATCCGATCAGTAGATGTGTCGATCATTCACGGAAAGTTTTTATAATCAGATAAATTAACCGAATGACAAAGACTATCGTTTGCTTGGTTTCATTTTTACCAGGCATAGCCAGATCTAATCTGAATTGCTTGCCTTTCGTAAGAATTACAGGTCGTTCAATGACATTTTTGAGCGCTCTGATATTGCCGGGCCGAATCAGTACAAAGCTTTTCAAGATATTGATTAAAATAATGACAGAGATGCGCTAATCATTCTCCATTAATTTGATTACCTATATGGAAGGAAATCCTAAATGCTGCGTTTTATTTTGCTGGTACCTTTCTGCATGACTTGTGTGGCATCTGTTTATGGCGGCACATCTGTTGAAGTACCAGATACGATGGCTGAACGTGTTAAGGCTTGCACCATTTGCCATGGTGCTGAAGATAAAGTGGGACGCGACGCTTATTACCCTCGCATAGCGGGTAAACCACAAGGATATCTTGTTAATCAATTACGAAATTTCAGGGATGGTCGGCGCTATTATCAGCCGATGGCTATTCTGTTGGAAAACATGTCAGATGAATACTTATATGAAATAGCCCAATATTTTTCTTCTCTACGGTTGCCATATCTAGCACCTGAACAGATTCATATGCAACCTGAAGAAATCGAACTAGCAGAGCATCTTATTTATGTGGGCTATCCAGGGAGGAATATTCCGGCATGCAGCGCCTGTCATGGAGATATTTTGATGGGTATAGAACCTGCTATTCCGGGTTTGCTGGGATTGCCCCGAGCTTATATTACGGCACAGCTAGGCGGATGGAGAAATGGAGGCAGTATGCGAGGTCAGGTGCCGGATTGTATGTCTGAAATCGCTAAACAGTTGACCGATGTTGAAGTCAATGCAATTGCGAAATGGTTAGCAAATCAGTTTGCTTCAGGAGAGCCAAGACCATTTAATGCGCTTTTACCTGAATTAGTGCATCGTTGCAGCCAAAACATCATATAAGTCATTATAAATTTGATGCTTTGTTATTGGTATGCATGGTATCGCTATTATTTTTCTCGATAACACAGGTTTCGGGCGCTGTTGCTGAGGAACCCGATCGCTCTATCGAAGTGCAGCATGGCGCCTATCTAGCCCGCATTGGTAATTGCATGGGATGCCATACGACTAAGGGTGGTCAACCGTTTGCGGGCGGACGCCGATTATCTACTTCATTTGGTATTTTTGTCACACCCAATATTACTTCTGACAAAGAAACGGGAATTGGTCTTTGGAGTCAACAAGATTTTTGGCAAGCACTACATCAGGGTAAGTCGCGTGATGGGAGGTTCCTATATCCTGCTTTTCCCTATACCGAATACACCAAGGTAACGCGGCAAGATGCTAATGCAATTTTTGCTTATCTTCAATCAACACCGCCCATTTCACAATCCAATCCACCCAATGATATTTTCTTTCCCTATAATTTAAAACCACTGCTCGCCATCTGGCGTACATTGTATTTTAAAGAAGGTGTTTATGAGCCGGATCAATCCCGAAGTGACGCTTGGAATCGCGGTGCTTATTTAGTACAGGGATTAGGTCATTGTAATGCTTGTCATACAAGCCGCAATATGTTTGGAGCTAGCCAAGATGATATGCTGGCTGGCGGGCAAATAATGGGTATGAATTGGTACGCGCCTTCCTTGTCCTCGTATCAGGAAGCGGGTAGTGGTGATTGGCCAATCGAAGAAATTGTTGAATTGCTGACAATTGGCATAACAAAAAGTGCCGCGGCTTCAGGTCCTATGGCGACCGTTATAAAACAAAGCCTTCAATATTTGTCGCAGGACGATATTAACAGCATGGCAATCTATCTAAAGTCATTTACGGAGAATGAAGGTGGCAATACGTCTGGCGTCCGTTTCTTGGTGATGTCAGGTAGCTTGCAGAAGCATATGGATTTTGGTGGACAACTCTATGAGAAGCATTGTAAAACGTGCCATGGTTCTGATGGAAAAGGTGTTCCGGGTATTTATCCAACGTTGGCAGATAATCGGAGTGTGATGATGAGTTCGCCATTGAATCCCATTCGCAGTGTGTTGAATGGCGGATACCCACCTACGACAGCAGGAAATCCTCGGCCCTATGGAATGCCGCCGTTCCAGCAGGTTTTGCGTAATGAAGAAATAGCTCTGGTGGTGTCGTATATCCGGAATGCTTGGGGAAATCGTAGTAGCTTGGTAACAGCAGTGGATGTTGACCGAAGTAAAGGTGGGAATTAATAACGGTCATTATATTAGTGCTTCTGGTTAATAACGTCGAATCCACAGCTTTACCGGAGAATGCCAAAAGGTTTGACCGTTACGGCTATCGTCGTAATGTTCTCGAAAATTTCCGCAATGGGCAACGGTATCAGCTTCCATAAAGCCTGGTACAGACACATCCCAGAAACCCGTTCGCATGAGTCTTAAGCAACACGCCAGGTTTGGTCCCACCCATCCCTTTCACTGTCGTTATCCGAATGGGTTTGGGCAGAAGGGACCGTGTTGATGCTAATGCTGATAGTGCATGATGCCCCGAGATCTGGTTGCGGCGGCAGGTAAATTTGCTCAAAATGGGGAATCATTCTGGAGTAGCTGCAATCCATAGGATAACCTGGTGTCTTTATCGGTTACTTTTATATGAGTCAACAATAACGTTTTACCCTGCGCGCGGGTTTCTTTTGTAGAGAGGCGATTTGGGGGCAAGATATACACTTGTAACCAACAAGCTTGCGCTTTGGGGCTCATGCTTGTACTCTTTCGGTCATAGGCGGCATGAACAAGGTTTTATTCCATAACCGGATCAAGCAGGAGGCGAAATTGGCTGATAAAAATTTTTTAGTGCGCAAGGCGGCGGTACTGGGGGCTGGTGTGATGGGAGCGCAGATTGCAGCACATCTGGTGAATGCTAACATCGAAACGTTGCTGTTTGAGTTACCGGGTGATGCGGATAATCCCAACGCCAATGTGACCAAGGCGGTGGAGAAACTCAAAAAACAGGAACCTGCGCCGCTATCGGTTAAAGCCAAAGTAACCTGTATTCAACCGGCGAATTATGATCAGCATCTTGAATTGCTCAAGGATTGCGATCTGGTGATCGAAGCGATTGCCGAGCGCATGGACTGGAAACGGGATTTATATACCAAAGTTGCCCCATATCTCGGCGAACAAACCATTTTCGCGAGTAATACTTCCGGGTTGTCAATCAACCAATTAGCTGAGGCTTTCCCGGAAGTATTGCGTCACCGTTTCTGCGGTATCCATTTTTTCAACCCGCCACGCTACATGCATTTGGTGGAATTGATTCCCTGCAAAACCAGTGATGCAGAAATGCTCGATCATCTGGAAGAATTTCTAGTGACTTATCTGGGCAAGGGAGTGATTCGTGCCAAAGATACGCCGAATTTTGTTGCCAATCGCATCGGCGTGTTCTCTTTGCTGGCGACGATGCATCATGGCCGGGCCTTTAATTTTGGTTTTGATCTGGTCGATGCACTGACCGGTGCACTGATCGGCCGCCCAAAAAGCGCTACATTCCGCACCGCGGATGTCGTCGGTCTGGATACCTTGGCGCATGTCATCAATACGATGCGCGATACTTTACCGGAAGATCCATGGCATTCTTATTTTGCTGTGCCGGATTGGCTGCAAGGATTGATTGAGATTGGTGCATTGGGAGAGAAAGTTAAACGCGGTGTGTATCAAAAAATAAAAAGTGAAATCCATGTGCATGATCGGGTGGCACAAACTTATCGTTTATCGGCTGCGGAAGTGGATGAGGATCTGAAACGTTTGCTGAAATATAGCAGCCCGGCTGAAAAGTTTGCTGCATTACACAATAGTCAGCAGCCGCAAGCGCAGTTTTTGTGGTCAATTTTTCGCGATTTGTTTCATTATTGTGCTGTGCAACTGGAAACGATTGCCAATAATACGCGCGATCTGGATTTGGCCGTGCGCTGGGGATTTGGCTGGAATCAGGGACCTTTTGAAATTTGGCAGGCAGCCGGTTGGAAGCAGATTGCCGACTGGATTCAAGAGGATATTGCGGCCGGTAAAAGCATGAGCCAAGCGCCATTACCGCAATGGGTGACGGCAATTGCCGAAAGCGGCACGCAAAGCGTGCACACGGCGCAAGGCTCTTTTGCCCCGGCATCTGGAAAAACACAACTGCGTTCAGAACTGCCGGTGTATCAACGTCAGCTTTTTCCAGACCGGTTAATCGGCGAGGAAGCGGTTTACGGCGAAACCATCTTTGAAACCGATGCGGTAAGGCTATGGCATACCGGCGATCAAATCGCCATTCTCAGCTTCAAGAGCAAAATGCATACGATAGGCGTGGATGTACTGGAAGGTGTGCAACAGGCGATCAAAGAAGCCGAACAAAACTGGCGCGCATTGGTGATCTGGCAAACGGAACCACCATTTTCAGCCGGTGCTAATTTGCAGAAGGCCACTGAACGGCCTAAACCGGATGTGCAACAGGGCAGCACGCCGCCTGCTCCACATCAGCCACCCACCGCTTTTCAGTCATTCTTAAAGAAATTAAGGAAGTCGACCCAGGCGACCGTGCTTCAGGTGGCACGTGAGCTGGATTTTGCTGATGTATTAATGGCCAAGAAACTGGCTGAAGTTGATGGAATGATCAAATTGTTTCAGCAAACTTCGCAAGCACTGCGTTATTCGATGATTCCAACCGTTGCCGCCGTAGATGGGCTGGCATTGGGCGGCGGTTGCGAGTTTGTCATGCACTGTGACCGCGCCGTGGCTACGCTGGAAACTTATATCGGCTTGGTGGAAGTGGGCGTTGGATTGTTGCCGGCTGGGGGCGGGTGTAAAGAGTTTGCCATGAGAGCCGCGCAAAATGCCAAAGACGGCGACCCTTTTCCGCAATTGAAATATTATTTCCAGACGGTAGCAATGGCGGAACTGGCGAAAAGCGCCGAGCAGGCGAAAGAACTGGGTTATCTGCGCCTTGCCGATACCGTGGTGATGCATCGTTTTGAGTTGCTGCATGTCGCCAAAGCGCAGGCGCTGGCTTTAGCCGAAGCAGGCTATCGCCCGCCATTGCGAGCCCGGGAAATTCCGGTGGCTGGTAACACCGGGATTGCGACGATCCAAAGTCAGCTTGTTAACCTGCGCGAAGGTGGATTTATCTCCGAGCATGATAATCTGATTGCTAATAAGGTGGCACATGTGATGTGCGGTGGCGATTTGACACCGGGTAGCCTGGTCGATGAAGACTGGTTCCTGGAGCTGGAACGTGCTGCCTTCATGGAATTGCTTGCAACCGAAAAAACCCAGGCGCGTATCGAACATACGCTTAAAACCGGTAAGCCACTGAGAAACTAAATTTACGACAGGATTCACTTTAGACGTATTCCAAGATCGATGATCCACGGAGAAACCAATGACTAAGCAAACTCAAGAAGCCTATATTGTAGCCGCTGCACGTACACCGGTTGGCAAAGCACCGCGCGGTATGTTCAAGAATGTACGTCCCGATGACATGCTGGTGCATGTGTTACATGCTGTAATGAAACAATGCGAAGGATTGGATCCGGCGGCGATTGACGATGTGATTGTCGGTTGCGCCATGCCGGAGGCGGAGCAGGGCATTAATGTCGCGCGCGTGGCATTGTTGTTGGCAGGTTTGCCGAACAGTGTGGCCGGTATGACGGTCAATCGTTTCTGCGCATCCGGTCTGCAATCCGTTGCACTGGCAGCGGACCGTATCCGGCTGGGGGAAGCGGACGTGATGATTGCAGGGGGTACGGAGAGCATGAGCATGGTACCGATGATGGGCAACAAAGTTTCCATGAATCCGGCCATGTTCCAACATGAAGAAAATGTCGCAATCGCTTATGGTATGGGTATGACGGCCGAGAAAGTAGCCGAACAATGGAAAGTGTCGCGTGAAGATCAGGATGAATTTGCCTTGACCAGCCACCTGCGCGCCTTAAAAGCCATTGAAACGGGTGAGTTTCAACAGGAAATCGCACCGTACCGGGTAGACGAGAAACGCCCTGATTTAGTCACACATCAAGTGCATGAAGAGATTGTTGTCAAAGATACGGACGAAGGCCCACGCGCCGATACGAATCTGCCCGCGCTGGCTAAATTGCGGCCGGTTTTTGCTGCCAAAGGCTCCGTGACCGCAGGGAATAGCTCGCAGATGTCCGATGGTGCGGGTGCTGTGGTGTTGATGAGCGAAGCGGCGATGAAACGTTTTAATCTTTCCCCGTTGGGGCGTTTTATCGGATTCTCGGTAGCGGGCGTACCGCCGGAGATTATGGGCGTTGGACCTATCAAAGCCATACCCAAAGTGCTGGCGCAAACGGGTATCAAACTGGGTGATCTGGATTGGATTGAATTGAATGAGGCATTTGCTGCGCAGAGTCTTGCTGTGATTCATGATCTGGGATTGGATCGCAGTAAAGTAAATCCTCTGGGTGGTGCAATTGCACTGGGCCACCCGTTGGGCGCTACCGGTTCCATTCGTGTGGCAACGCTACTGCATGGATTGCGTCGCCATAAACAAAAGTATGGCATGGTAACTATGTGCATTGGCAGCGGCATGGGTGCAGCAGGTGTGTTTGAAGCGCTTTAAGCGCATAGATCAATATCAACCTTGCGATTCCCCGTGATCTTGCCGCGGGGATAGGTGCAGGAGCGCGCGGAGAAAATTTATTAAAATACTGTAGTTTAAGGAGAATTACTTAGCTTCTGGTATGAATTTTCACAAAAGTTTTGTGAAAAAAGTCACAGCGGAAATTCCTGTCCAATGTATGTCAAAGAGAACTTATACGTCTTGGGTCTTCCAAGAGATTGGCGCTAATTTAAGCGCTAAGATATCGTTCATGCTTATTCCGAGCGCAAATTAACATTCTTTATTTTAGGCCCTTAAGAGAATGTCCTATGTTCTCTTAATCATTCCAGTATTTGTAGTGCCAAATCTCAAGTGAATCGACTTGCACGCCGTAATATACGTTGTGTCGTATGCGTATTTGAAATGTTTCTGGAAGCGGTGTGAAACTGAATCATTCATATTTTTAGCCAGCAATCATTAAGTGCGGTAATGGGATTGTTCCATAAGTTATTGGTGTTGTTGTATTTACCAAAATATCAATCGGGTATGTCTGAGTAATTATAAGGCAGCTTTCATACTTAACTAAGTTGCCGGCCGATAGGGAGTTTTTTGATAGTGAGTTCACATGCTTTTTACGATTTACTTTCATGTATAAGTGATTTTGCCGCGCGCATTAATGCGCATGGAGTCATTCAGCAAGCATCCGCGTCGTCACAAGTATTTCTGCGATTACCTGCAGAGTTGCTGCAAGAGTCTATTGAGCTATTTATCCAACCTGAAGATAGGGGGATATTTACGGAAGTTCTGGAGAAAGCGAAGCATAGTGGAGAGAGACAGACTTTTGTTTGCCGTCTCCTGCGGCAGCGTGTATTGCCGGTGTGGGTGGATTGTTACGTACTCCAGTTGCCAGAAGATGAGTATTTTATCGCAGCGTTCGATGCGACACACTGGAAGGATAAAGAGAATCAGCTGGTTTACCTTTCCACGCATGATGCGCTGACTGGATTACCTGGTAAGGTATTACTAGACGATCGTATCAGTATGAGTATTCATACTGCGCACAGGGAAAAGAACTTTCTGTCATTGATCGTTTTAAGTTTGGATGGATTCAGGAAAGTTAACGACTTGTTGGGACACAGCATTGGCGATGAATTAATTAAAGCTGTTGCGGAGCGCTTGCAGAATGCTGTGCGGCATAGTGACACGGTCGCTCGCGTGAGTGACGATGAATTTTCCTTGATCATGATGGGGGTTGGGCAATCCAATATTGAATTGATAGTCAGGAAAATATTGACAGCTATGCAGCAGCCTTTTCGTATCCGTGAACATGCATTACACATCAGTACTAGTCTTGGCATTTCAATGTACCCAGAGCACGGCGATAATTCTGTGTACTTATATAGAAATGCAGAGATGGCGATGTATAGAGCGAAAACACAGGGTAAAAATAACTGGAATATTTATAGCGATCAGGTTGATGATACGGAGAGAAGTGATTTGTCGCTTGAGTCAGCCATGTATGAAGGTATTGAGAATGGTGAGTTCATGTTGCATTACCAGCCGATTTTTTGTGCACAAACCGGCCAATTACGAGGTGCCGAAGCGCTGATGCGATGGCAGAATCCAAATCACGGCTTTATTTCACCGATGCGATTTATTCCGTTGGCGGAAAACAGTGGCTTGATAAAGATTCTCGGTGCTTGGGCTTTGCGCAGTGCTTGTCATCAAGCAAAAAAGTGGCAGGAAACCGGTCTCGAAGATTTTTATATCTCTGTCAACGTATCTCCGCGTCAATTTGTACAGGAAGATTTTCTGGAAATGATTGACGGGGCATTGAGTGAATCCGGATTGCTGCCGGAAAACCTGATGCTGGAAATTACGGAAGGCGTGTTAATGGATAATCCGCAGAAATCAGGGGCGATTCTGGCTCAGCTGCACGCGGCAGGAATAAAAATTGCGATTGATGATTTTGGCACCGGTTATTCATCATTGGCTTATTTAAAGAAATTTCCGTTATCGGTATTAAAAATTGACAAATCTTTTGTAGATGATGTGATTAATAGCGCTGAAGATATGGCCATTGTTGGCACGATTCTGAGTCTGGCGGAAGGGCTGAACCTGCTGGTAGTAGCTGAGGGAGTAGAAAATGATGCGCAATTGGGTTTCTTAAGGCAGGAAGGGTGTAATCTGATACAAGGATATCTGACCGGCAGGCCGGTAAACTCCGAAATGTTTAGAGAACAACACCTGGCATGACAGTATTAATTTCGATGCCCAAAAATGAAAAAGATAATTTTTCCGCACTATTGACGAAACGCATGGCCGAGAAAGGTGATTTTCCTGCATTCTCTGAGTCTGTTCAGCATCTTGACGAGCTAATGCAGGATGAAGATAAAAATATTTCAGCTTTGGGGCGTTTTCTGTTGGTATTCTACTTTCCTGAAGAATGGTTGCAGATTCAGAAAGTGGTTTGACACCCAATTCAGCGATCATGCGTGCCATGCTGTACCGAGGCCTTCGCAACACCCTATGCGGCATAAGTAAACCAAGGCACAAACGCTTTAAATCAAGCGCAGCAATCACTTGCTTTTGCAGTTGATTTCCCCAATATGAATCTCGCCCCTGATCTCAGCTAACTTTACTTGTTTTTCTCGCTCTCGGTAGCGGGCTTTGTCTTCTTTCGAGCGGTCATGGTAACAAGTGGGACAACTAATTCCCTGTTGATAGTGCTCACTGAGTTTATCTTCTTCTGAAATCGGCAAACGGCAAGCGTGACACTGATCATAGCTGCCTTTCTCAAGCTGATGATTCACGGTAACCCGCTCATCAAACACAAAGCATTCACCCTGCCATAAGGATTCCGCCTGTGGAATTTCCTCCAGGTATTTTAGAATGCCGCCCTGCAAATGGTATACCTCCTCAAATCCCTGCTGTTTTAAATACGCAGTGGATTTCTCACAACGAATTCCACCGGTGCAGTACATTGCCACTTTTTTATGCACAGAGGGATCCAGGTGTTGGGATACATAGTGTGGAAATTCACGAAAAGTTGTGGTGTGGGGGTTTATTGCATTGGCAAACGCACCGACTGCAACCTCATATTGGTTGCGTGTATCGATCAACAAAACCTCCGGGTTGTTAATTAATTCATTCCATTGCTGAGGTACCACATAGGTTCCAACCAATTGCTTGGGATCAATTCCTTCAACCCCCATTGTGACGATCTCTTTCTTTAGCTTTACCTTGCTGCGTTTGAACGGCATCTCGTCGGTCATGGACTCCTTGACCGAGATGCCAGCAAACGCTGGTATCGTCTCCACCCAGCCTAAAACAGAATCAATACCTGCCCGGCTGCCAGAAATGGTGCCATTGACCCCTTCCTCCGCCAGCAGCAACGTTCCTTTCACTTGATTCTCAACCATCTTCGCCTGCAACGGCTGTTGTATCTCTTTGTATTGAGGTAAGGATACAAATTTATACAGTGCACAAACAACAAATTTTGACATTATGGTTTCCTCCTGCCGGATCGTAAATTAGGCGCAGTAACAGTCATGTTGACACTTATACAAGTACGCGATCCAGTGACGGCGGTAGTTCTGCTTGTTTATTATTATCTTGCATTGTTCTATTTTTCACGTTCATTGCGTTTTGCAGGATAATAGCGCTTTTCATTGTAAGATTGTATTGTGCTTGTGAATCTTCCAGTCATTAAGAGCGCGTAAGTTGTTAAATTCAGAATTCAAGGGAGCGGTGAGTGTCTTCGTCAGAACACAGCGATAAATCGGGATCAATAGATACGTTTTTTGAGCATGGTTTCGAGCAATTAAAGCAGGATTATCCTTCGATCCAGGAAATCCATGCGGCAAGTAAAGATTTCCTTTATCGTCAGGGGGATCATTGCACCTACGTCTTCTGGATAAAAAGCGGTATCGTGAAACTCTCTCATCTGACAGCGCAGGGAACCGAAATTACCATTGTGCTGCTGAGAAAAGGGGATGTCATTGGCCATTTGCAGGGCGATTCCGTTCACCAGGAAATGGAAGAGACTGCACAAGCACTTGGGGAAGTGAGTTACTATCGTTTGGCCTATGTCGATTTCAAAGCATTGCTGTCAAACCATGCGGAATTGGCGTGGCATGTTTTTGAGGAGACATACGTCCGCAAGCAGAAAATCGAACGCAAACTCCGGACAATTCTGACGCAACCGGTTGAGATGCGCCTTGCCGCAACGTTATTGGAGCTGGCCGATATGTTTGGAATCCAGTGCACGCATGGCTATGCATTGGAAATTCACTTAACACAGCAGGATGTGGCGGATTTGATCGGTGCCAGTCGTTCGGTTGTGAACACAATTCTGAATGATTTTAGGAACCGCGGTATGCTCGACTATACGCGTGATCAGATTTGTATCAATGACGCTGCGCTCAGTGATTCCTATCAAACCAAGTAATTTCTAGTTTGTTTGATAGCGAACAGACACCGCGGCAGCGTTGTATTACTGTATGGCACATGGTTTCCATTGGGGGAACCACCCATTAATACAAAGGAGTATTAACATGAAAGTGATTTCACCTCGTTGCACGGCTATCTTGATTTTCTGACTGTCATTCTATTTTTACTTGCCCCAACACTATTAGATTTAAGCCAAGTACCAGCGATGCTTGCATATGGCCTGGCGGTAATTCATCTGATCGTTACATTGGCTTCTGATTTTCCGTTCGGCGTCATCAAGATCATTCCATTTCCCATCCATGGCTGGATTGAACGCATCGTCGGCCCTTCGCTGATTGCGGTGCCTTTTATTCTCGGTTTTGCCAATGAAGAGATCGCGCGGAATTTTTATATCGCCGCCGGTCTGGTCATTATCGCAGTGGGTGTGTTGACGGATTACCAAAGTAAAGCAAAAGATTGAGAAGGTTAATCCAGCATTCCCTAAATTAACCAATATTCTCCGGGGTTATTCGCAACGATAAACATTTCCAATGAATATGATTTCCTTATCAACCCCGGGAATATCATATTTCCCGGTGTTATTGGAATAGATAATATGCACGTTATTGCCGTCCAGTTTCTGCGCTTCGCTTCTTAAGTTGTTTCTGGCTTTAATCAGCCGGTCGACATAGGGAGTATTGTCTTCTTCGCTATCGTTCTCTATGGATGAACCTTTCACCTTGCCGAGTAATTCGCATCCATCAGGGCCTTGTTCGCCGAGTATGATCGTTACTGCTTTGGCGTCTTCCGGTTGCGCTGACAATTCCGAGCAGCCGATGAAGAGTAATGCCAGCATTACTCTTTGGATTAATTGACTTATTTCTTTTGAAACACTCATAGGTGACTCCTGATACGTGATTGTATTTTTCTTAAGCCGGCGTAGCATAGATAAGCTCTGTGTCATCCGTCAATAGCATTTTCGCAAGCAGTGCAAGGTATTGGTATGCAAAAAAAGGAAATAAAGCCACTAGTGGCTTCTTTTCGAGCTATTTCCTGGATTCTTACTCAGGTATATTGCGTCAATGTAACTTACTGGAGTATACATTGGATATCACCATCTATATTTCCCTGGCAGGGATAGCCATGGTCCTCGTATACGGAATCATGCTGTATAACAGCTTGGTTGATATTAAGCATAGCGTTTCCCAGGCGTGGTCGAATATTGATATTTTGTTGAAGCAGCGCCACGATGAACTTCCCAAGCTGGTTGAAACCTGTAAGCAGTATATGGGGTTTGAACAGGAAACACTCAAACAAGTGATTGCAGCCCGTTCGCAGGTTGCCTCTGCACGAGAGGCTGGCAACATCGGTGCATTGGGTTCTGCGGAAAATATGCTGCGGGTTGGGTTGGGAAATTTGTTCGCAGTGGTGGAAGATTATCCGGAGTTGAAAGCCAGTGAGAAATTCCGGCACTTGCAGGCGCGGATTTCCGGATTGGAAAATAGCATCGCGGATCGCCGTGAGTACTACAATGAGGCGGTCAGAATTAACAATGTACGGATTGAGCAGTTTCCCGATGCCATTATCGCCAATTGGTTTAAATTCAAGCCACGCGATTTGCTCGAGTTTAGTTATGCGGACAAACAGGATATCAGTATCGGCAAATTGTTTGGCTAACGCACGATTCCTAGATGAATATCCTGGTAGCAGAGCTTTCACCGGAAGAATATCAGTTTGTTGTGGAGGCATTGCTACTGACCGTCTTGATCAGCTTTTACTTGTTTGTTCGCAATTGAAAGCGACTGCGAATCATTGAGGATACGCCTACCGCCAAACTACGTTCCGCGCACCAAGGTTATATTGAGCTGGAAGGAAAAGGACAGCTTGTTGATGACCAGGCGATTTACGCGCCGCTTTCGAACCACCCGTGTCTCTGGTATCGCAGTCTGATCGAACAACAGGAATCGTTTACAGAGAATGGCCGCACACAAACACGCTGGAATGTTGTTTACAAAAATAACAGTGATTACCGGTTTAAGCTGACAGATGGTGTAAGCAGTTGCTATGTGGATCCGGATGACGCGGAAGTCAACGGCAACGAGAAATTGGTTTGGTATGGCAATACCGAATGGCCAACCCGAACTCAGATACTGGAAAGCCAGTCGATTGTGAATGCGATGACAAACAACTGCCGCTACAGTGAATGGTTGATACTACCGGGCCAGCCGCTGTATATCTTAGGGCAATTCAGCACCTGGTCTGCGACGACGCAGCAATCAGCCAAGGATGTGATGATTAATCTGATTAACAATTGGAAACAAGATCAGCAAGCATTGCGAAACCGGTTCGATACCAACAAGGATGGCAGAATCGATCAGGAAGAGTGGGAATCCGCTCGCCAAGTGGCGCAGTCAGAAGCGCAGAAAATTCATGACCAACTGGTTCTGGAACCGGATACTAATATCATTGCAAAACCGGGAAACGCAGCACAGCCATTTATTATCTCGGTATATCCGCAAGCCTTATTGGCGCAAAAATATCGCCGCAACGCGTTTATGTCACTGGCAACGTGTATTACATTAATCTGCACTATTGCTTGGTTAGTGCATGTGCATGGGTAATTCAGTTAACAGCTAGTGCCAGAACAATTTCGATCTTGCCAATCGCCGCCAGACAGAATTGGATAAATGCGCCTGCTGAGAGGCTTTCAATTCTAACGCGCCGCTGAGCCGGCCCAACTCGAAGCTGTGTGTGACGGATTTTTTGGGCAATGCGCGCAGTAATTGCACACCGACCCGCATGTCGTTTTCACGTCCCAACTCATTCTGTAATGCCGACAAAGCGGTAATGAAATGGTGAGCGTGTTTTCCGTAGAGCGGCGCGAAAGCTTCTACCGTGTAACGCATCTTCTTGGCGGCGATACGTGCCAAATGACGTTCGGAAGCATCCAGTCTGGCAAAGCCGTGGCAGCGTTTGCTTAGCTTTTGCCAGCATTTCTCAAGAACTCTCTCTGCCCAGGCCTTAGCATCTCCTATTTCCACGCTGGATGACGTAACCAGAAGACTGCGGCCGATGTCGAGTACAAGCCGGGTGAAAATGGGTTTGAGCAACAATGTTTGTGCCCGCTGGCGAGCGTGCGCAGCAGCGTCACGCATCAGAGCAAACGTTGTGTCCTGAACTGGTGCATTCCCCGGTGATCCTCCCAGTGCCGCCAAGGTTTGAGATAGAGCCTCCTGTAAGAACACATCCCAGTCGCGCGCCGGATTGAGCGTATGCAGTGATTCACGTAACGGCTGATCCCAGTTTGGAGATTCCATGCCTATCGATTTCGTCAGCAGTACGCCGGTCCGCAGACGGCGCAATGCGATGCGAAGTTGGTGAAGATATTCGATGTCGTGCGCATTTTCCAGAAAACCGGGCAGGTTGGCGACCAATTGCACCAGCGCAGTTTGCATCGTCGCATTCCAAACTTCACCGGCAGTTTGATGCTTGCGAATTACCGCGTGCGTTGCTTTGATTGGCGCAGGAATCACCGCGCCGCTCAGGATATAGCCGCGTTCCGCTTTGCTGCGCGGTTCGATGTGGAGCGGCACCTGTTCGAGTAATTGTGTTGCGGCATCGAACAAAAATGTAGGCTCTCCGGATTTAAGCTCAATTTCCACTTCACAAATATCCCGGCACATTTCTCCCGCATAGATTTTTCCGATATCGAGCGCGACTTCGGCTTGCGCGGCAGAATTGCCAATTTGCCAGGTAGTGCGTTCAAACTCGGTCGTGAATACCGGCGCAATGCGCTTTAGCTTGATTCCAGTCAGTAAATCTAGTGCTGTTTTTGGCAGCACAGAAAAATCCGGATGGTTGCCGTTGGTGATCGCTATTTCCCATTCCGGGCGGGTCGACAACGCGCTGACGGATTGTGCCTCGGCTTTCAATGTTTGAATCCACTGATCATCCACCCGGCGTACACGCAACGCGATGCCGCGCCGCATCAGATCAAACTTGGGCGTGTCGAAATAAATGCTGAGCAGCGGGCGTTGCTTGGGCGCGATTTTGTTCAACAAGGGATGTCGCCGGATACGCGCAGTGTGGCGTGGATGCAAGGCCAGTTTCAGTTCAATTTCCATATCGATTCCTTGTCTAATGCCACTGCGTGCAGCAGTAGGGACAGATACTTTACTATTCAATCTTTAACTTATCAAAATTGATTCCTGCCGGTGCAAAAGGTGTTTTCAGCTTCATATCTTCCAATGCGTTAACGATACGATCAGCGATAACCCAGTTACGATACCATTTGTGGTTGGCTGGTACGATATGCCAGGGTGCTCGATCGGTACTCGTGGCGGCCATCATGGCCTCGAACGCATCCAAATAGTTTTTCCATAATTTGCGTTCTTCGAGATCCGCCTCGTTAAACTTCCAACGTTTTTCCGGATTAAAAATACGCTCCTCCAGTCGTTTTTTTTTGCTCATCCTTGGAGATATGCAGGAAAAACTTGAGAATCACTGTTCCGCTCTCGGACAATAATTCCTCGAATTCTTTGATCTGATTAAATCGTTGTTTCACCACTTTGTCCGATATCAATCCATGCACACGGGTAATCAGTACATCTTCATAGTGCGAACGGTTGAAAATACCGATCTGGCCTTTGGCAGGTGCTTTTTGATGTACGCGCCACAAGAAATCATGATCAAGTTCTTCCGGTGATGGCGTCTTGAAGGACACCACCTCGCAACCCTGCGGATTCACGCCGGACATCACGTGCTTGATCGTTCCGTCCTTGCCGCTGGTATCCATCCCCTGTAACACGATCAGCAACGACCGATTGCCGTTGGCATAAAGGCGTTCCTGCAGTTCCCCAAGTTTGTCGATCAATTTTTCTGTGACAGCCTTAGCTTTTTCTTTGCTTTTGTCGGTCTTCTTGTAGTCACCAGTATCGTCAGCGTCAAAATGAGACAGACTCAATTTGCTTCCGGGTTTTGCTCGATAGTTTCTCATTTTATTTTCATCTCATAGTCGTGAATCTGGAATCATTGGAGGATGTATTTATAGGTGTTTTTTTAACTTAAACTTTGGTTACTGGCTTCTAACCAATTGCCGGATTGTCTGATTCGAATATGGGCGGATTCAAGTGCCAACCGCAACAGTTATATTATGAAGGAGCGCATTGTAAACCGCTACGAGTGAACAGTTTCCGGGAAAACACCCATCCATGCAATGCCATCATTGCCGATGGTACCGCGGTACATGCCGCTGGTATTGAAACGCATGGCATAATTGCCGCGCTTATCCAGCACGATCAAGCCGCCGTCGCCCCCGATGGCAGAGATTTCTGCCAGTGTATTATCCGCTGCCTCGGCAATCGGAATGTGCTGTAGCCTTACTTGCACTGCCGTATTGAAAGCCGCTGCCGTGCGGATGAACATTTCCCCGGCGCCGGTTGCGGATACCGCAACGGAGCGATTGTCCGCGTAAGTTCCGGCACCGATGATCGATGAATCTCCCACGCGGCCGTAGCGTTTGTTCGTGAGTCCGCCGGTCGATGTGCCGGCGGCGAGATTGCCGTAGCGGTCCAGCGCCACCGCGCCGACGGTTCCATGTTTTTCATCGACGTCTGGCAGCGGTGTGCCGGGATCAGCATCGTGGTCACGCAAAACGCTTTCTCTGGCGATGGTTTTTTGCAACTGATCCCAGCGGTGTTGCGTGTGAAAATAGGAAGGATCGACAATTTCCAAACCCTGTTCGGCAGAAAAAGTTTCGGCACCCTGGCCGATTAGCATCACATGCGCGCTTTTTGTCATCACCGCATGCGCGGCGCGGATTGGATTGTGGATTGTTGTGACACCGGCAACGGCTCCCGCCATACGCGTGGCGCCATCCATAATTGACGCTTCCAGCTCATTGCGACCAGCATGACTGAAAACCGCGCCTTTGCCCGCATTAAACAAAGGTGAATCTTCCATCACCACGATGGCCGCAATGACAGCATCCAGGCTGCTGCCGCCTGCTACAAGCACGGTATGGCCAGCAATCAACGATTGCGCAAGTGCGTGCCTATAAGCTTGCTCACGTTCTGCAGTCAGTTTGTTGCGCGCGATAGCCCCGGCACCACCGTGGATCACCAGCCGGATGGGCGAATTATCTGCCATAGCTATTCCTCGTTTGTAATGTCATGAGCAGCAGAATTAAAGAGGAGTCTGTGAAGCCATTAATGATTGGCCGTCTATTCAATTAATTTTTCGTGTCTTCCTAAATTACAGTGCTTGCAGTGCTGGCATTAGCGAAATCTGGACATTGACCAACTCCGCCACCCGAAAAGCCGTCATCAGGCGCACAAATTCTATCCGTGCTTTGCTGATAAAAAGCATGAAAAATGAATCTACATGGATATTATTATAAAAGTTTCTTCTCTCAGTAAACAGACAGCGTTAAACTGCACATAGCCGGTAGTTTGATATTACTAAACCCTATACAAGGATAGGATGGAAAGTCTAGATGTCTTCCCGAAGCATCTAAGGTTTTTCCCCTGTTACTGGATGGCTCTGGTGGAAATTTCTGCAGCCCAAAGTTTGAAGCCCTAAAGCACACAGGAGGTACGTAGTCAATGAAGTTCAGGTATAAATTGCAGCAGATGGCGGTATTTATCGAATTCCTCGCCGGTGCTGGATTGGCAATTTTCTTTCACTTGGTGCTGCATAATGAGATGGCATCTTACCTGATTTTTGGTGTCGGAGTGCTTTTGTCATTGGCTACTTATCTGCTTCGGGAAGGCATTGAAAAGACCCGCACTGAATTAACCGATCTTTACCACCAAGCCCACGAAGTAACCTATGCTATCAGCCGGGTTACCGATGCCGAATGTCAAGCAAAGGCTCAAGAGCTATTGGCTAATACGATGCGCACCATTACCATGTTGCAGAATGGTTTTATTCCGCTGGATGAAACTGAATTCTATCTGGATGGCGCAAAATGCAGTGATGCGGCCACATTGCGCATCAGGGCTGTCGATCCGGTAACTTTTGGCTGGCTGGCTCGCGCGACACTGGTGAATTTCTACCAGAGCAACTTGCGAGCTCTGGAACGGAAGGTCAATATCACACGGATTTTTGTTATGCATCGGGAAGAATTTGTTGCGCCGGAGTTTCAGAAGGTCATGATGGCCCAATTGAAAGACGGAGTCGATATCCGGGTAGCCTTCCGGGATGAATTCCCAGGGGCTAATGCCGTGAGCGATAGGGATACGAATATCCCCTGGGATTTTGCGGTGTATGACGAACAGGTTGCAACCGAAGTTTTTCCCCATGCGGGCAAATACTATGGTCGCAAGACTAACCATCCAGCGGAGGTGGAAAAATATTTGCACTACTACCAACTGGTTGAGCACAACGCGCATGCCGTGATGATTGAAGGGGAGCAGGTAACGCTGGCTAGCGATGTTATAGCCACCACTCAGCAAAAATAATATTCCGGTTATTACCTTGCTGTACGCTATGGCGGGATTGGCCCGTAGCATTATGTATGCGAAAACCAAATCCCATTTTTATTCTCTAATTCTGCTTTATTAAATTTCAGTATGTCTGATAAATCGATCTGATCATTTCATGTTAGAACTTCTCTACAGCCTCGCATTTCGACCCTATGTAACCCTATTCTTGCTGGCTTTTCTGACTTTGAGCTGGCTCGAGCAGGGAATGCTACGCACTTTTATCTGGCTGGTTACGGGCTATCTGGTTGCGCTTGCCGCCGAGTGGGGAAGTATTAATCACGGCATACCATTTGGCTACTATGCGTACCATTACGAAGCGCTGGAAAACGACTTAGTCGTCTTCGGCGTACCGTTCTTCGATTCACTTTCATTTGCTTTCCTCAGTTACGTGAGTTTTTCGTTCGCACAGTTCTTCCTGTCTCCGCACTGGCATCGTGGATTCAACGTGCAACGCGTAACGTCACGTGATCTTCGTAATAGCGCTACTGTACTGTTCGTTGGCGCATTCTTCATGATGGTGTTGGACTGGATCACCGACCCCATTGCACATCTGGGCAAGTACTGGTTTCTGGGCGATATTTACCACTATCCTGAGCCTGGCTGGCACTTTGACGTTACGTTGGCTAATTATGCTGGCTGGTTCATCGTCGGATGGGTGATCATTTTCATCAATCAGCGGGTGGATGCGGCACTGGCTAAGCGTGAACTGTTTGGAGACAAATCGTTGCAACTGCAGTATGTGCCCGGTAAGGGATTATTCGCGCCGTTGTTCTGGTTCGGCATTGCCATCTTTATGCTGGGAATCACTGCATGGCTGGGCTGGGGTTACGATCTTGAACAGGTGCCTGTTACTGCGCGTGAGGTTTTTGTTGTCGAGACACGCAAGCTGTTTATTGCTGGCACTTTTATCATTGCACCGATTGCTGTACTTGCCTGGGCGCACCTAATGCGACGTGGTGGCCAGCCGTCACCCGAGCAATTGAGCGTGTGGCTGAAGGATTATCCCAATGCCAAGCTGAAGGCGCATTTGGACGCTTAGCACTGTTAACCAGCATACCAATCGAACTGAAACAAACAATGGGCGATCCTATCGAGCCGGATCGGATTCCTTATTCGCTAACTTGAGTACTTCTGCCGCTGTCAACTGTCTATCCATTTCGCCTTCCCAAGTTGCGTTGAAAGGCAGGATGTTTTGCACGCGCGTGGCGCGGTCAAGATAGGTTTGTAACGTCACATCCGGTTGCGTAATCGGCGTGGCTACAGCGCGTGGATTGCGGATGACTTCATCGAGCAGAGCCGGGTTGATCTTGGCTTGGGCACGCGCCTCGCGTTTTGCCTTGGGTGTTGCGCGCACGGCGCTTAGCGATTTCTTGAGTAACTGAGCGTGATTGCGCTTGTCGTCTTCCAGGATCGGATAGGTTTGTAGATACAACTTCTGGTCACGCCATCCGAGCAGGCGGGGTTGATTCACTACGCGCACGGCTGTACCGACCGGCACGTTATTGTATATGCCTACGATATCTTCCGGATACATGCGCAGACAGCCGTGACTACCGCGTAGCCCGACACTCGGCGGTTTGTCGGTCCCGTGAATGGCGTAGCTCGGCCACGCGAGTTTCAACACATGCGTGCCCATCGGGTTATCCGGTCCGGGTGGAACGATGGCAGGCAATGGATCGCCGTTTTTTGCATGTTCTTTACGAATGGAAGGCGTCGGGATCCAAGCGGGATTTTCCTTTTTGGATACAACCTGAGTGATACCTTCCGGTGTTTTCCATTCCACGCGCCCGATACCGAGCGGATGCGTGATGACTCTCTGCGGTTCACCGGCCTTGGATTTGGGAAAATAAAACATTCGCATGGCGGCGAGATTAATCACAATGCCTTGGCGCGGTACATCCGGCAGCACGAACTGAGTGGGGATCACGATGGGCGTGCCTGCTTTCGGCAACCAGGGATCAACATTCGGGTTGGCGCTGACGATCTCTTCGTAACCCAGGTTGAAGCGCCGGGCGATATCGGAAAGCGTGTCGTCTTTGTTGACGGTGATCACCTGAAGCGTGCCGACCACATCATCGCGAGCGGGGTCGAAACTGAACTCATGACTGGCCACCGGAATGGGCAACGGTTTAATCGCCGGAGTAGCTTGAACCGATGGTTGAGTCAGAAACGATTGGCAGCCGCTCAGCAGGAAAAATCCGGCGCAGAAGCTGCATACGAGACCGTTGCGGAGTAACGATAAATGTTTTTTATTCATAGTAATCAACAGGATCATTAAAATTTAATGTGATTGATTGCAGTCAATTTACTCGATTTCTCGTGATGACACAACAATTAATAACGATAAATCAGGATATTCTCACTGTCATTTAAAGTACTGGCTGAAGGATCGGCAATGCGCTAATCACTGCCAGCGCTGTCAATCCGAGCGTTGATTTCGAGTTGCTACCAACGTTTTTTTTGACCGGAAAAATCGATTGCCAGTATGATTGCTGGTTTGAGAAAATAGTGCTCGATTTTATAGCGCTAAACCGAAACTTTTGCAAAAACCATAAACGCTCTCTCAATGTCGAAAATTTTTATTAACTACCGGCGCAAGGATAGCGCGCCCCACGCAGGCCGATTGTACGATCGACTGGCTGGCCGTTTTGGCGATGACCATGTGTTTATGGATATCGATCAGATCGAGCCGGGCGAGGTGTTCGACCAAGTTATCCAGGAGAAACTGGCAGCGGTGCAAGTCGCTGTGGTATTGATCGGAGAACACTGGCTGGATATCGCCGATGCGAACGGAAAGCGGCGTTTGGATCATCCGGATGATTGGGTGCGGCTTGAAATCTCCGCATTACTAGAACGGAATATCCGCGTCATTCCGGTACTGGTCGGCGGCGCCACGATGCCGAAATCGACGCAACTGCCCGAATGCCTGGCACCGCTGACAGGGCGCCAAGCGATTGAAATCACTGATCATCGTTTTCATGCGGATGCTGACAAGCTGATAAAAGCGCTAGAAAAAATTATGGGTGTGCAAACGCCGCCACCGCCACCGAAGATACCCTTCGCGGCTATCCTCGGTGTACTCGTGACCCTCTTGGCGGCATTTGGCTTATTTCATTATTCTCCATTGATTACACAACAAACCGGCACACAGCTTTCGCAGCCAGTAGCTCCTGAACCGGAGAAATTGGTGGCAAAGCAATCTACTGTAGAGCTGCCCAGTGAAACCAGCGCTTCTTCAATAAAGTCGTTAGTTATCGCTGAGCAGTCCACAGAAATAAAACCGCCTGTAAAAAAGAAACCTGTTGTTGAACAACCCACTGAGGAAAAACCCCTTCTAATAGAGCAACCTGCTGTTAAGCAGCCCAGTGAACCAAAATTTCCCTTCGAACCCGAAATGGTGCGCATTCCACCCGGTAAATTCCTGATGGGTTCCGCTGATTACGATGACGAAAAGCCGCAACACGAAGTCACCATCGCCTATGCCTTTGAAATCAGCAAATACGAGGTGACGTTTGACGAGTACGATGCGTTTGCCAATGCCACCAAGCGGCAATTACCCAGTGATAGTGGTTGGGGACGCGGCAAACGCCCGGTAATCAATGTGAGCTTTAATGATGCGCAAGCCTATGTGCAATGGCTGTCGAACAAAACCGGTAAGCAATATCGCCTGCCGAGCGAAGCGGAATGGGAATATTCTGCTCGTGCAGGAACGCAAACAGCGTACTGGTGGGGAAATGATATCGGCAGAAACAATGCAGTCTGTATGGATTGCGGCAGTCAATGGGATAACAAACAAACTGCTCCGGTTGGCTCGTTCAATCTGAATGCATTCGGGCTCTATGACACCGCCGGAAACGTTTGGGAATGGACGCAGGATTGCTGGCATGGCAATTATCAGAATGCGCCGAAAGATGGCTCCGCTTGGAGGGATATAAGTGGTGGTGATTGTAGTCGCCGGGTGGTTCGGGGCGGTTCGTGGGGCAACTATCCTCAGAACTTGCGATCGGCTAGACGTAGCAGGGACGGCACCGGTGCTGCCGACGTCATCCTGGGTTTTCGTATCGCCAGGGATTTTTGATCTTTGTGCTTTGTGATTTGACCCTTTGCGGGGTGCAGGGGCGTAGCCCCTGCGGGTTTGGTTTTTGGGGTTTGTGGTTTTGTAGGTTTGTAGGGTGGATAAGCGAAGCGTTATCCACCGATGTGCCATGAATATCGCGGAGAGTTAGGGTGGATGGCATTGCATTTATCCACGCTACAGCGAAGTTTGTAGGGAGGAAGAGAATCCGCGATGCGTCATCCGTCATGGAGCCGCTTCATGTATCACTCCCCGGTGCATTGCTCTACGCTTAAGGAAGCTCTGATTAAGTCCTTCGACAGGCTCAGGACGAACGGTAATATATTGATTACGTTCGTGGTGAGATTCTATGGTTCGCGTCAAGCAT
>NZ_JAYUWI010000160.1:0-8392 GCF_043753625.1 Nitrosomonas sp.
CAAGCACTGCGGCACGTCCTTGCGCTCGCCCAATAACGTGAAATGATCCTTCCAACCCGTCCTGTCGATCCAGCGCACAAGCTGCGCGTTATCCCAATCCAAGTCGCGCCCCACCATCACAAATCGCAATTGCGGGTACTTCGTAGCCAGCAAACCGGCGGCCCGCACAAAATTCTCTTGATCCTTAACCGCGTGAAATCTGCCCAAACTGCCCACCACAATCTGGCTCTGGGTAATGCCGCATTGCTCGCGCAGCGCTTGCCGCTCTTCGACTGATGCGTTCAACCAAGAAAAATCGTAACCATTTGGCACTACCAACATCTTCTTCGATTCGTAACCAACGTCGATGTGAGATTGCCGCGAGGCCTCGGCCGCACACACGATTACTTGTGGCACCCACTTCGACAGCCGTGCGCAAAGCCACCGAACAATCAATGTCACAGACGAACCTGCAGACCGAATATCGGTCGTTCGAATCCCCCAGATCACATGCCTGTTACCCGCTATATGGGCAGCCAGTCCTCCCAGTAAATCGGCGTGATACATCCAGGTCTGCACAATGTCTGGCTGACTCGCGCGAATCAGTTTCACAAGCCGCCAGAGTACTTGAGGAATGCTAAATATGGAGCGTATCCCTAACGAATAAACCTCCACGCCCATGGCCTGAAGCTGCGGGCCAAGCGTGCCCATGTCCATAAGTGAGACGACGACATGGCGATAAGCAGGGTATGCGAGATGAGATTCGACCAGGCGCTTGAGCATCATCTCGGCACCCCCGACATTAAGGCCAATAATGATATGAAGGACTTTCAAGTGGTTCCTTGCAAAACCTTGCACAAAATGTCCACCAGTTTTGGACCAATTATTTTTTTGGCGTAGTGCATTTCTACAATATTACGTCCAATTTTTCCCATTTGCGTGGCGAGAGACTCGTTCGTTAAAAGCAAAGATAGCGCATCCACCCAATCATCCTTTGATGAAGCCGCATATCCGCAATTTCCCCTTTCCAAAATTTCAACATTCATGCCTACAGGCGATACAACAACAGGAATGCCCACTGCCATATACGTCAACATTTTAAAACTGCACTTGCCCTGCGCCCAAAGATCATCCTCGAGTGGCATGATGCCAACAGTCAATTCCTGCAAAACCTCAACTTCACGAGCTTCAGTCCACTTCTCAAATAGAACTCGGTCCCGTGGTAGAGATGTAAATACTGGCGCCTGATTTGAAATCACCTTAAATAGCAATTCAGGATGTCGTGATAGTACCTCTTTGATTGCGGGCTCAATCGCATAAAGATACTTGAACCCAGATGATGAACCTGACCACCCAACCATTTGTGGGCGATTAGGGACTCTCTCTTTGACCGGCACAAAGCGAAGAGAATCAACGGCAGTGGGTAAAACTTTCACGTCAGCAAATTTACTGAAATGAGCGGCTAAAAAATTGTTCCCGCAAAGTACCAAAGAAGCCGCTTTAGCTATACGGTTTGCATTTAATCCGCGTACACCTAAAAAAATTGCATCGTCTACATCGAAAACAAATGGCTTCGTCAGGAAAGGCTCCCACGTGCATAACGTTGCTGTTAAATTTCTCTGTAAGAATCGGAGATCGTATTGATTAGCCCGAAGGGCGCGACCCGCATTTTCGAAAACGCTAGCCGCCAGCCAAGCTGGGCGATGAATTTTCTTTCGAGGCGCATAAGCGCCGAAATGACTTTCTAATTCCGAAACCTCAAAACCACCTTGCTGCAAATCTCCCACATACTGCGACCAGCGGAATCGAGTACTGGGCTGGTTTTTGCCCTGGGTAATGCCGACGAGTGAATATCTCTTCTGCTTCATGGCTGCAGTTAATAGTTCAACCAAGACCAGGATAAATAATTGCCAGCCAAGTCAATCGGAGGATATTTATATACGAAAGGAAAGCGAGCAAAAGCAGTCCTCCGAGTAAGTTAATATAAGACTTACGAAATAAAACTACAGACCCAAGCAGCATCAAACACCACGAAATCTCCAAATAGCGAGTGGCTGCAGTCACCACCACCGAGGATATCCCAAATGCGATAGCAATCAGTCCATAAACGATGGGACGCAACTTGGCAATAAATTTATACACTGAATCATCTGGATGTTGAATACAAACCTTATCTACTCGGTAAAATATCAACAAGGCGATAAGCAGCGTTGCGAATGGCTCTGTGTAGGCGAAGATGGTTCCTCGATTATTCTCATAATTTTCGCCATGAGGAAATAATTTTAATAGAATTGAACCAAGCAACGAAATACTGACAACAATAGCCAGATACAAAACTTTGTTTTTAGTCAATAGTTTCTGAACTTTTTCCAATACGAAAACCAGCGCCAATAAGCTAGAAATATGGGAGGCGAAGGCGAGTAGGGAAAATACAATGCAAGGCAGTTTTTTATCACGGAAAGAGAGCGCCAACATTAAAAAACCAATCGCTAACGCACCCCGCATTGCGGCAAATTCCAACCCAGGGGAAAGGAAGACAGCATAAGCTGAAATAAAGCCAAGTGTATATTGACGGGCTATGCGCCTGACTGCAAGATATTTTGTAGCAACAGAGAGAAAACAAACGATAAAGAATGCCCATTTCGCATCTTCACTAAAGTAGTTGGAGCCAGTTGCGATCAAAAGAAACATTACATCTTTGGCATACCAAAGCTTAATAGTCCATTCTGGGTTGATGATCACGCCTCGATACATCTGTAAATAGTTATATCTATCAATACCGACTTCACGCCAGCCAGATAAATAAGCAAGGAATAGGGAACCGATTAATGCCAATAACAAAAATAGTCGCCTACGACTATATGTAAGCGGATTCATAGTTTGACTATTTTTGAATCGATCAATGCGCCAACGATGGGGCGCCATATCCACCACGCAAAATGTCGGCGAAAAAAGTCCCCAGAGTGCCCATACCTACACCGAAAATATCGTTGCTCAACACGATGATCAGGAATCCCCAACGATTGAATTACGACGCCCGTTTTCCAGATCGCATAAATTAATGCAAGCTGATCCCGTTTCACTCCAGACAGGTAATTGTCCCACCAGGCACTCATTAGTCGATTTACTTCTTTGGATGTTTTTCTAATAATCACGCCACCTTCGAATAATTCTAGATTTTCAGGCACTCCCTCTGATCTAAATTTATTCATCAGTTGAGAAGTTGCCTTAATCGGCGCTTTCATACCCTCGATGCATGCACGCGCTTCCAAATATACGCAGCTTCGACGCGGATGCTTATACAAAAAAACCTCCCCTGAAGCTACCACCACTTGCTGAATCAGCGTAGTCAGATCGCCGACAACATCAATCGCACCATCCACATAGACGGTCAAATCGTACTCTGCAAGGCGAGCATTGAGATGCGGCAAGATTTTGATGTAGCGATTCGCATCCTTGCCTGAATAATCCTTAGTAATTTGAATATCTTCCCAGTCACGGGGAACACGAATACTGCCGTCGTTGAAGCACAAGTAATCCACCCCCGCCGCTTTAGTAGTGGGTGCACTGACCACGTCATAACCATTTGTCACACAGATATAAACGGCAACTTTCATTTATGAACGCTCACCTAATTAAGACTTGTTGACCCAATATAATCAAAGACTGTAACATTTCCATTGCTGTGAATGTGATGAGTCCCTTTCAAATTCTTGAAGAAGTTCGGTTCTATAGCACACTCCAATTCTTCTTGATATACATTTTTATTTAACAAAGTAACTTTGTTTATTGAAAAACTTTTTCCGTATTGCTGAAAACCCATTTGCTGAGAAACCCGAAAAATATCACGATCATCAAATAACAGACCTGCGTTTCTCGATTTTTCTGGATTGATATAAATTGGATTTCGAGAATGAGCTACCCAACTGCTCGACAAAGGGCTGTCTGAATAAAAAATATACAGTTCAGAGTTGTGGTCGCCAACGTCCGCTGGATCGATGTTCGTTAACATCCACCAAATTCCGTCACGTTCAAATATCATCGTGTCCGTCGCGGAAACGTCAGACATCAATACTTTTGATAATCGCCATCCTGTTGGAAAGTCAGTGCACTCGTACAGACGTATTTCCCCAGCTTCATTAGTCTCAGGGATCATGTATATCTTTGAATCAAATCTAAATAGATATGGAAATGACATATGAAATGGTTCGGTAATCGCCTCTCCGATTCTCACAGCGCTTTTTTCTTGAAGTTCGTATACAGATATGCAGCCCCTTTTGGTCTTGTAATCAAAATCCTCAACAAAGCAGTACTCTTTATTGTTTTCTGAAATAACAAAGGGGTCTGCTAAAAAATGTCCGGGAGGATTTTTTATTTTTATAGCCCGCCGCATTACAAGACTTCTCCAATTTGATCTTGAAAATGCTACTGACCACCGTAGCTGTTTCTTTAAAACATTGTTTTCAATCTTCGCTGAAATACTTCTGCCCGCCAAATTAAAGATATATTTAAGCTGCTCATTTACGTTCGGCCCTTTGAACAGCTTATTAAAATACGGGGTCTGCTTTTCAGGTAGCGGAAGGGTAGAAGTATTAGCTATTTCCCCAAGCAACTTCTTCATGTAAAAGTTGCTTTTATTATAGAGATTGGCTTGGTTTAGTAAAAAATAATTCTTTGTAGGGAATGCTCCTCTTAATAGTACATTTCCTCCATCCAGCTCTTCTGTAAGCTGCTGAATCACAAATCCCGACTTACTTTGCTTATAAAACACTTCCCAAAAACCTGCTGGCCCACCACGATTGATACGGTTATCCCCATGATGAAATGAAATTACCCCAAAACGAGATGTCCTTAAAATATCACCTCGTAAAATTCCAGATCCGCAACGAATAAGAAGATCAAATCTCTCTTCGCCTAATTTCTCGATATCCTCTCTTGAAAAAGTATGAACAAGTCCACTTTTTGAAACAATAGGATACGTAATTATTGAGCAAGGAACAACATCGGATAGATCATATATTCCTAGATGGTCTTTGTGACTCGTAGCTGAAATTTTTTTCGCTTCAATTTTGCCGATTAGCTTCCAGAGAATTAGTGAAAGAAAATGATAGAAACCCATCCGTAAAAGAAAGTTGCATCCCCTAATAACTATGGAGCTTGATCGCTTCTTTTCTATTTGCTGAATAACAAGATGAGTAATTTCCAAGTTATTTTGATCCTGCCCCCATTTAGCTAGATCAAACGTATATTTGGACGAATATCTGGAATCGACAATCAAACCAATTTTAGTTTTTTTCATTTTCAATTGCCGAATATTTTATATTAATTTAATAATACTGCTAGGCCTACAGTATGGTGCGTTTTAATTTTGCCTGTTTATAAAAGTAAGCAGGCTTAAGAGCGCCCAAATTTGATCTGTATGATCAATTTGGCCAGACAGATGCTCATTCCATAGCTGAAAAATTGCAGGTCTATCAAAATTTGGCGAATCATGTTCGATTTTGGAAATCGTTTCCTCAACCCATGGACGTAATTCCTTTCGTAGCCATGACGATAGAGGTATATCGAATCCCATTTTCGGTCTATTAACAATTGACTTGGGGACATGTCGATACAGCACTTCACGCAACACTTTTTTACTAATTCCACCATTCAATTTGTATTTAAGCGGCAAGCTACAGGCGAATTCGATAATTCGGTGATCCAGCAATGGTGCGCGTGTTTCCAAACTATTCGCCATTGCGGCTCGATCTACTTTGACGAGAATATCATCAGGCAAATAAGTCCCTGCATCCCAAAGTCCAGCAGTTGATGCGACATCACCCAAGACGGGAAAGTCCAGCATCTCTACGCTGCACTGTTCTGCCAAAGGCACTTTACGCTGACGATATCGATCAAACCAATAACGATTAAGCATCTGCGCATTGGGCTGTCGCCATGCGTTCACGACGGTTTGCGAGCGCCGTGAAACAGAAGCTACTCGTTGACTGCCTTCAAACATTTTCAGTGCCTTAAAAGCCGGTGTCCAAGGCAGCCTGCCAAGGTGTCTAGCCCGCCAAATCTTTTGATAAAACACATATTGAGAATAACCCAAGAAAAACTCATCGCCGCCGTCACCCGACAAAGCGACACTCACTTGCTGTTTAGCCAATTGGCTTACCAGATAGGTGGGAATCTGCGAGCTATCAGCAAACGGCTCATCCCAAATTTCCGATAGACGCGGGATCAAATCCAACGCTTCGTGCGGTTGGATGACGTGCTCAACGTGGTTCGTACCCAAATGCCTTGCTACAGCCGCTGCATGTTGTGATTCGTCCATCTTGGCATCGGGCATGCCAATAGAAAAAGTGGTGACCTTTGAAGTGGTTGAAGATTGCATCATGGCAACCACCGTGGATGAATCAATACCGCCAGATAGAAAAGCCCCCACGGGCACATCGGCCACCGATTGCAGTTGTACCGCCTGACGCACCAGCGTTTCGAGCTGATCCACTGCATCAGCGAAACTGCCGATAAATGGATTCTCCAAACCCTGCGCTGCGGCGTCGCCCAGCGACCAATAGGGCACCGGTGGAGGCAGTGTGCGTTGCTGCACATGATGTTGTGTTAATGGGAGAAACGTACCCGGCACCAGTTTAAAAATTCCTTGATAGATACTTGATGGCGCGGGGATATAGTTCAGCCGCAAGAAGGTGCTGGCTGCATGCCAATCCATCTCGCCGCTAAATGCAGGATGCGCCTTTAAGGCTTTTAGTTCAGAACCAAACAAAAACACACCGTTTTGCCAGCCGTAATACAGCGGCTTCTCACCAATACGGTCACGGGCAAGGGTCAACGATTTTTCATGTTTGTCCCACAGCGCGAGCGCGAACATGCCCACCGTGGATTGCAGCGTCTTTTCAATTCCCCAAGCAGAAAAACAAGCCAACAAGGTTTCGGTATCGGAATGTCCGCGCCAACCGCAGATTGGCAAACTACCCGCCGTCTCAAGATTTTTCCGTATATCTAGATGGTTGTAAATTTCTCCGTTGAACACAATTACGTAACGCCCGCACGAACTTGTCATGGGCTGGTGACCAGCCGGGGAAAGATCAAGTATCGAAAGCCGACGATGTCCAAGCGCGACACTGTGCTGCGCATCGACCCACACGCCGCCGTCATCCGGGCCCCGGTGAACGATAGGCTTGAGCATTGCCGTGAGCCGAAATGAAGAAACGTGGCGGCTCTCACCTAAATGAATAAACCCCGCAATGCCGCACATCAGGGTGCTCTTTTCCGACGGTAATAGCCCGTCAAACTTAGCATCACACGGGCTGCATATTCAGGCGTAAGCACCATCAGCAATGCCGCGAACTTATAACTCTTGACAACATCCAGCGCAAATTTTACTAATGCCGTATTACCGAAAATTGAAACCCGGACACAGCTTGACTGAGCAAAATAAGCAATGCATTTTGCAGAGCTATATTTTGCGAGAACTGAATTCATGCCAAAGGCTACTGCCTCTTTATAAATGGCTGGCCAAATAGCCAGATTCGCCAATTGCTTTACCGGGTCAATTGTTCCGGATTCATTCATGCCATGAATTCGCCAAACTCCAACATTTCTGTCCAAATACTTCACGATGCCTCGCAAAGACAATCGATATAGGGATTCCCAATCTGAGCTAAGCGCCGAGCTTCTGTAGAAGTCAACTTCAAGAGCTGGTTTTCTGGCATACAGCACCGCCATATGCATAAAAAAATACATTCCATCAGGAAGTTTGCTCAAAATCTGCATTCCTGTTGCATTTTCCTGAAAAGGAATTTTAGAAATATAGTTGCCTGAAGGCGCTTGGGTAGTGGCTCTTGCGACGACCATAATTACATCTTCATTGCCCTTGATCAGTTTGACCGCTTCCGTAATGAAATCGGGATCGGTGTAGTAGTCGTCACCATCCAGATTTATAACGTAGTCACCTGTTGCATGGACGAATAACAAATTTTTGTAATTGGAGGTGCGGCCAATATTACGGGAGTTTCGAAAGTACTTAAGTCTTGAATCGCTTATTTTCTCCAAAATTGCCGGCGTAGTATCTGTTGACGCATCATCCCCAACGATGATTTCAAGATTTGAATAAGTTTGAGCCAGTGCTGATTTAATCGCGTCACCAATAAACTCCGCTTGGTTAAAGGTCGGAATCATTATTGTGACCTTTGGTTTGAAGTTTTCGTTCAAGACTTAGGCCTTGCCCATACTGTCATGCGTCCGGTCTGACCGAACACACTTAACAGCAAGGCTAATGGGTACAACGCATAATTCCACCTGCCGGCCCTCTCAGGGAAGTCGATTAGTTTTTGCCCCAATTGGGCATAGCCCTTGTCACGCAGAACGTAGCCCGTACTGGCGAACAGGTTGTTTAACGTACGCTGGT
>NZ_JAYUWI010000161.1:0-8381 GCF_043753625.1 Nitrosomonas sp.
AGCAATTTTATGCGCTGGCAGAATAAATCCGTCTAGTTTAAAGGGATGGCATGCCAGCTCATCCAAAATATGCATTTTTGCGCTTAATGCGACAGAACCTTCTGTTTTACTCTAATTCATAGAGGTGATCCCTCGGTAGACGTATCGTCGGATTCACCAAAACTTGGTCTTTAGGGCACTTCTAAAAATTTAAAGTTCTAAACAAAACGAGGCACGAGAAAAAAATGGTTACGCAGCATATGCATGATATGTAAGGAAACATTTTTTCGAGTAACAAAGTGTTGTGACGAAATTTGGATTTTTAGAAGTGCCCTTTACTTCAATCAATATGAATTTCTGATCTCTACAAAGCGAAAGGGGGGTGTGCCACGAAAAAATATTGAAATTAAATAAAATCACAAGAATCATACATATAATGCAGCAAATGATTACACAAAATTTGTTTCTAGTTAATTAAAGAGGGCGACTCTCTATGTTTAAGACATCACAATTTAGAAAGATTGTTAGCGCAATCATTTATTTCACAGCAACGCTGACCTTTCTATCAATAAACAATGCTTCTGCAGATGGCAATCAGGTCAATTTCGCACTTACAGATAATGCAGGACACTGGTTTGATACCGGATCTGTAGTTGCAGGTAATCGTTCGATTGCAATCGCCTCTCCCGGTGTGAGAATCAATTTTTCTGGTAATTCCAATACAGTGCATACGAGAACCAGTTTGATTTATCCAACCGGTGCAGCGGGTATGCCATTTAATACCGATCCTAAGAAAGGCGGCGATAGCCTAACGCTAACTACGCCGGGATTGTATGTTTTTACCTGCAGCATTCATCCCTATATGTTCGGTGCAGTAATTGTGGATGACCCAACCACCAGTGGCCTGGATCTTGGATCTTCACTCAGCTTAGTCAATGGAATTACAGTTCCGAGCAGTAGCGACCTGGCAACACGTCTGTTGCGGACATTCTTTATCGCAACCAATCCGGCTAACTGGCAGAACTATGCGAGTAGCACACCGTGGCATATTACTTATCCAGATGTTGATGTGCGCGTGGATATCGGAGTCGTTAATCTACCGGCTGTGCTAAACGCTCGCTATGGGAATGATATCAATCTGGCGACGCTTGCAAATCCAGCGACCCCCGCAGTCGGCGAAATTTGGGTAGCTACCCAGTTTGAAACGACTTCAGGAAAATCAAAACCAGGAACAGTATCGGCGATTGATGGATCTTCCTGGCAAGTAACACGAAAAGTAGCATTGCCTGCAATCCAGATGAACAACCCACATAACATGTGGACCGACAAAAATCAGAGCGTTATTTACGTAACGCAATGGTTTGACAAGAAACTGACGGTTTATGATCGTCAAACGGGTGCGCTGATTCGTAATGTATCTGTCGGTGAAGCACCAGCGCATGTGATGACGCTGACCGATTCGGATCGAATTCATATCACCAATAACGGCGACACTCGAACAGACTCCGTGATGGAGCTGACCCCTTTTGCGACCAAAGTACTGCGCAGGGTGGATATTGGACGGGGTAACCCTCACGCTCATTGGATGAGCCATGACGGCAAAACCATGGTAACGCCCAATGTTATTACCGGTGATACCACGCAATACAATTTCAAGACAAATAAGATAGAGGCTATTTTGCCATCAGGTACTCGTCCATTTAGCCATCCCTTAGCAACGGGCATGATGCCGGATGCCAGCAAGTATTACGTTGCCAATCTGCTCGATAGCACCATTACGGTCGTGGATATGAAAACACACCACGTCATCAAGAACATCAACCTGATTGAACATTATGATCCCGTATCTGGAGCCATTTCTGGCCCTGTAGGCGCGCTACCGATTCAGACTCCTGTTTCTCCGGACGGGAAAAATATGGTCACAGCCAATACCCTGACAGGGACAATTACCATTATCGATACACGACCCAATTTGGCTACAACGGATGAAGTCGTGGCGATGCTGTCATGCGATCCCGGTTGCCATGGCGTACAATACGGTGCTAAGAAAGGAGGTGGTTACTATGCCTATGTTTCAAGCAAATTCTCAAACAGAATGCTGGTGGTTGATCCCGATCCAAATGGTGATGGAGACCCATCCGATGCCAAGATTGTAGGAAAGGTGGGACTTTTCTCGGCAAATACAACGCAAAAAGATGCCAGCATAACAGGCAATCCAGGAATGGGGGGGCAAGGTATTTTGCCAATCCCGGTAGTTTATAACGGTTGGGTTCAGAATCTGCCTGCTTCCTGGAGCAATCAATTGACCCCAGCACAACGCAATCCGATTGAATAATTATATTTCTAATATAATATAACTAACCCAATGGATGAATGACTAACATAATTAGTGCTTGATATCGCTTGATCATATTAAGCACTATTTGTCACATTGACTTAATTAACTTCTTCAGGAGAAATAAAATGAGCACAGGACACGATGATCGACCCGGCAGTGGTGACCGCAAAGGTTACCAATTCACCTTCAACGATAATAATGAAATTATTGAAGTATTTGAAATTAAAGATGGTGTTCGGGAACTTAAACCCATCGATGATGATGGCACGGAAACTTATGAAGTCAATGAAGATGGGATAGTTAGAACGGATGAAGAACTGGGTATTGGTAAAGAAATAACTGTTTACGCTGATGCGGATGGCGATGGCACCTATTTCCGTGTTTCGGAACAGTGGGCCTTTGATACGCCCGAAGAAAACCCATCCAGGTTTGAAGGCAGGCTCGTTTATTCCCCAACTGACGACGACGATCATGTCGGAGTGCGTGGTGGTGAAGACTGCTATGGCGGGAAAGGCGCAGATGATTTCGTGATTCGTGAGGCCGCACATTTACGAATTGGAGATTTCAAGTCGAGCGAAGATAACTTCATTATTTTTGATACCAACCTTGGTCTAACGTCAGTAACGCAATTGGCTGGCTTTGTTACAGAAGTTCAGCAAGATGGTCAAGATTTCATCGTCTACTTTGGCGATGACGTATCGATCACGTTGGTAGGCGTACAACCGGATCAAATTAGTTGGGACGATGTCAGTGTGTTGAGTTAATTCCAAGTAAACAGAGGGGTTCGTTGACCCCTCTTAAACTGCTTTATAAACTCGCCACACACATAAAATTCGAAAATATCGTAACTGGCAGAAAACCTTAATTTTTCCTTATTTCATCAATTGAAATTGGTCAGAATTTAATCTTCGTCCCCTAGCGCTGGTGGCCGCAAAAGCAAGTAATTAATTCGCGTCTTCGTCTAGCAACGCACCCACCAGTTTCGCCTCTATTTCCTGGTATTGCGGATTGTTGTTACGAACGGCGGAAGGCTCTTGCCAGGCGGGATTCTGGCGTAAAGCGCTGGTCAGTTTGCTCCAGTTATCGGGTAATTTTTCGCTCTCGGCTTTGTCCACATACAAGGTGTGCTGCGTGGCATGACCGCGGTGCATTAATTTATTCAGCAGGTGTTTCTGGCGCAAATATAAGACTTGCAGCGTAGTTTCGTCGGCGCATTGCCACTGCGTACCTTTTACGGTTGCCTTAATTTCATCACCATAACGTTTGAAGGTTGACCAACCGGCGCCGGCAATGGCACCCAATGCAGTGGCAGCGCCAAGACTCATGCCACCGACCATCAAATCAATGCCCGCTCCGGCTGCGGCACCCTTGGCTGCTGCACTGCCTAAATCCAATCCATACGCTTTGAGTATGCCGGGGGCGAATATGTCCAATTGCCAGTGACCATTGCTAACCGGAATTTTCTGGATCGCGACATCTTTTTCCGAAAAATTGAAAATGGATAATAATTCATGCAGACAATGCTGCTCGGCTTTCCGGACAAACTCATGCAGCTGGTCTTCAAGCAGTGAATGCGCAATCAGATTATTTTGAGTCGTTTTGCTTTCACGATAACAGGACACATTCACAATCAGCGCAGCAACCCGCTTGGCACCGGATAAGCAAAGCTGGTTCCACAATTTGGCACGGTAATCAATCAGCTTCTGCAGCCGGTCGTAATGCGATTCCACCAAAGTCTGCATTTTCTGATACAGACGCTTCTCCGCTTCAAAAGTAAACGCGACGGTATCGAATTCCAGCGTGGCATGCATGTGGAAAGCTGCCAAATGCTCGCGCCATTTTGCCAGTTTCCTGTCATGTCCGGCAATAAAATTAAACACCGGGATAATCGGTTTGGCCGATTGCTTGAGTATGTCCAGTTCCAGGCGATACTTTTCCAGAAAAGGTTCACGCACATCGATGATATAGAGAAGAATATCGCTGCGTAACACTTGCCGGATGACTTTCGCTTCCTGCTCGAGCGGATCATTGACGGCAACATGCGTCACGAAATGCTCCAGTATCTGCACCGGTGGCAGCAATTTCGATTTTGCAGCCAGCTTTTTGATATGTGCGGATAACGCCCGTGAGTCTTCCAAACCGGGCGTGTCGTACAAATTCAGAATCGGTTCGTTGTCGGCGGATATTGTCGCTTGTTCGACATGCCGCGTGGTGCCTGCACCATCTTCAATAACGCCAAATTCGGTGCTGCGCAGCATGGTACGGATCAGCGATGTTTTACCCGTATTGGTATGCCCGACGACGGCAATATTTAGCAAAGCATCGGTATGCGGGCGATGGGGATTTCTTACGCTCATAATTTATTGGGTAATCACATGTTCTGCGGGAATGCCGCAGGCTTCCGCCAGGCGGAACCAGGCAAACTCGCGCGCATTGGTAACCGGCGCCGATGGCTTGCTCAAGAGGATTAACCAGGATTTTCCGTTACTGCTGTCGACCAGTTCTTTGATCAAGCGTTGCACACCGCGATCAGGCAAGCGATGTGCGGCTACACCCAGCAATAATGGGCCATTAAGATTTTTTATCAATGCAATGGCCTCGTCGTGAGAATCTTGGTCGATGATGTTCAACCGGCAGGTTACTGATTCCGGCCAACTCGTCGCAGAATCCAGTTCAATACCAAAAGCCTGCGCATTCGATGGAATGGCGACATTCGCTGGCGGCAGCGTAACTTCGGCGGGTTTGACGCCAGCCTGCGGATCGGCATCAATGACCTCGGCTTTCACTTCACGCGCCATCAAACGCTGACGCAGCTCTATATAGTAGGGCAAATAAAGATCCAGCTTGAACCGGTGCTCACTCAATTTTTGCATGACGAGCGAGAGACCGAGCACCAAGAGACGCGGGAATATGCCATAGACCAGTAACGCACCGATTAAAAAGGTAGCCCAGGCCATCCGGGTTTCCGCATCCTGCTTGCTGACGCCTATCCGGCTGGAGATGGTTTGCGGGTCATTTGGTATTTTTAATCCCATCGCTTCCAGCGGCGTGCCGAGAATTTGCGTGAGTCTGGGCAGCGTGCTGTCCGGCAGCAACGTGGTGCCCCAGATGAAATTATATTGTTTGGCCAGCATGAGTAATACCAGTAATACCATGCCGGCGATCAAGTAGGTTAACCAGAATTTGTGCGTGAGTACGCTGATGCGCCACTTGCCGGCATCGCCGGTTAAGCAGCTCTCCCACCAAGCGTGCGATGCCAGTGAGGCAATCGTCGGATCTTTCTTGTGCCGATAAGGCAGCCAACTGGCCAATTGCGCGACAATGCCGCTGCTTAAACTTTGCAGATTCAGCGTAATACCCGAAATCCATAGCAACAGGGAAATCAAATTAAATCCCAGCAGTACCGCGAGCAACCAATAAATATTCAGTGTCGAATAATCCCCCACCGCCTGGCTTGCCGCCAGCGCGCCCAGAATGACGGCAAGCCCCAGACAAATCCGGTGCGCACGGATAAATTGCCGGTGCGGCTGCTGCAATGCATCGTTCAGCGTGTTTTCCTGAATTAACCGCTTGGCGCGCGTGTTCAATCGCTGGATAAAATCCGCATAATTGAAATCACCATTGGCAGACCTCGGCAACTCCTGAATACTGGCATACGATAAATCCTCCGCTTTCGCGGATTCTATCTTGCGCACCTGTTCGATACGCACCAAATCATCGAATGTGTGTTTCTTTACTGACATTTCCTGGTTAATTCCAAATAAGGAGAATCAAGACATTACGGTGGCTGATTTGGGTTTGTTTCATAAAAAATGGTTAGAATTTATCAGGCCTTTGAAATTCGTTATGAGCGCAGCAAGTTCCAGGCAAAAATTGGCGAAAAAGCGGAGTTTGCAATTTGCAAATGAGCATTTTAAGCCAATTTTTAACACCGAAATTGCAAGCGCAATAGAATTTCAAAGGCCTGTTATAGTAAAACAAGCTAAAATTTGTTATTAAATCATTCAAAAATTATGGCAGGACAATTCTATGAAGCCGGTTGCAATTTTTAGACATTTGCCCATCGAAGGGCCAGGCTATTTTGCCACATTTCTCGACAACAATCATATTCCCTGGCGACTGATTAAAATAGACGCCGGTGAAAAACCGCCAACCGGCATTGCTGAATTCAGCGGCCTGGTGTTTATGGGCGGGCCGATGAGCGTCAATGACGATTTGCCGTGGATTGAAAACTCGTTAGATTTAATCCGGCAAGCGGTTGCAGAGGATATGCCAGTACTCGGCCATTGCCTGGGCGGCCAACTCATGGCTAAAGCACTCGGCGGTATTATCAGCGCCAATCCGGTTAAAGAAATGGGCTGGGGCGAAGTCAATGTGCCGGATAACCCGGTTGCGCGTTCCTGGTTTGATGAGCTAACCACTTTCCAGTCTTTTCACTGGCACGGCGAAGCGTTCAGCATCCCGCAAGGTGCTACCTGCATCCTGTCCAGCCCGTACTGCGAAAATCAGGCGTTTGCACTCGGTATGCACTTAGGCATGCAATGCCACGTCGAAATGACCGAACGCCTGGTCATTGACTGGTGCAGCGTTGGCGCGGAAGAACTCGCCAGCCTCAATGAGCCGTCGGTGCAATCCATCGCCGAGATTGAAAAAAATTTGCCGGAGCGTGTGGCTGCACTCAATACGGTGGCTGAACGGTTATATCAAAAATGGATTATTAACTTGAAAAAGTAGACAGCTTCGCAAAATGCTTTATTCATAATGCGTCCATAGCCGCAATACTTTTACAATCTTTTCTTTTTCCAATACTTGATAAACAAGCCTGTGCTGGATATTGATGCGACGAGAATAAGCGCCCGACAAATCGCCAACTAATTTTTCATAAGGCGGTGGATTTTGATAATGATCATTACGAATGACATCGAGCAACGCGAGCGCCTTCTGTTTCAATCCGGCTGCTGCAAGTTTTTTGGCATCCATTATTGCTTGATGCGTATAGCAAAGCACCCACATCACCATTCCAGGTCTTTGCTACAAGCATCAACATCGGTTTGTAAACCTTCCCTAATCGATTCACGCATGCCAGGCATGGAAACCAGATAAAGTGTTTCATTAATGGCATTCCAATCTTCCTCGGAAAGCAGCACCGCATTTGATCTTTTCCCCTTTAATAATAATAGGCTGATGGCTGGATACCGTTTCATCGATCAAACTATATAATTTAGCCCTGGCTTCGGTTACATTCAACGTTGTCATAAAAACCTCCCAATAGCGCATCATACGTTTTCACGTACGCATTATCCATTTTGCTTCAAGGTAGAATAGCCGGTAATAATTGGCACAGGCACAAAATCAAAGGTAATAAAATTCAAGCGCCGCTACGCGGCGCTATCAGTGAACAGCAAATCAGCGCTTCAGCGTTCAGCGGCGTCCGCGATCTGTGGTTCGATGGGGGACGAACACAATACCCGGAAACCCCTATGGTAGGAACGATCGTCCGGAAGGTAGTAGTTGCGCACCGACGCACGCACGAAGTGCGGATAAAAGCTGTAGGAACCGCCGCGCAGCACGCGGGCCTCGCTTCCTGATAATTGGCAGTTTTCCGGCACTTCATGTTCGTTTAAACACCATTCCCAAACATTACCAGCCATGTCGTCTACCAAAACATCTTCACGGGGCGGCCTGCGACCCAACGGATATAAGCCAACCGCAACCGTACGACCAATACCTGCCTCACGACTGTTTGCACGCTGCTCGTTCCACTCACCCCACGGATAATCTTGCTGCGTACTCCCGACGGCGGCCCATTGCCATTCCCACTCGGCGGGCAATCGAATCGGCAACTGCAGTTTCTCACTCAGCCAGCGGCAGTAGGCCACTGTATCGTACCAGGAGACATTAATCACCGGATAATTTGCAAAAGACCACAGTTGCCGACCGGGTTCCTCCTCCCTCGGCCGCTCCTCCCGGTTCTGTCGCATTAAGCGCAAAAATGCATATTTTGGATGAGCTGGCATGCCATCCCTTTAAACTAGACGGATTTATTCTGCCAGCGCATAAAATT
>NZ_JAYUWI010000162.1:0-24865 GCF_043753625.1 Nitrosomonas sp.
TGAAGCGCTCCCTCTGCGTCTGTTCGTCGCTGCAGCCACTATCGGGCCTCGCCCAACACGTTGGCTTCGGCAAGCTGAAGAATCTTTCTAATCAAGAAACTTTTTGAACACGGTCTTTTAAATCTGATTCCTTTTCCCAGTAGTGACTCAAGCGACCTAACGTCCACAAAGCACCGGCCAAAAGATCACAGCGTTCAGAGTCTGCATCATCCAAAGCAAGTTCAGTAGCTTTCCGAACTTGCTCTGCCTTTGCCATGCCGGTCAAAGTCGCGCCATATAAACCAGTATTCGCCACGGTCATTTCCTCTCGTACAAGGGTATATAGTTCTTTGGCAAGCATAGGATATATCGCCAGATATTCACTCAATTGATTGAAAAACATACCGGCAGCCAAATCACGCGATGTTTTTGGGTGCTGCGCCTCCGCTAAATCAACCAAGTCCTGTATGTTCACAACACCGAGAAACGGTAGCGCATTCCCGATATTTCTCAGAACATTAAAAACGTAATGAGGACTCGAATTGTTTATAGTTTCAATTCCAGCCCTTAGAACATTGAGTTTTTGAGACATCGATCCCAAGAATCGTCCACTGGAGAAGTCAGTATGACCAATCTCATTAATCTCTAATTGATGTGCTTCTTCATAAATTTTCTGAGCATCCAGTGGAGAATCAGAATTCTCAAATTTACGAAAGCAGTGCACTGCTGCGCAGTGATTTCTTGCTGCTATCGAGGTAAAAATTAATTCGGAATCTTGAATGTACAAGAGATCATCAATTTGTCCGGGAGAAAATGGAATTTGGCCTGAAACTTCAATTGTGATGCTCTGAGTACACTGGCCATGAAGCTCAAATGCAAGTCTTGCGATTTCCTCTGGAATTTCTTCGATTATCAAATCAAAAAATATGGGAATATGGATAGTGTTCATAGTGGCGTTCTCACTTATTGCTTCTGCAATATATATCACGTTCCAAGAACGATTAGCATCTCACATAAAATACTCAAGACAAAGCTCAAAACATAGTCACCGTTTCTTTGTCAATATTTCTGCATATCTGTGACTGGTTGAAGGGTTGCGGAAGCTAAGAGAATCCACTTCTTAAAACCATATTAACACCGACTTCCACATTAAACATATTCGCGCTCATTGAGACGAGATACAAAATATCCAGTTAAACTATTACCCTTTCTAAGCTTAAATAATTTTATGGACGAACAATCAAGCCTTTTGGCGTTATTTACCAGCAGTTTTTTAGCAGCCACGCTGCTTCCGGGCGGATCTGAAGCTGTACTCGTGGGTGTTTTGCTAACATACCCCGAACTGCATTGGCAGGCGCTTATTCTAGCCACTGTGGGCAATACGTTGGGCGGCATGAGCTCTTATTTAATTGGCCGGTTTCTGCCGGATGAAAAAACCTTATTGAAAAAATCAGGAGGTAGTACACGAGGATTGGAGTGGGTGCGTCAGCATGGCACCCCTATTCTGCTGTTATCCTGGGCACCGCTGATTGGGGATCTATTATGCGTGGCTGCCGGTTGGTTACGGGCCAATTGGCTATGGGCTTTAGTATTTATTGCTGCGGGGAAGTTTGCCCGCTATTGGGTGATTGCTACAGCGATCAATTAATTGGATTCACGATTCAGTTTATTCATCAGTGTGAATAAACTGAATCGTTCAATTCTTTAACCGATATCAGTTCTCAAACAGTTTCTGTAATTCACCGCTCTGATACATTTCAGTCACGATATCCGAACCGCCAATAAACTCGCCATTCACATACAACTGGGGAATCGTCGGCCAGTTTGAGTAATCTTTGATACCCTGTCTAATTTCCGGATCTGCCAGCACATCGACAGAAAAAATCTTATCAACACCACAAGATTTCAGAATATTCACAGCGTTAGCCGAAAAACCACATTGCGGCTGATCAAGCGTACCTTTCATATAGAGCACAACCGGATGTGCGGTAATTTGTTGTTCGATTAAATCTTCAACATTCATAGCGTTAATTTCTCCAAAGATCATTCCAAAAGTTTTTATACAGAAACAAAAAACAGCGTCAGTAGTGACTGTTAATACCTATTCTACTACCTTATAAAATTCAATTGACCGCCGCTTACGCGCATTATGCCAGCCAAATCCGGATAGGAACAAATATTACTAAAATCCCTATCCCTAAACAATCGCCTGCACTCAGCCGCTTGATCATAGCCATGCTCTAGCAGCAACCATCCATCATTAACAAGATAATCCGGTGCTGCAGCGATAATATGGCGAATACATGCTAATCCGTTGTCACCCGTAGATAGCGCCATTTGTGGTTCAAAGCGTAAATCACCTTGTTGCAGGTGCGGATCATTTTCTGCCACATAGGGCGGATTTGATACAATCAGATCAAATTTCTCCCCGGAAAGTTCATCGAACCAGTTTCCTGTTCTAAGAGAAATATTATTCACTTCCAGATTCGCGGCATTCCACCGGGATACCGCGATAGCACTCGATGACAAATCAATCGCAGTTACTTGTGATTGCGGGCGATGCTTTGCGATGGCAATAGCGATTGCGCCGCTGCCCGTTCCCAAATCCAGTATCTTACAAAACTGATTGTCCGGTATTAGTTTCAATGCCAATTCAACCAGCAATTCAGTCTCCGGGCGGGGGATTAAAACCATTTCATTGACTTTAAAAGTCAGGTCGTAAAAGTCTCTTTTCCCAATCAGATAGGCAACTGGTATGCCATCACTGCGCTGCCTAACCAAACGAGAAAATTCATCAGTCTGTTGCGAGGTTAGTACTTGATCTGGATGAGTCAGTAAAAAAGCATGCGCTACATCTAACACATGCTGTAACAGCAATCGCGCGTCTACTCGATCAATCTCTCGATAGGCCGATGTTAATGCCTGTGTTATGGTTTCTGGCTGCATAGCCTCACATTAACTGCAAGGCAAACTACTCTTGAACCGAAGCTGCCAGTAGTTCTGCCTGATGCTCAGCCATTAATGCTGAACATAGTTCATCGATGTCACCATCCATGATCTGATCCATTTTATAGAGGGTCAGATTAATTCGATGATCAGTCACACGCCCTTGAGGAAAATTATAAGTACGAATACGTTCCGATCGCTCGCCAGTCCCTACCAGCGACTTTCTCGTGGCGGCTTGTTCGGCATGCTGCGCCCGCATTTGTTTGTCATGAATACGAGCAGCCAGCACACTCAGCGCTTGCGCTTTGTTTTTATGTTGCGAACGCCCATCCTGACATTCCACGACAATACCGGTCGGCAAATGTGTTATGCGCACAGCCGAATCGGTTTTATTAATATGCTGACCGCCTGCACCAGAAGCACGATAAGTATCAATACGCAACTCAGAAGGATTTAGCACCACTTCGCTGACTTCATCCGCCTCCGGCATAACGGCCACGGTACACGTTGAGGTATGCACACGTCCTTGCGTTTCGGTAACGGGTACACGTTGAACACGGTGGCCGCCAGATTCAAATTTAAGCCGGGAATACGCGCCCTGCCCAATGATTTTGGCGATAATTTCCTTATACCCGCCGATCTCAGACAAGCTTTGTGAAATAATCTCAACCTGCCAGCCGCGTCTTTCCGCAAAACGGGAATACATACGAAACAAGTTACCGGCGAATAATGCAGATTCATCTCCCCCAGTTCCTGCACGTATCTCCAGGAAAATATTACGTTCATCATTGGGGTCTTTCGGGAGTAGTTGCTTCTGAATTTCAGATTCAAGCTTAATAAGCTTTTCTTTTCCGGCCTGTATTTCAGCTTCCGCAAAAGAACGCATTTCCAGATCCGCATGCATTTCCCGTGCGGTTTGTATGTCGCACTCGCTGAGCTGATAAGCACGGTAGAGTTCAACAATCGGAACAATTTCAGAGTGTTCCCGCGTGAGCTTGCGATAGTTATCCAGATTGGCTGTTACGGATTCGCTGCTCAACAAATGATTTAATTCTTCCAAACGCACACTCAAGCGAGTGAGCCTGTCTGTGATATTTCTGTTCATTGTGGACGATGCAATTGGTAGAGTCGATTAATCAACTCGACTAGTTCCTCGCGTTCATCAGCCGTTGCATGATTCAATACGCTGGAAGGCACATGCAAGAATTTATTAGTTAGACTATTACTCAGTGACTCAATAACTTTCTTGGGATCTTCACCCTTTTCCAGTAACTTGCTTGCACGCGCTAACTCATGTCTGCGATAACGTTCCCCCTGGTCACGTAACGCACGAATGGTCGGAACCATTTCTCGTGTTGCCAGCCAGCGCATAAAATCCACCACATTGGAATCGATAATGGTTTCAGCCTGGGCAACTGCACTTTGACGCGAATCCAGACCTTCTTTCACAATTTCTGATAAATCATCGATATAATAGAGGAATACGTCATCCAATTCTGCCACTTCAGACTCAACATCGCGCGGCACGGCCAAATCCACGATAAAAATAGGCCGATGCTTACGTATCTTAATAGCACGTTCAACCATACCTTTGCCGAGTATGGGCAATGGACTAGCCGTACAGGTTACAACAATGTCATGGAGTGCCAATTGTTCCGGCAAATCGCTCAGAGTAATAGCTTGTGCATTAAAACGACTGGCCAATGCTTCAGCACGTTCCGTTGTACGATTAGCAACGGTAATTTTCTTTGGATTACGTGCGGCAAAGTGATTGGCGCATAGCTCAATCATTTCCCCGGCACCAATAAATAAAACGCGCTGATCGCTGATATCGCCAAAAATACGTTCGGCCAAACGCGCAGCAGCAGCAGCCATCGATACCGAATTGGTGCCAATCTCAGTCGAGGTACGAACTTCCTTGGCGACATAAAATGTTCGTTGAAACAATTTATGTAACATCAAGCCCAGAGTACCCGCATGTTCTGCTGATTTCACCGCACTTTTTAACTGACCCAGTATCTGCGGTTCACCCAGAACCATAGAATCCAATCCGCTGGCAACCCGGAATGCATGTTTCACAGCCTGTTCGCGCGGAAATTTATATAAATAGGGATCGAGCTCTCGGGTCTGGAGGTGATGAAAATCCGCCAGCCAAAACATGGCGTCTTCCGGTTTGTCCGTACAACAATAAACTTCGGTACGATTACAGGTGGATACAATAGCTGCTTCTTTGATGGGGTTTCGCCCAACCAAATCACGTAATGCATGCTCCATTGTATTTTCAGGAAAAGTAACCTGCTCACGCACATCCAGCGGCGCAGTATTGTGATTAATACCAAAGGCAAATAACTGCATGAAAGATAATGTTAGTTTATGAAAGCAATTGGTAAGAAATAACTAAGCATTATAATATTAGGAACCCTTAAATACCATCAATGAAAAACATTTATTTTTATATTCCTTGTCTACCACACAGCAATTCTATTAATGCCATGGTGTAATCGGAATAATTGAAATACTATTTTTAGGCGAACCCTCAATAATTCGGTCGCTATAAGTCAAATAAACCAGAACATTTCTTTTTGTATCATAAAAACGAACTACTTGTAATGACTTGAACAATAACGATGTACTTTTTTTAAACACTTCTTTACCATCTTCCTGACCATTCTTAACTTTCTCCGGTAAAGAAATCGGTCCAATCTGACGGCAGGCAATAGAGGCATCAGAAGTATCCTCAGCAATCCCCACTACGCCACTGACCCCTCCGGTTTTAGCTCGGCTTAAATAACACGTCGCTCCAGCAACATCGGGATCGTCAAAAGCTTCAATAACAATCTTATCGTTGGCCCCCAACATCTTAAATTTGGTAGAAACACTACCAATTTGCTCAGCCACAACAATGCTGGATGTGAATAGAATTAAGCTCAGAATCAACAAAACATTCAATATTTTCTGTTTTTTAGTATTTACCTGACACAGCATAGATTCTCTCCTAATGACTTAAAACATTTAATTTTCAATATTTACATCGAGCGCAATTTCTTTAAATACGCATTGCATAACAATCGCCTAATCTATCACTCATTATCTAATCATTGAGTCTTAGGAAACCAGTTAGTTTCATTATCACATTATTGATCATTGGAATTCACAGAATAATAATCTTGACACAATATTTTCAATACGATCAGATCGTGTGGAACGATGCATCGGTTTAGCTATACATCTACTGATGATTCTTAACCGGATTAAATTGAAATAGCAGAATGGTAATAACCAGATAGCTGGTAGGCGCGATTGGATTCGAACCAACGACCCCCACCATGTCAAGGTGGTGCTCTAACCAACTGAGCTACGCGCCTGGGAAGAGCGGATTCTAACCGAAACAGCCAGCTGCTACAAATGATATGTGCATTTGTAGCTAAATAGTATTGGCAATTACTCGATTAAAGAATCAAGCGATATTTTCAACTTTACCACTATCTAAATGATATATTCCACCCACAATGCGAATTCTCTTTTGGTCGTGATAGAAATCCAAAATAGGCGTTTTGCTTCTCAGTCTTTCGACTGTCATGATGACATTCATTTTAGTCACGTTAATTAATCGACTGCTTGATGTATCATTAACCGCTCTGACAGCAGGCGCAATCGCACTGGCCAATAATTGGATATGACCCGGAAAATCTTTGTGGTGATCAACTGCATCCATGGCTGCTTTCACAGCACCGCAACCTTCATGACCAAGAACCATAATTAACGGCGTGTTCAGGACAGCAACCGAATATTCAATGGTAGCAATGTTATCGTTAGTCAAATAATTACCGGCCCCACGCGCAACAAAAAGATCGCCTTGTGCCTCGTCAAAACAATGCTCTGGACCGACTCTAGAGTCAGAACAACCCAGTATTGTGGCATACGGATTTTGACCACCAATCAAAGCGGATTGTATATCATGAAAATCCAATGGCTTGGATTTCCCGGAAACATAGCGCTCATTGCCTTGCATCAATCTTTCCAATGCTTGATCGGGTGTTAAAATATTTTCCGGTTTCGGTGGAAGTGCGCCAGAAGTATTAGCCGATTTGCTCGCACGGGCATTTGCGATCCCCGCACGAATCATTCCAAGGCCTAAAGCAGTTACTGCAGATAACTTGAGAAACGATCGCTTACTGACATTTAAATCGCAATCTTCGGCTTGATTATTATTTTTTTTACATCGATGACACATACTGAAAATCCCATGTTTAAAATTAACCAAAGTAACCAATTTTATACTTTCTGATACGATCAATCGTGAGGCAAGATCAGACTTGCGCTAGTATTTCAGAAGAATTACCTGTCATTCGAATTTAGGAAGCAAAGTCGACTTGCTTCGCTTTTTCATCTGGTTTATTACTTTTATGTATTATCACGTAGAACCCAATTGTCAATAATGTCCAAAATCTGAATTTCGAGTATACTGCCCCACTGCAAGAATTATCCAGCGAAAGAAAAAATTGATTTGGAAGCAATGTGTTAACACAGAATAAGAATTCTACATTTATAAATAATGAATTGGCATTTGCCAGGGAGAACATATGTACAAGCTATTACCAAGCGTTTTACTATTTTTGATACTTACCATGCCGTATAGCGTCTCTGCCCATGAAGGGGAAGAACATGCGCACAATGAACCCACCGCGGGGTCTTCAACACAATTGGAGAGCGGTAATGGGTGGCGAGTTATTCGTTCGCTTGAAATAGGCACTTCAGGAAAATTCGTTCATATGGTCCATATTGACCATAGTGTCTATACAGATAAAACCATTTATAGCGCTGCTATCAATAGAATTTGCCCTCCCGATACCGAATTTTGCAGAATCAGATTCTGGAGTCAAGAGCGTTTTATACCGGAAAAGGTTTCTCTAACAACCGAACAAAATAAACAATTAAAAGCTGAATATTTAGTGAATAAGACTGCAGGTACTCATCAATTACGTTGGTCTTGTAGCGTTGATCCCGACAAGAAACATTGTTTCTAGAATTAAAACGCCGCTGTCACGCGCAATAAGCTTGGATAAGTAGTGCAAAAATAAAAGAAATTACGCTATTGTAATTTTAGATATGCAAAGCACGCTTATCCACGCCAAGGGCAGCTTCATGAAACACTTCCGATAGAGACGGGTGAGCATGAACAATACAAGCAATGTCCTCACTGCTGGCTGAAAATTTCATCGCCATTACCGCTTCTGAAATAAGTTCTGAAACATGTGGTCCGATCATATGAACACCCAATACACGATCAGTTTTTTCATCTGCTAATATTTTAATAAACCCACTGGTCTCACCCATGGCACGTGCACGTCCGTTAGCGATAAAGGGAAATTGCCCGGCTTTATAGGCGATACCGGCAGCTTTCAATTCCTGTTCATTTTTCCCCACCCAGGCAATTTCGGGTGCAGTATAAATAACCCAGGGTACGATATTGAAATCGACCGGCTCATTTTCACTCACTTGCCCTTTCTCATGGTGCATGATCATTTCAGCTAAAGCCACGCCTTCTTCAGATGCTTTATGCGCCAACATTGGGCCGCGCACCACATCACCCACCGCATAAACGTTAGTCAGATTGGTTCGGCAGTATTGATCAACTACAATAAATCCACGCTCATCCAATAGCAAACCATTATCTTTAACACCCAATCCTGTGGTATTTGGGATACGGCCAATGGCGATAATTAATTTATCGACTTCTAAGATCTGTTCCTGATTGCTGGAATCGCTGTAATTAACAACCACACTATTTTTGGATGTTTTGATCGACTGGATGTTAATTCCGGTATTAATTTTCAAACCGGCTTCTTTGGCAAATATGCTCTTAGCTTCTTTGGCTATCTGTTCATCAGCCGCCATTAGGAATCCAGGCATCGCTTCCAGAATGGTAACTTCTGCCCCTAGCCGGCGCCATACACTGCCCATTTCAAGGCCGATAACACCTGCACCAATAACACCCAGCCGTTTGGGCACTTCCGCTAATGCTAAAGCACCGGCATTATCCAGAATCCTATCGTTATCAATCGGTGCAATCGATAATGATCGCGGCACCGAACCGGTTGCTATGATGACGTGCTTTGCCTGAATAGTTTCTGTATTGCCGTTATCATCAACATTTATTTGCCAAGTATTCTCGGACGCTTCCCGCTTTAATAATGTTCCTTTTCCATGCATCGATCTAACTTTATTCTTCTTAAATAACGAGGCAATACCGGTAGTAAATGTAGTGACAATTTTGTCTTTGCGCGCAATCATGACAGGAACATCCACAGATACATTTTCTGTTGTAATGCCGTGAGCGGATAATTTGTGTTTTATTTGATAATAATTCTCTGAAGATTCCAGCAAGGCTTTAGATGGGATACAGCCAACATTTAAACAAGTACCGCCAAGGCTTGCCTTTCCTTTTGAGTTTTTCCATTCATCGATACATATCGTATTCAAGCCAAGCTGTGCACAGCGGATCGCAGCAACATACCCCCCCGGACCCGCACCAATTACTGCTACATCAAACGTTTCTGACATGATTAAAACCTTATGAAAAAATCTTATTAATGATGAAGTGATTGTAAATTAAAATGCTGCGGTTGTTTATGATTTGGTTTGATCAATACATCACAAGTCTACTGAAATGGCAGTTCTTGACTTTCGCATCCAATCGCGCCGATCTCACGAACTGCTTGGACATAATCGCCACTTTCGTGCAATTTTGTCAGTGAGCCAAAATTATTCCTGGCGTGCATACGGGCAAGACGAGAAAGGCTAGTCGCCGACATTTCCCAATGCAATCCGGTTAAAATTTCATCTGCCCCCGCGGGATTATTACAAACCAATATCATGTCACAGCCTGCGGTGAGCGCAGCTTGTGCGCGCAAGAGCATTGATTCCAGGTAATCCCCGACGCCACGCATACTCAAATCATCACTAAAAATACAACCTTCGAACTGTAATTCCGTACGTAAAACTTTTTGTAACCAGATCGTTGAAAAACCAGTAGGTTTTTGATCAATTTCTGGATAGATCACATGTGCCGGCATTATTCCAGCCAATCCTGAGTCAATCATGTGTTGGAATGGGATTAGGTCATTCATTTCGATATCAATGTACCGGCGCTGGTCAATTGATTTTTCCAGATGTGAATCGGTTTGGATATAGCCGTGACCTGGAAAATGTTTGCCTATCGCCAGCATGCCGCCTTTTCTAAGGCCAAGCATCAAATTATGTGCGAGATCTGAAACCGTGTTGGGATCATGATGGAAAGCACGGTCCCCGATAACGCAGCTTTGTCCATGATCCAGATCCAGCACCGGTGTAAAACTGAAATCCACGCCACAAGCGTTTAACTCCGCTGCCAGAACAAAGCCAACCTGTATTGCAAGATGGCGGGCACGAGCAGGTTGCTTATCCCAGATTTTCCCCAACTCACTCATAGCGGGCAATTTTGTGAAGTCTTTCTGGAAACGCTGAACACGGCCACCTTCGTGATCAACCGCGATTAGTAAGTGGGGATTTCGTAACGCATGAATCTGCTGCGTTAATTCCGTCAGCTGACGATTGTTGGAATAATTTCGCGTAAAGAGTATGACGCCACCCGTGAGCGGGTGTAAAAGCCTTTTTAGATCATCTTCGGTCAGTTGTGTACCGGCGATATCGAGCATCACTGGACCAAGTGACACGATTACTTCTCCAGTACGACAAAAGCGCAAGCCATATTTATTTCATCACTGATGGATAGATGATGTTGCGTAATACCTTTATCGCTGATTAATTGATTGAGTTCAGGATGAAACTCAAAAAACGGTTTTCCCAGACTATCATGAGTAATCGTAATATAAGTCAAATTAACTGGATGGCGCAAACCGGTTCCCATTGCCTTAGACAGAGCCTCTTTCGCAGCAAAGCGGCTGGCTAGAAACAAAATGGGCTTACTGCTTGAGTGATACTCCGGCCATTCACTATCGGTTAATATGCGTCGCGCAAACTGTTCTCCAAAACGATCCAGTGATTGTGCAATCCGAGACGATTCGACAATATCGGTTCCAATGCCATAGATCATTTGCGCGCCTCAAGCATAAGTTGTTTCATTTCTTGTACTGCTTGCTTAAAACCAACAAAAATAGCTCTGGCAACTATAGCATGACCGATATTCAATTCGGATATTTCAGGTAGGGCAGCAATCGGTTGAACATTTTTATAATGCAAACCATGCCCGGCATTTACTTTTAAACCAAGATCAATGCCCATTGCAACCGCCTTTTTTACTTCGACAAATTGCTTCTCCTGCGCCTCCGGAGTAACTGCATCGGCATAACTACCCGTATGGATCTCGATAACCGGCGCACCAGCGCGAGCTGCTGCATCGATTTGCAGCGGATCGGCATTAATAAAAAGCGAAACACATATTCCCGCTTCCCCCAATTTCTGGCAAACACGTTTTATCTGATCAAAATATTTCACGACATCCAGTCCGCCTTCTGTCGTCAACTCCTCGCGTCTCTCAGGCACTAGGCAAATATCATGGGGCTTTATTTTAAGTGCAATAGCGATCATTTCTTCAGTCACGGCACTTTCAAGATTCATTCTTGTCGTTAACCGGTCGCGTAGAATCTCCACATCGCGATCCTGAATATGACGGCGATCCTCGCGCAAATGCAATGTGATGGCATCAGCACCGGCAGATTCAGCGATCAGCGCCGCTTCAATTGGATCCGGATAGCTTGTTCCACGCGCCTGTCGTAATGTGGCCACATGATCAATATTGACGCCTAATTCAATCATAATTTATGTTTCCCAAAATGCCAGCAAGTAAGAATAGCTGATATCTGATTATTCATAACCTAGATTTCTTAATACACTTTCACTATCAGCCCACCCGCTTTTAACTTTAACCCAGACCTCCAGATATACTTTACCCCCCACTAACAGCTCCATATCCTTACGTGCCTGGCTAGCTATTTGCTTTAATTTCTCACCTTTTTTTCCAATAATAATCGCTTTCTGATTCGGTTTTTCAACAAGAATTGTTGCATAAATTCTATGCAAATCGCCTTCTAGGTTAAACTGATCCACCACGACACTGGTTGAATAGGGAATTTCATCACCGACTAAACGAAACAATTTCTCACGAATAAATTCTCCCGCAATAAACCGCTGACTGCGATCTGTTACTTCATCCTTATCAAATAAGGGTTGGTTAACTGGCAGATAGGTGCGGATTGTAGTAAGAAGCTCCGGTAATTGCATTTTATGTATGGCGCTAACCGGTATAATAGCTGCAAATTCAAATGTTTTTGCCATATTGCTTAAGAATGGCAGTAATTGATTCTTGTCAGCCAGCTTATCAATCTTATTCATCACTAAAATAACCGGAACATTCTTCGGAAGAATTTTTAGAGCAGTAAGATCGCGTTGATCAAAATGCATTGCTTCGATAACAAACAAAATAACATCCACATCTTGCATACTTTGCGTTACCACCCGATTCATTGCAGTATTTAAACGATTAGTATATTGCGTTTGAAATCCGGGCGTATCAACAAAAATAAATTGTGTTTGCTCATCCGTTAAAATACCGTTAATCCGGAAACGGGTCGTTTGTGCTTTTTTGGATGTGATACTGATTTTTTGCTGCAGCAACTTATTCAGTAATGTTGATTTACCAACATTTGGACGACCAATAATAGCAATGTAGCCAGTACGAAAATTGGCTTCAGTGGTCATTCTGACAAATCATAGCTATTAATGTAGTAGCATTCATGTTATGAGTAATTTTGATGCGGGCATGCTTCTTCATAAGCTAATTTTGCTGCTGCTTGTTCTGCACTCCGGCGGCTTACGCCTTCACCGAATGTACGAATATTAAACATGGGTATCACACATTCCACTTTAAATTTCTGTTTATGTGCTTTTCCGCTGGTTGTAACCACCACATATTCCGGTAATGCCAATTTCTGACTTTGCAAGAATTCCTGTAATAATGTTTTTGGATCTTTACCTTGTGTTCTAAAATCAATACCCTGCATCAATGGCAAGTAAAGTGTCTTAATTACATCTTCAGCCCGGGCATAATTACTATCCAGATAAATGGCGCCCAATACAGCTTCCAAAGCATCCGCAAGAATGGAAGGACGATGACAACCACCACTCTTTAGCTCGCCTTCTCCCAATCGGATCAACTTGTCCATCTGTAGACTCAGTGCCATCTCAGATAATGCCTGCTGATTAACAAAATTGGCGCGAAGTCGTGACAAATGTCCTTCCGGCAAGTCCGGGAAACATTTATAAATTAATCCAGCAATCGCACAATTCAATACGGCATCACCTAAGAATTCAAGACGTTCGTTGTGAAATGCACTATGACTGCGATGCGTCAGTGCTTCTTGTAACAACTTGAACTGCGCGAAAGAATAACCTACACGCTTACAGTATGAATCCAGTAAAAATTGATAATTACTTTGTATCGCGTCATTTGGCATCGTATTGCCTAGCATCAATCGCTGATGGCTTCAAAATCAATATTTAAGGACAGGTTGGCGATAAGTGGAATTTTTATTGTATATTCGGTGCTCAAAACAATGCGACCATTCTCTTTATTGATTTTAATATCTTGTCCGTTAACGGATTTAATATTATCAATCTGGGCACGCTTATTAAATGATAGCCTTATTTGATTCAGATCCATATTCTGCGAATTAGTATCCTTGACTATTGCTGTTAAGTTTTTTTGAATTGTGGAATATTCAATATAAGCTGGGGCAACTCTCAGGCCGGAAATGGCAATAAAAATCAAGATTACAGACCACACCAGCAAACCAGACAAACTGATGCCTTTTTGTTTATGTAGCATTTTGTGATACCTCATGCTTTCCTCCTCGCCCAAGAAAAAGCTTCAAGTGTTATTTAATGGATAGTCCAACTCGGCTAAAATCTCCAAAATTCCACCAAATTATAAAAGCCTTACCAACAATATTCTCTTCCGGAACAAAACCCCAATAACGGCTATCACTACTACTGTCGCGATTATCACCCAGAGTAAAATATCTGCCTGCCGGTACTTCACACGTGAATCCTGTACGATGATACTTACAATTATCTCGAAATTCGAACTCCCTGACATTGGAATATTGAAGTCCTTTCACATCCTGATTAATGAGAATAGAATGGCTATCTGCGTTTAAGTATTCAGAAAATCTGTCGGAATAAATATATCCAAACCCTGACTCAACATATTTATAGTCGCCCTCGTATTCCGTTTTTATCACCTCACCATTCACAATCAATTGTTTATTATGATAGGTGATCACATCGCCAGGTAGACCAATGACACGTTTGATGTAATCAATCGATGGATCTTCCGGATAGCGAAATACCAACACATCGCCACGCTTGGGTTCATTCATATCCAGAACTTTCTTATTTAGGACTGGAAGCCGGATCCCGTACGTGTATTTATTGACTAGAATAAAATCACCGACTAATAGTGTCGGTATCATTGAACCAGAAGGTATTTTGAACGGCTCAATTACAAATGAGCGCAGACTAAAAACGATCAGAATGATTGGAAAAAAACTTTTAGGATACTCGACCCACCAAGGCTCACTTTCACCCGCAGCGCGTTTCTTTTTCCAAAATAGATAATCTAATAAACAAATACTACCGGTAATTACAAGTAGTACAAACAGAATCAAAGGAAAATTCATTTTAATTCCTTTGGTAACACATTCGATATCGAATTAAAGCAATTCAGCTTTAATTCAAAATTAGATAAAAGAACTCTATTTTTACTATCCATTATTTATTATCAACCTGCAAAATTGCCAGAAATGCTTCTTGCGGAATTTCTACATTGCCAACCCGTTTCATTCTCTTTTTACCTGCTTTTTGTTTCTCCAGCAACTTTCGTTTACGACTTATATCGCCACCGTAACATTTTGCCAACACATTCTTACGTAACGCCTTAACCGTCTCACGCGAAATAATATGCGCGCCAATCGCAGCCTGCACGGCGATATCAAACATCTGACGAGGAATTAATTGGCGCATTTTTTGCACTAGCTCGCGGCCTCGATATTGACTACTGCTTCGATGGATAATCAGGGATAACGCATCCACTTTATCACCATTGATCAATATATCCAGTTTCACTAAATCTGAAGCGCGAAATTCTTTGAATTCATAATCTAATGAAGCATAGCCGCGGCTGGTCGATTTCAACCGATCAAAGAAATCCATGACAACTTCGTTTAAAGGCATTTCATAGGTCAGCATGACTTGCTTACCCATATATTGCATATTTGTTTGGTTCCCGCGCTTGCTAACGCACAATGTAATCACTGCACCAACAAATTCTTCCGGCACTAAGATCGTTGAAGTAATAATGGGTTCGCGAATTTCAGCAATTTTAGAAAGATCGGGGATTTTTGATGGGTTTTCAATTTCAATCATCGCTCCATCGCGCATCAGTATTTGATAGACCACTGTCGGTGCAGTAGTAATCAAATCCATGTCATATTCTCTTTCTAGCCGTTCCTGCACAATATCCATGTGCAGCAACCCAAGAAAACCGCAACGAAAACCAAAACCAAGCGCTTGGGATACTTCCGGTTCAAAATGGAGTGACGAATCGTTCAGTCTCAGTTTTTCCAGCGCTGAACGTAAAGCGTCATACTGATTGGATTCGATCGGGTACAATCCGGCAAATACCTGTGGTTTTATTTCTTTAAAACCCTGTAACGGTGTTTCGGCTGGACGGATTGCTGAAGTTACCGTATCACCAACTTTTGCCGCATCCAGCTCTTTGATACCGGAGATAACAAAACCAACTTCTCCTGCACTAAGCGTTTCACGATAGAGTGATTTGGGCACAAATACACCCACATGTTCACACGTCTGCACTGCCTTACTGGCCATTAGTAAAATCTTATCGCCCGGTTTTAAGGTGCCATCCATAACTCTGACCAATATAACAACGCCAACATAATTATCAAACCAGGAATCGATAATCAGCGCTTTTAACGGTGCATTGGGATCTCCCTTCGGCGCGGGAATCTTTGCAATCAGTGCTTCTATAACATCCTCGACACCTTCTCCGGTTTTTGCGCTGACTCTAACCGCTTCATGCGCATCAATGCCAATTACTTCCTCAATGTTGCCAATAACGCGTTCTGGATCAGCGGCCGGCAAATCAATCTTATTTAAAACTGGGACAACCTCAACACCCTGCTCAATCGCGGTATAACAATTTGCAACTGTCTGCGCCTCAACTCCCTGCGATGCATCTACAACGAGTAGCGCTCCCTCACATGCAGCAAGAGAGCGAGAGACTTCGTAAGAAAAATCAACATGCCCGGGTGTATCAATTAAATTCAATAAATAAATCTCACCATTTCTTGCCTTATAGTGCAATGCAGCAGTCTGTGCTTTGATAGTAATGCCTCTTTCACGCTCCAAATCCATGGAGTCCAATACTTGCTCTTCCATTTCACGATCGGACAGGCCACCGCATAAATGGATAATACGATCTGCCAATGTGGATTTGCCGTGGTCAATATGTGCAATGATGGAGAAATTACGAATATGCTGCATTAGGATATAAAATATAAAAAATATGTTCCCAGTAATATGGGAAATTTAAGTTGCAAAACCGGAAATTAATATTGTATTGGCAGTCAAAAGAGGCAGCATTCTAACGAAATTTGCCAAGATAATCATCTAAAGCTGCTACATCAAGAAAGTAATGACAGATCATTTGGTTAGTCAATGGAGACATTAGCACCGGAATTTTCTCTCCATAAAGTGCGATCAATTCTGGATTGGAGTCGATATCAACAACCTGAAACTCAAAAGATACTTGCTCTTGCAAATTTTTCAGAGCAAGTATCATGTCTTGACAAAGGTGGCAATCCTCACGTCCATATACGATGAGTGTTTTTACTTGATCCGGGGTAAAAGAAGTTGACTCAATTTTTTTTGTCATCATCAGTAAGTTTCATGGTGATGAACGTAGTAATATCCCCTCTTTTAACGAGCAAAGCGATATTTTTTCCACTTTTTACTTGTTTGAGCAATTCATTAAACTGCTCAACACTATTCACATCTTTACTGTTAAATCCGAGAATGACATCTCCAATACGGACCCCTGAGCGACTGGCAATACCGGACTGCATGTCTTCAACCAATAATCCATTCGAAATTTCCAATTGTTTTTTTTGCTCGGCTGGAATTTCGCTTAAAGCCAGTCCAAGCCGGTTTGAAGTATCCGTTTTTTTTCCTTGCTTGAGTTTACGGTTTTCTGCCGCTTCATCAGATGGTGTTTCGCCAACTTCGACTTTTACAGTTTTTAAAGAACCATCTCGCCAAATCTGAATAGAAATTTTTGCGCCCGGTTTGGTATTACCAACTGTGCGTGGCAAATCAGCAGAGGTTGTAATTATTTTTTCATCAAACTGCAATATGATATCGCGTGCTTTGATTCCTGCCCGATCTGCTGGACCGCCTTTTTCCACAGAAACGACTAAAGCACCATTCCCATCAGACAGGCCAAATGACTCTGCTAATTCTTTCGTTACTTCCTGAATCATCACGCCAATTCTTCCACGGCTTACTTTACCGCTGATTTTTAATTGATCCGCAATTTCAGTCGCAACATTAATCGGTATGGCAAATGACAATCCCATGAATCCACCCGTCCGGCTGTAGATCTGAGAGTTGATACCGACCACCTCACCTCTCATGTTAAACAATGGTCCACCGGAATTTCCTGGATTGATCGCCACATCCGTTTGTATAAATGGAACATAGTTTTCTTGCGCCAGGGAACGTCCTTTGGCGCTCACGATACCAGCAGTTACGCTATGCTCGAAGCCGAAAGGTGAACCGATTGCAACCACCCATTCGCCAACTTTAAGATTTTCTGGATTTCCTTGTGTAACTTTGGGTAAATCAGTTGCATTTATCTTAATTAATGCAATATCTGTTTTTCGATCAGTGCCGATAATCTCTGCAACAAATTCACGCTTGTCATTCAGCTTTACAGTAATCTCATCGGCAGTTTCAACAACATGCGCATTGGTCAAAATATAGCCATCCGAGCTAATAATAAAACCTGATCCCAAAGATTTAGGTTCGGATTTTCTCGGTGCGGGAAAAGGCTGCATATGCCGTTTAAAAAAATCATAAAAAGGTGAATTCTCAGGGATACCAGGTATTTCCGGAACAACTTGATTATTCAGTGTAGTTAAATTCTGTACGGCGCTGATATTGACCACTGCTTCGCCATGTTTTTCAACTAACCCAGTAAAATCTGGCAATTCATTAGCCTGTGCCAAAGTTGTTGATGAATAGAAAAGTAATGTGATTAATATAAGCTGAAGCATGATTTTCATCCTCACAATAAACCTGTGCAAGTAGTTAACGTTTATATGCATGTAATTTACTGATCAACTCGGGAGAGTATATTCAATTCTCTAATCAGCGGAATGTATTAAGGAAAACAGGATATTTAACTGAATTCAGGCCAAAGCGGCATAGTGACACGTCTTTGAATAATAAGCCAGTGTCAGATTATAATTTCATTAAGCTTTTTAATCCATGGCAGGAATACAAATCTACTTAGCGCTCTAATTGGCAAGAACTCAATCTTTCTTGATGACAGAATCCCCGATTAATTTTATAGTTTCCAACGGCACTTCACCAACTGTTGTTATTTTATTATCGCCCAGTATACGAACATATACGTTAATCGCGCCACGGCTTGTAAAAAACCCAGGTAGGGACGCCGGAGCATCTTGCGTGATCGGCTCTATAAAAACAGAAACGGTTGCAAGTCCATCGGATAAAGCAATGTGATCCACCAGTGTAGGTTTCTCAGCTAGATTACGTTTCATTTCAACCAGCTTCTTGAAGCCAGCAGGCAGACTCATGACTTGCCACTTCAATTCACCCGCTTTTAAAAAGGAAGTAATTAAATCAGTTACCTTCCATTCCTCTTGAACCAAAGATTGATTCGGCTTCAATGAATCAGCATGAATCTCTCCGCCAATTTCCAGTTGCGCAAATGCAAATTGCTCAATGATTTCACTACCATTTACTACTGCCGCTTTCAGTAGCAAGCCCGTTTCAACATCAACCCAGAATTGATGACCATGACGCAAAGAATCTCTTGGTATCAGCAACAGAATTTGACATTGACGATCCGTTACCCGCTCAAGCCTGTCTTCTTTAACGAAATAATTTTCATCAATAACATTATCAAAAGGCTGGGGAAGAATATCAGGAAAAAACTTACGGAACCAAAGCTTCTCCGTGTATATTCTTTTACTCTCCGGCAGGTAACATTTCATTTCATCGTTATTACGAAAAACGATTCGCGGCGATCCATCTAAAACCTCGATCCTCTCACGTTCATTGATTGAATCGACTTTGTGAACAATACGTGACGTTTCTATATGGCTATCCGCATAGTAAACAAATGTCCCAGAATAATTGTGTTGACGTGGTGCATCGGCCATTCTCTTTAACCAATTAAGTGCACTTTCAGATGAACGAGGTAACTCTTGCGCGAATGCTGCTGGAAAACCAAATACTAGCAATAAAAACAGCGCGATTATTTTACGACTAATCATCTACCATATCTTTCGTGATATTCAGTTACGCTGTTAACATTAGTAACTTGCCCGCGCATTGTGACCCCTGGAGAGAATTCTCTATGTACAAACAGATAATCATTAATTTCAATCGGAGGATGGGAATAATTATGTATTGCTGGTAATGATGATGAAACTGGGATCGGCGCTATAGACAAATTATGATTATAATTCGGTTGTTCAGCCATGATTATTTGCTGGGGTTCATGTAAATTTTGCATGGCTAACCAAGCTGAGGCCATCGCTATCACAGAAGCTGCCACTGAAAATGCATAGACTTTCCGCTTCAGTTTTTTTTCTAAGTTAGATATATTTGGAGAGAGTACGGTTGGCTCGGCTTTTAATCTCTGACTAACGCCAGAAGATATGTTCATTGATAATTTGGATGATTGCCGCAATGTATCACCGATCAAATGAAAAGTTTCCCATTCCCCCTGTAAATCATCATCCTTTCTTATTGCTTCAATAATATTCGAAACATCTCGTTGGTCAAGTTCACCATCCATTAATGCAGATATTTTACTTTTCACATTACCACCTTTTGTCTTTACTAGTCCCTAATAAAGGACGCAGCTGTTCAGATATCGCTTCTCGTGCACGAAATATACGCGAACGCACTGTTCCGATGGGACAATCCATAATATTCGCAATTTCTTCATAACTTAATCCATCAATCTCTCTTAAAGTAATTGCAGTACGCAGTTCTTCAGGCAATGAGTCCAGTGTTTGATTAACTGTTTGAGCAATCTGTTTGCTCATCAGTTCACTTTCCGGTGTATTCATTTCCTTTAATAAACCGCTATCCTCAAAATCCTCAGCGTCCTCATTATCAAATCCTTGCAAAACAGGCAGCTTACGTCCTTGAGATACCAGAAAATTTTTAGCAGTATTGATACCAATTCGGTATAACCATGTGTAAAAAGCACTATCTCCACGAAATGAAGGTAATGCCCTATATGCTTTAATAAAAGCTTCTTGCGTAACATCCTCAACTTCAGCTGAATCACGTATAAATTGCGATAACAAGCGAGCCAGCTTACGCTGATACTTAATAACTAGTAGATCAAATGCATGCTTATCACCGCCTTGAACTCTTTCTACTAACTGTTGATCGATCTCCCGATCATCCATACAACACGATCCCTGAGCATTTGAATGAATTTATAATTTTATTCTTGTTCCATTAGATGTTGCATAATGACACAACAGAACAAGTATACCTATCCAAATCAATCTCGGGAACTACGTAATTACATCTCATACTTTCCAAAGACAATTAACCCTGTTAATTAGTTCACTATTTGACTCTCCGATATCAAAACAAAACAAATCTCTGAATACAGGCATGCAACACAGTGAGTCTGTTATTATTCGGACCTCTAATTATTTAAATACTGCCCCCGCTTAATGTCTAAAAACAATTTTGATACGCTTATTATTGGCAGCGGATTGGCTGGATTCACACTCGCATTACATTTAGCACAGCATAAAAAAATAGGTATCATCACTAAGCAAACTGCTGATTCAGGCGCCAGTTCATGGGCACAAGGCGGTATTGCAGCGGCGCTATCAAACGACGATTCCCCGTCAAAGCATGTTCAAGATACCCTAATCGCCGGAGCGGGTTTATGCGATGAGGAAATCACTCGTTATGTTGCTGAAAATGCGGCTAACGCAATACACTGGTTGATAGACCAGGGTGTCATTTTCACCAGTGATCAGAAAAATGAAACGGGCTATCACCTCACCAAAGAAGGTGGTCATAGCATGCGGCGAATTATTCACAGTGGCGATGCAACGGGAAAAGCTGTTCAACAAGCATTAATTCAGAAAATAAGAACGCACCCGAATATTTCCGTATTGGAAAATCATATCGCGATTGATCTAATTACCAGCGACAAACTACCTGATTATGCGGATACGCAGCATAAACGATGCTTTGGTGCTTACGTTCTCGACAAGAAAAAAGATCAGGTACTGACATTTACAGCACAAAACACTGTACTCGCAACAGGTGGAGCCAGCAAAGTTTATCTCTATACCACAAATCCAGATACAGCGACTGGCGATGGAATTGCGATGGGTTGGCGGGCAGGTTGCCGAATAGCCAATATGGAATTTATTCAATTTCATCCTACTTGTCTTTATCATCCCCATGCAAAATCATTCTTAATCAGCGAAGCCGTCCGCGGAGAAGGTGGACTACTAAAACTCCCTAATGGGGATCGTTTCATGCCTTGGCACGATCAACGCGCGGAACTTGCACCCCGTGATATTGTCGCCCGCGCCATTGATTTTGAAATGAAAAAAAGAGGACTGGATTGCGTCTATCTGGATATATCCCATAAACCAGCCAGCTTTCTAAAAGATCATTTCCCAACAATTTACGCCCGCTGTCTGGAACTGGGAATCGATATTACCCAAGAACCAATTCCTGTTGTTCCCGCTGCACACTACACGTGCGGCGGCGTTGTTACCGACAAATATGGCAAAACCGACTTAAATAATCTCTATGCCATCGGAGAAACAGCGCATACGGGATTGCATGGCGCCAACCGCTTAGCCAGTAACTCACTGCTAGAATGTCTGGTATTGGCCCAAGCTGCGGGCAACGACATTCGCAACCAAGGCGCAAATGGGTTACCAAAATTGCCAGATTGGGATGAAAGCCGTGTTACAGACGCCGATGAAGAGATCGTTATTGCACACAATTGGGATGAATTACGTCGTTTTATGTGGAACTATGTTGGCATTGTCCGCACAACAAAACGGCTACAACGCGCACAACACCGTATTGAGCTATTACGAGAAGAAATCAATGAATACTATACTAATTTTCGCGTCACAAGTGATCTGTTAGAATTACGCAATCTTGTCGACAGTGCCGATTTAATCGTACGCAGCGCAATGCTGCGTCACGAAAGTCGAGGGTTACATTACAGTAAAGATTACCCGGACATATTGCCGGTAGCCAGAAACACTGTGCTTCAAAGGGAATTTTTTAAACAAAAGCTTCATCAAGGTTTGTTCGAATCGATTTTACCTTCAGCGCCAATCAAACAAAAGTAGTGATTTTTATAATATTGCCAGCCCGCGGAAGCCTGCGTTACACTTATCTTCTTTACTTATAGCCTACTTTCACAGAAAACGATACCAATCCATTGGGCAGATCCACTAATCGTGCAATGATGCCAATATTTATTGGATAGTTAAATTACCTCCAGAAAAGCCGGAGGCTTATTGGGTGAGCGCCTCAAAGGCGCACTAAACCACGAGCCGCCCAAGAGGCGGCTAAGCGTCCAATTTCATTTGGTCGTAGCGTTCATCCTCATGCACCTGGTTGCGGATATACGCCATGACCACCCCTCATCAAGCCGACCGTCGAAACAAAATACCCTCGAGCCCAAAAAACCTCGCCAGTGAAATTCTTTACTCGGCCGCCGAAGCGCCTCGCTATTGCAATTGCGCTCTTCCCCTTGATGTATCCCATCATGTTCGATACCGCATATTTCGGCAGAATGCTGATGCACATGTGCACGTGATCCGACATAATGTGCCCTTCTACAATTTTCGCTTCCTTCTGCGCCGCAAGTTCATTGAATATCTCGCCCAGATGCTTGCGCAACATTCCAAATATCCGCTTCCTACGCTTCTTCGGAATGAATACCACAGGGCACTTACAATCCCATCTTGTATGGGTCAAACTCTGATACTCTTTCATCTTGAATCTCCTTCTCTTAGTCGAAATAGAAGATTCTCAATGACCGTCGTATAGGTCAACCCACGCTGAGGCCCCCGGCAAAGCCGGGGGGCTACCTCACTGAGTTATGCCCCGTTGGGTCGAGCAAGGACTCATTCAGCGTAATAGCGCACCACTTGAGCAAGCTGAGCGATTATTCAACAACGCGTTTGTGGTGGCACACACGGTATGGAAAACGATCCCCTATTGAATTATGGCAATTAGGGCGCACTGAATTTATGGGCTATGGATTGGCAGCAATTCACGCAAACACCATCCCGCCTTACTGTGCTGAACCGATCAATCGCTAAGAACGCGCGCGCATGTTGGAACAAGCTGGGACACGGGGCTATATTTCCGACTATCGTGGCATAAGAATTTCTAGTACCGAAAAACGCTTTCTGATTAACCGAGTGATCATCTGGAATATTAACAAACCTGATGGCACTACAATTGGGCAGGGTGCTACATTCTCTTCCTGGAAGTACTTAACCTGATTTTTGTTCTAACGAGGATACAAAACAAATTTGCCCGAAACTCAGATCTGGTTTATTCTTTGCCCCCGGTTTGTTAAGACTGGAGAAGTGACCGAGCGGCTTAAGGTGCACGCCTGGAAAGCGTGTGTACGGCTCAAACCGTACCGCGGGTTCGAATCCCGCCTTCTCCGCCACAGATGTTCCTAGCAACACCCAGAAACGCCAACAAGACCCGCATAAATTATAAGTTTAGCGGGTTTTTTGTTAACCGTAGCCAATCATGTGAAATGGGAGTAACAAGATAAATTTGTGAGTAAGATCGTGAGTAACTATAATACTCATGAGGATGTTACTCACATATTTGTAAAAGCTACTGGCAGAGGGTGTTTTCACATGAAGCTGACAGACCCAGAAATTAAAGCAGCAAAACCCAAAGAGAAGCCTTACTCACTTCCTGATGGTCATGGACTTGTTTTGCTGGTTCAACCTTCCGGCGCAAAATGGTGGCGATATCGATACCGTTTCAATGCTGCAGCTAAAATGCTTTCTATGGGCGTTTACCCTGATGTGACATTAAAAGAAGCGCGTAATCAACATGCACACTTCAAAGAATTATTGTCACAGGGCACCGACCCTTCACAACACCGTCAAGAACAAAAGCAACTGGAAGCAATAGCGGCTGAAAATAGCTTTGAATCTATAGCGCGCCTTTGGTGGACTCAATGGAGCGCAGCACGAAATCAACGCCATGCAGATTATGTAATTCGACGACTTGAAGCGGATGTATTCCCTATTATCGGTAGAAAGCCTGTCACTGAGTTAACAGCACCCATGCTGCTAATGGCTATCAAGAAGATTGAAGCCAGGGGCGCATTAGATATTGCCAAGCGTGCATTAACCACTTGCAACCAAATCATGCGCTATGCCGTGGCACATGGACTAGCAGAACGCAATCCTGCCGCAGATATCAAGCCTTCCGATGTACTGAAACCCACCAAGAAAACCAACTATGCAAGGTTGGATCAAAAAGAATTACCCGAACT
>NZ_JAYUWI010000163.1:0-24629 GCF_043753625.1 Nitrosomonas sp.
TTCACCCGTAAAATTCTTTCGCTTTATTCCCGTCATTTCCTGCTCCTTCTTAGCAGGATACCATCTTAATTTACTGTCCTGAAAGGAGGGTCCACTATAAGGCGCGATGCAACAATGCAGCCTGCCAGATTGAGCGCTGTGTTAAAACCTGGTTTGCCGCATTCGCGGAATGTGCTCAAAGACTTTGATGATTTCATATCTTTCGTTTACAAAGATGCCCGTATCGGGATTCTGTACCTGGATTATTCGGAGAGCGACTCAAAGCTCATCCCCTGACACAATGGTAATTTCATGAGCGAAAAAGCGATCATAAAAGCCTCCGTCTAGAACTAAAACCGATATCTTTACGCCTCGCCAGTAAAATTCACACTTCCGATCTCCGCAAGCGAGTATCGCACGAGAAATCTCAAGGTTTGCAAACGGAGCGCCATAGAAAACCTGGCCAACAGCGCTATTAAAACGTTCAGACTTCTCAAGTTGTTTCTTCGCCTCGTAAACATCTCTAAAAACGATGATCTTTTCTTTACCGGACTCTATTACCACCATCTCCTGACTCACCGTAACTTTTATCACACAATAAGAAACTCAAAATATCAAAGTATCAATACGCCACCGGCAACGGATCCAAACTGCGCCACAAATACCACGTAGCCACCGAGCGCCAGGGTTGCCAAGGTTTGGCGAGTTCGAGCATGGTTTTTCTGTCGATCGGTTGCTTGTCAAGGTAGTGCAGGCTCATTGCGCGTTGCAGTCCGATGTCATCCAGCGGCAGGACATCCGGGCGCTGCAGGTGAAAAATCAGGAACATTTCTGCTGTCCAGCGCCCTATGCCTTTCACTTCGGTCAGTTGTTGGATGATGGTTTCATCATCCCTATCAATCCATGTTGTTTCATTCAAACTCCCTTCGGTGAAATGCCGGGACAAATCCTGCAGGTAGTTTATTTTTCGTGCGGATAATCCGCAGGTTCGCAATAGATCCTGTTCTGCTTCTGCGATCGTATGCGGTGTCATGTCCGGAATGGCGCGGATTACTTTCTGCCAGACGCTTTCAGCGGCTTTGACGGAAATCTGTTGTCCGACGATGGAGCGCGCCAGGGTGGTGAAAGCACAACCGCGTGAAGTGAGCGTGGCGTCTTCAAATTGCCGGATTAACTGATGCATGACTGTATCGCATGCAGCCAGTTCCTGTATCGCTTGTGTCCAGTATAACGGCGTCATTTCTCTGCTGAAGTGGGATTGTTGAACGCAGAGAGTGTGCAATTTTTCCGGTGGTAAAACAAGCTTGTTCAGTGTCATTCTCAAATTGAAATTAATAATTTACATTGAGTATTTCTTCTATCTATCTTATTTATTTGAACATTTTATTGCTTATTGGATTGCAACCGGCTTTCCCATTAAGTCTTTGTCATATAACTATAAACTTCCCAATTCTTGCTTGACTATCGTCTGTTTTTTGATTAAAGTGGGGTCTGGTGGGAGAATGTGGGAAAATTTGGTGGGCCTCGATTAATTTTCCCTTTATAAAAGGAGACAGCATGTTCCGTGGCATCACGCAGCTCAGTCTGGATGCAAAAGGGAGGCTTGCGATACCCGCAAGATACCGTGGCGAACTGATGTCTTCCTGCACAGGACACTTGATAGTCACTGTTGATCCTTCAAAGTGTTTGTTGATTTATCCTCAGCCAGCCTGGGAACCGATAGAACAAAAACTCAATAATCTTTCCAGTTTTGAATCCAAAACCCGCAACCTGCAGAGGTTGCTGGTGGGTAATGCTTGCGATGTCGAGATGGATGCTGCCGGTCGTATTTTGGTGTCACCACCACTGCGTCAGTTTGCTGGTTTGTCCAAAGATGTAATTCTGGTTGGTCAAGGCGCAAAATTTGAATTGTGGGATGAAACACAATGGAACTTACAGATAGAAAATGCACTGGCTTTCAAGGATGGCGATATGCCGCCTGAGCTGGATGGCTTTTCTCTGTGATGAAGCGGTAAATCGCGCAGATGCACATTGCGGTATTGTTGCAGGAAGCGGTTGATGCATTGGCGATAAAACCAGATGGTGTCTATGTGGATGCAACGTTTGGGCGTGGTGGCCATAGCCGTTTGATGCTGTCGCGGCTGGGTGAGCAGGGCCGGTTAATCGCTTTGGATAGAGATCCTACCGCGGTTAAATCAGGCGAAACGATTGCGGATAAACGATTTTCCATCAGACACAGTAGTTTTTCCGGATTGCGGCGGATATTGCAGGAAATGGGCGTTACAAAGATTGATGGGGTGTTGTTGGATTTGGGGGTGTCCTCACCGCAATTGGAAGAAATTTCGCGCGGATTCAGTTTTCGTTCTGCAGGTCCGCTCGATATGCGTATGGATACCAGTAACGGGCAGACTGCGGCAGAGTGGCTGGCAACGGTTACCGAAGATCAACTGGAATGGGTGATAAAAGACTATGGCGAAGAACGGTTTGCTAGGCAGATTGCAAGAGCGATTATTATGGCAAGAACGCGGCAGCCTATTGTTACCACACTACAACTTGCCGAGATTATCGCCGCGGTCGTTCGCACGCGCCAGCGTCAGCGGGAAAATATGCGGCATCCGGCGACGCGCACTTTTCAGGCGATACGGATTTATCTCAATCAGGAGCTTGAGGAGCTGTCGCTAGTTTTGCCGCAATGTGTTGAATTATTGAGTCCGGGGGGAAGGTTGGTGGTCATCAGTTTTCATTCTTTGGAAGATCGCATGGTCAAGCAGTTTATGCGAGCAGGAGCCAGTACGGACGAACTTCCGCGTGGCGTGCCGCTGCGGGAGAAGGAGCTGCAACGGTTCAGCAAACAGACATTGCGCGTGATTGGCAAAGCGATTCATCCGGGCGAACTGGAAGTGACAGAGAATGTGCGGGCAAGGAGTGCGGTGATGCGAGTGGCCGAAAGAATGACATTAAACGGGTAATCGAATGTTCAAACTGAACATTTTCTTTATTTTTGTGGTGATTGCTTGCGCACTGGGCATAGTGACCTCGCAGCATACAGCCCGTAAACTTTTTATGGAACTGGAGAACGAAAAAGGAATAGAGCGGAAACTGGAAGTGGAATGGGGAAGATTGCAACTGGAGCAAAGCACATTGATTATGCACGGACGCATCGAGCAGATTGCGAAAGAGAATTTGAATATGACGGCACCTGCTGCGTCCAGTATACAAATTGTTTCGATCAGCAATGCAGAGGATCGATTAAATCCGAAAGGCATTGAGCCGTGATAAAAATAAAACCCGAGATACCGCAAATCAAATTATCGGCATGGCGCTCAATCCTATTGCTCAGTTTACTGGTGCTGGGTTTAGTCAGTTTGGCAGGACGTGCCGCCTACTTGCAGGGAATGCACCATGATTTTTTGCAGCAGAAGGGAGAATTGCGCTATAGCCGGGTTATAGAAATGAATGCAGACCGGGGAATGATTACAGACCGGAATGGGCAAATCCTGGCGATCAGTTCACCGATCGCATCGGTATATGCCGATCCGAAAGTGGCAAAGATCACCCCCGAGCAGCTAAAACAGTTATCTGGCTTACTTGAAACCAGTATGGCCGAAATAGATGACCGGATTAAAAGAGAGAATAGCCGTTTTGTTTATCTAAAACGGCAAGTGGTTCCGGATACCGCCGAGAAGATCATGAAGTTAAAGATTCCGGGTATTTTTTTAAGCAGTGAATCCAAACGCTACTATCCGGAAAGCGAGTTTGCCGCGCATGTCCTGGGTTTTACTGATATTAACGACGAAGGTCAAGAGGGTGTCGAACGGGGTTGGCAAGATTCACTCGCCGGTGAATTGGGTAGCCGTCGTGTTATCAAGGATAACAAAGGGCGCATCGTTGAAGATATTGAAAATATCCGCACGCCAAAACCAGGACAGGATCTGGTTTTGTCAATCGATAGAAGAATTCAGTATCGTGCGCATGTCGAATTAAAAGACGCGGTCAAAATCAACAAAGCCAAGGCTGGCAGCGTTGTTGTGCTGGATGCGCAGACGGGAGAAATTCTGGCGTTGACCAATTTACCGGCTTATAACCCAAACCGAAGATCAACGATCAATAATGAAAGAATTCGCAATCGCGCATTGATTGATACTTTCGAACCAGGATCCACACTAAAGCCATTTACTGTGGCAATCGCACTGGAAGTGGGAAAAGTCAATGCGGATACGCTCATGCAAACATCCCCGGGAACGCTGCAAGTGGGCAGAAAAACCATACGGGATGTCAGTAATAAGGGGGAATTGACGGTTGCCCAGGTAATCCAGCAATCGAGTAATGTCGGGACGGCAAAAATTGCTTTGTCACTTGAGTCGCAAACAATGTGGGAAATGTTTAATCGTTCCGGGTTTGGCATGCTGACGAACTCGGGTTTTCCCGGAGAAGCCAGCGGAATACTGCGGCCTTATAATAAATGGCGCACGATTGAACAAGCCACTATGTCATACGGGCACGGCATTTCAACCAGTCTGATGCAATTAGCCCGCGCCTATACAATCTTTGCGAGCGGGGGCGAATTAAAACCAATCTCGTTGTTGAAGCAAACGATGCCTGTCATGGGGCAACGCGTGATCTCACGCCATACTGCGTTGGCGATGAGCCGTATGCTGGAGATGGCAACCAAGCCTGGCGGCACAGCACCGTTGGCGCAGATTAGTGGCTACCGCGTTGCCGGTAAGACAGGGACAGCACATAAACTGATCGATGGCCAGTACGCCAATAAACGCTATATTTCAACTTTTGTGGGCTATGCGCCTGCATCAAATCCCCGCTTGATCATTGCGGTGATGATCGATGAGCCCTCCGCAGGAAAATATTTTGGGGGGGCTGTGGCTGCGCCAGTCTTTAACAAGGTAATGTCAGGCGCATTACGCATCATGAATATTCCACCCGATGCGCCTGCTAATAATGTAGTTACCTTTACAGCAACACCCGAAATGGATGAAGAAGGATGAGTTTGATGACTGCCAAAAGAAAAGCATCAAAATTATTTGACAATCATCTTCTGGATGAGATCGGAGCTCCTATTGAGAATCTTGTCACGGATAGCCGCTTGGTAAAACCCGGTGATACGTTTCTGGGCTATTCGGGTGAAGTGACTGACGGGCGTAAATTTATCCCGCAAGCAATCGCCGCCGGTGCCAATGCCATTCTCTGGGATCCACAAAATTTTTCATGGAATCCGGAATGGCGTATCCCTGCACTGGCGATCAATGAATTGCGGGCTAAAGCAGGACTGATAGCCAGTTATGTTTATGGTAACCCCTCACAAAAATTATGTGTGGTCGGGATCACTGGAACTAACGGAAAAACATCCTGCAATCACTGGTACGCGCAAGCCATGACAAGCCTAGGCAAGAAAACGGCCGTGCTGGGAACATTGGGAAATGGATTTAGCGGCGAATTGGAGGCTGCTGAAAATACAACGCCAGAAGCCACGGTGTTGCAACGCTCGCTGGCAAGATTTGTCGAACGCGGTGCGCATAGCGTAGCGATGGAAGTATCTTCGCATGGCTTGGTGCAAGGGCGGCTCAACGGAACAACGTTCGCAATTGCTGTACTGACTAATTTATCGCGTGATCACCTGGATTATCACCAGGATATGGATACTTATGCAGCCGCCAAAGCGCGTTTGTTTTTCTGGCCGGAATTAAAGTATGCGGTCATCAATATGGATGATGTGCTGGGAGTTGAGTTATCGCGCCAGCTCGCTAATAAACCCATCAGAACAATAGGCTATGGATTCCGCTATCCGGAAGAACGTTATTCTAATCAATTCAAAATGGTCTACGGTTCAAATCTCAAGGTTGATATCGAGGGTATGGAGTTTGATATTGAATTTGAGGATAATCACGAACATTTGAGAATTGGTTTGCTAGGTAAATTCAATGCATCAAACTTGCTGGCTGTCATTGCAACTTTGTTGGCAAGTGGAATTCGTTTGCCGGATGCGATCCGGTCACTTCAGAGAGCGCAACCCATCCCGGGGCGGATGGAAAAATACGAAGGGATTGGCCAACCCACTATTATCGTGGATTACGCACATACGCCGGATGCACTGGAGAAAGTGTTGTGCACATTGCGTGAGCTTTCACGCACCACCAGCCAAAAGAAAGAAGCTGCCGGACAAAATGCGCGTTTGTTTTGTGTTGTGGGCTGCGGCGGTGATCGCGACAAAGGCAAGCGAGCGATGGTCGGTGAAGTGGCTACGCGCCTGGCGGATGAAGTCATTTTTACCAGCGACAATCCGCGTACGGAAGATCCGCTAAGCATTATTAAAGATATTGTTGCTGGCACAGGCACCAAGAATTATCAGATAGAGGCCGACCGGGCGTTAGCCATTTATCAGGCAATCGATAATGCCCATAGCGGCGATATTGTTCTGATTGCCGGTAAAGGCCATGAAAAATTTCAGGAAATAAAAGGACAGAAAATTCCTCTTAATGATGCGGAAGTTGTGCAGCAAGTGCTGAAGGATTTGACCATGAAAGCGCGAGTGTGATCATGATGACGGTTAAGAAAGCTGCTGAAGTATTGCAAGCCGACTGGCGCGGGGAGGATGTGCTATTTACCGGAGTGAGCACAGATAGCCGCACGCTTAAGGAGGGTGATTTGTTCATCGCTTTAACCGGGGAAAAATTTGATGGCAGCAGATTTGTTGGTACCGCTGAGGAGAAAGGCGCCGTTGCCGCGATGATCCAACAAACGATTGACGGCAATGATCTGCCAGCCGGGTTACCCCTGATTCGTGTCAAAGATACGCGATTGGGGTTGGGGCAATTGGCGGCGTACTGGAGAAGCCGTTTTGCGCTACCGGTAATCGGAATCACTGGCAGTAACGGCAAGACTACCGTCAAAGAAATGCTTGCAGCGATATTACGTCAGGCGACGGCAACCGGCAAAGCGGAAGTCAATGCGCAGACGAATTATGTATTGGCAACCGAAGGTAATCTCAATAATGACATTGGCGTGCCACAAATGTTATTGCGGTTGCGGCAGCAGCATCGTTATGCAGTGATTGAAATGGGCATGAATCATGTTGGGGAGATTGCCTATTTGACACAGTTAATAAAGCCTAGCATAGCACTGATTACCAATGCAGGCGCTGCGCATATTGAAGGATTAGGTTCGGTTGAAGCAGTAGCACGTGCCAAAGCTGAAATATTTACCGGGCTCGATCAGCAAGGAGCAACTGTTATTAATGCAGATGACAAGTATGCGACATTGTGGCGTGAATGTGCCGGTACACGTAAAATAGTCGATTTTGGTTTGCGGAAAAAAGCGCAAGTAAGCGCCGAGTATCAAGTTGATTTACTGGTCAACAAAATCCGGCTGAAATTGCCGGATGGCGTCGTCGAATTAAAGTTACAAGCGCCAGGTGTGCATAACGTCTATAACGCACTTGCGGCAGCAGCCGCAGCGACCGCATTGGGCATCAGTAAAGAAATGATTGCAGCAGGATTGGAGCAATTTCGGAGTGTGCAAGGGCGGATGCAAAAAAAGCTGGGGTTGCATCATGCACTATTAATCGACGATACATACAACGCAAATCCAGAGTCGGTGCGTGCTGCTCTGGCTGTTCTGGCTACAGCTGTAGGAAAAAAAATACTGGTGCTCGGCGATATGGGCGAATTGGGCAAATCAGCCATTGATTTACATCGTACGATTGGAAGAGATGCGCGCAATGCAGGGCTTGATCAATTGCTGACTTTGGGTGAACTCAGCGCTTACGCAACAGAAGAATTTGGAAAAGGTGCGCAACATTTTAACACCATCGACGAATTGCTCAATGCAACCGAAAGTTTGCTTGCCGATGATGTCACCCTGTTGGTGAAAGGATCACGCTTTATGCATATGGAACGAGTGGTCCGGCAACTGGAACAACCCAAGAGGATTCCATGCTGCTAACGCTTTCCCAGTGGCTGGCTCAGGATATCCGCGCTTTTAATGTATTTAGTTATATTACCTTACGCACTATGTTGGCTGCTCTGACTGCATTGATTATTTCTTTCATCATTGGCCCGGTGATGATACGCAAGCTGACCGCCTACAAAATTGGCCAATCCGTACGTGATGATGGTCCGCAAACGCATCTTGTGAAAGTGGGTACACCGACGATGGGCGGTGCCCTGATAGTGATGTCAATTGTACTCACCACCTTATTGTGGGCTGATTTAGGCAATCGATACATCTGGGTAGTGTTGCTGACTACACTGGGATTTGGTGCAATTGGTTGGGCAGACGATTATCGGAAAGTAGTCTATCGCAACCCAAAGGGGCTCTCTGCAGGTGTCAAATTCTTCTGGCAATCGCTGATTGCCATTATCGTTGCACTGTACCTGGTTTCGATTGCAGAAGTGCCGGCACAAACAGACATGATCGTACCCTTCTTTAAGGAAGTAGCAATTCCATTGGGAGTCACAGGCTTTGTGATATTGACCTATTTTGTTATTGTCGGCACCAGCAATGCAGTAAATCTTACCGATGGGTTGGATGGTTTAGCTATTATGCCGACTGTCATGATCAGCAGCGCACTGGCTGTTTTTGCCTATGTGGCAGGACATGTCGTATTTGCAAAATATCTGGGAATTCCCTATATCCCCAATGCGGGTGAATTATCCGTATTTTGTGGCGCTATGGCAGGCGCTGGGCTCGCCTTTCTGTGGTTTAACGCCTATCCCGCTGAAGTATTTATGGGTGATGTAGGTGCACTGGCTTTGGGAGCTGCATTGGGAATCGTCACCGTGATAGTCCGCCAGGAGATTGTGCTGGTAATTATGGGCGGTGTTTTTGTGGTGGAAGCGCTGTCCGTGATGTTGCAAGTAGCATCATTCAAATTGCTGGGTAAACGTGTTTTTCGCATGGCGCCGCTGCACCATCATTTTGAATTAAAAGGCTGGAAAGAAAATCAGGTGGTGGTTAGATTTTGGATTATTACCATCATCCTGGTGTTAATTGGATTATCAACATTAAAATTAAGATGATTTTGCAAGGTAAAACAGTACTGGTGTTAGGAATGGGCGAAACGGGCCTGTCCATGGTGAAATGGCTAGTGCGCCAGGGTGCAACCGTACGTGCAGCAGATAACCGGCTGGAACCGCCGCACTGGAAAGAAATCATGGAAACACATCCAGCTATAAAGGTGTACAAAGGAAAATTTGAAGACAAAGTTTTTGATGACATCGAAATGATTGCAATGAGTCCTGGTGTTCCGTTGGCGGATCCTTTAGTGCAACAAGCTGTGCAGCGTGGCGTACCCGTGATCGGTGACATGGTTCTTTTTACCTGGGCACTTGAGCAAAGCGGTATGCCAAAGCCTAAGATTGTCGCTATTACGGGATCGAATGGCAAGACAACAGTAACCGCAATGGTTGGCGCTATGTTGAAGAAATCAGGCTGGAACGTTGAAGTGGCAGGGAATATTGGTCCAGCTGTTTTGAATGCACTCATGCAGCAAATAGATGCAGGTAATTGGCCGCAAGCCTGGGTTCTGGAAACATCCAGCTTTCAATTGGAAACAACCCATAATCTGAACGCAGATGTAGCTACAGTACTCAATTTGAGTGAAGATCATTTAGATCGCTATACCAGTATGCAAGATTATGTCGCGGCAAAAGCAAGAGTTTTTTTACATGAAAAGAGTAATGAAGGGATACAGGTTCTAAACCGCAATGATCCGGGTGTCTGTGCCATGGCATTGGCGGGCAGGAAGCAGATCACTTTTGGTTTGGATGAATCCCCTACGCAAACAGATTTTGGCATCATACACGATGGGGATGATTTGTGGCTGATGGAAGGGGATTTGCAATTAATGAAAACCTCCGAGCTGGTTGTCAATGGGTTGCATAATGCTATCAATGCACTAGCAGCATTGGCCATGTGTCGCGCATTAGGCGCATCCATGGATCCGCTATTGTCAGCGCTACGGGAATTTCGTGGTTTACCGCACCGGATGGAAAAGGTTGCTGCGTTTAACGGCGTTACTTTCTATGATGATTCGAAAAGTACGAATGTCGGTGCCACGGTGGCAGCACTAAACGGCATGAAGCAGAATGTCATATTGATTGCCGGCGGTGATGCGAAGGGACAGGATTTCTCACTTATGAAACAGGCAGTTGCTAATAATGTCCGAGCAGTGGTGCTGATTGGTCGTGATGCGGGAATCATTGCTGACGAATTGAAAGATTGCGGTGTACCTTTGCATTTTGTAGTTACGATGGAAGAAGCTATGCAGAAAAGCTTTTTGCTGGCGCAAGCGGGAGATGTGGTATTGCTATCCCCCGCTTGCGCCAGCTTCGATATGTTTAGAAATTATATACACCGCGCAGAAGTATTCGTCGCGGCCGTCAGAGATATTGAGAACAAATTCTTTAGTTTTGGACAGAAAAAACATTAACTGATGATCTATCAAGCAAACAATCAGAAGCAAAGGGTTCTGGCCGATTTTGATCAGGCACTGGTGTGGTCGGTTGTGCTGCTGCTGAGTATTGGATTGATCATGATTTATTCAGCCTCCATTGCGATTGCAGAGGCGCAATTTGGTGCCGACCGTGCCGGCTATTATTTATTGCGGCACAGCGCTTATTTGGTTGTCGGATTGCTGTTGGGATTGGTTACCTTTCAGGTGCCTATGCGGATATGGCAAAAATATGTCACTTATTTGTTTATGATCAGTGTCTTGATGCTGGCGCTGGTTCTGATTCCCGGTATTGGTCATGAAGTGAATGGCAGCCAGCGCTGGATTTCTCTGTATGTGGTGAATATTCAACCCTCTGAGTTTTTAAAGCTTTTCATGGTGTTGTATGCCGCTGATTATGTCAGCCGCAAGGCAGCCGATTTAAATTCTTTCCTGAAAGGGTTTCTTCCAATAACAGTGGTCCTGTCGATCGTGGGATTTTTATTGTTACTGGAGCCTGATTTCGGAGCGTTTTTTGTAGTGACCACGCTGGTTATGTCTATTCTGTTTCTGGGTGGCGTCAGTTTAAAAATATTCATTGCGCTGATCGGTATTCTGGCAATTGGTTTGTACGAACTAATTTTGAGTTCAGAATACCGGATGGCCCGAGTAGTTGCATTTATGGATCCCTGGGCAGATCCGTATGGAAAAGGCTATCAGTTGAGCCATGCACTCATCGCATTTGGCCGCGGCGAATGGTTTGGTGTCGGTTTGGGGGGCAGTGTCGAAAAACTTTTCTATTTGCCTGAAGCGCACACTGATTTCTTACTGTCGGTGCTGGCGGAGGAGCTTGGTTTTGTTGGGGTGGCTGCAGTTATCCTATTATTTATCTGGCTCATCATGCGCGCTTTTGTCATCGGCAGGCTAGCGGCAAAATTGGGTAACCCTTTTTCGGCCTTGGTAGCGCAAGGGATTGGTATCTGGATCGGTGTGCAAACATTGATCAATATGGGCGTCAATATGGGCGTTTTACCCACCAAAGGATTGACATTACCGTTGCTAAGTTTTGGCGGTAGCAGTATCACGGCAAATTGCATTGCATTAGCAGTAATACTACGGATTGATTGGGAAAATCGTCAGCGGTTGCGGGGACTTAACGTATGAGCACGCATACCATTCTGATTATGGCAGGCGGCACCGGAGGGCATGTGTTTCCGGGATTGGCAGTAGCCGATTATCTGCGGCAAGCCGGATGGCGTGTCGTTTGGCTAGGAACTGAGGCGGGGATGGAGTTAAAGCTGGTACCGCAACATGGCTATGAAACCGAAGTGATTAGTTTTTCCGGGTTACGGGGTAAGCGACTAATCGCCTGGTTGATGCTGCCGCTGCGGCTGCTCAAAGCGTTCTGGCAGAGTGTCCGGATTATTCAGCGCGTGAAGCCTGATGTGGTTCTAGGTATGGGTGGTTATCCGGCATTCCCGGGTGGCATGATGGCATCACTGTTAAATAAACCATTGGCGATTCATGAACAGAATTCCGTAGCGGGGTTAACCAATAAACTTCTGACGAAGCTAGCGGATAAAATTTTTCTCGGATTTCCGGATGCCATTCTGGCTGATCCAGAAAAAACGATATGTTCTGGAAATCCTGTACGCACAGAAATAATACAGATAGAAGCGCCTGAAAAACGCTTCCTGGGGCGGCAAGGAAAATTGAATTTGCTTGTCGTAGGCGGCAGTCTGGGTGCGCAAATCTTGAATACCACTGTGCCGGAAGCGCTTAAATTAATACCGGAGAATCAGCGTCCCGTGGTGGTGCAGCAAGCGGGTACAGCAAATCTGGAAGCAGTTAAAAAGACTTATGAAGAACTGCAACTGGACGGAGAAGTGATTTCATTTATCGATGACATGGCCAAACGCTACGCAGCCTGTGATCTGGTGTTGTGCCGTGCCGGCGCACTGACCATTGCGGAATTAAGCGCAGCAGGCGTCGCCAGCATACTGGTGCCGTATCCGCATGCGGTGGATGACCATCAAACCAGTAATGCTAGATTTCTTTCTAGCCATGGCGCTGCCGTATTATTGCCACAAAGTGAATTGACTGCGCAAAACCTGGCTGAATTGCTGGCGAAATTGACACGGGAAAAATTGCTCGGTATGGCAATAGCCGCGCGTAGTCAGGCAAAACCGGAAGCAACCCGAATCGTGGCTGAGGCCTGTATTGAACTGAGTGGAGCGCAGCATGAAGCATAAAGTCAAACACATTCATTTTGTTGGTATTGGTGGCGCAGGCATGAGCGGTATTGCCGAAGTTTTCGTTAATCTGGGTTATCAGGTCAGCGGCTCAGATCTGATAGACAATCAGGTAACTCAACGCTTAGGCAGACTGGGTATAAAGGTATATGTTGGCCATACAAGCCAGCAAATAGCCGGGGCAGACGTGGTGGTTATCTCGACCGCAGTCAATCCGGACAACCCTGAAGTGATTGCAGCCAAAAACAAGAATATTCCCGTTGTTCCGCGTGCATTGATGCTGGCGGAATTGCTCAGGCTACGTAGTGGCATAGCAATTGCTGGCACACATGGCAAAACTACCACCACCAGTTTGATTGCCAGCATACTGGCGACGGCAGACATGGATCCCACATTTGTTATCGGTGGAAAACTGCAAGCTGCAGGTTGTCATGCGAAATTAGGAAGCGGTGAATTCATTGTCGTCGAAGCAGATGAATCGGATGCTTCATTTTTGTATTTGCAGCCAATTCTGACCGTGGTGACAAATATCGATGAAGATCATATGGAAACTTATGGTCATGACTTCAATCGATTAAAGCAAACATTTGTAGAATTTGTACAGCACTTGCCCTTTTATGGAATGGCCGTGGTGTGTGTGGATGATGCTAATGTGCGTGAAGTGATGCCGACTATTACGAAACCTATTACCACGTATGGGTTGGCCGAAGATGCGCAAGTCCGCGCCATCAACATTCAGTATGCTAGTCATCAGATGAAGTTCACTGCCGTGATCGGCGTTAATGGTTCAGCTCGTAAACTGGAGATCACTCTGAATTTACCTGGCTTACATAATATACAGAATGCACTGGCAGCAATTGCGGTTGCCAACGAGATCGGTGTGCCGGATGTGGCGATTGTCAAGGCGTTATCAGAATTCAAAGGGGTGGAAAGACGTTTTCAACAATATGGAGAAATTAAATTATCTGCGCAGAAGAGCTTTGCGCTTGTTGATGACTATGGTCATCATCCGGCTGAAATGGAAGCAACCATCAAAGCAGCTCGCGGTGCCTTTCCGGGCCGGCGATTGGTAGTGGCATTTCAGCCGCATCGCTACACACGTACCCGAGATGCGTTCGAGGGATTCACCCGGGTTTTATCTCAAGTAGATGTATTGCTGCTCACTGAAGTTTATCCGGCTAGCGAAGATCCCATCGTTGCAGCGGATAGTAAATCATTGGCACGCTCAATTCGCGTGCAGGGAAAAGTAGAACCTATTTATATTGAAGAAGTGGATGATTTGCCACCCGCCATACTGAATATTGTGCAAGATAGCGATGTTGTGCTGGTGATGGGAGCCGGTTCTGTGGCAAAAGTAGCGCCGTATATTGCCCAATTCCGGAACAAGTTGATTGTTGTTAATGGTTATGAATTCTGAGAATCAATGGGAAATGGTCAGTTTGTTACTAAATGCAAGGTTTGCCCTGTCAGTAACCGATCTAGTGACCGGTAATACGCGCATGCCTGTTTTGCGTGGTGAAATGCGTTCCCATGAACCCATGAGCAAGCATACTTCCTGGCGTGTTGAAGGACATGCGGATCATTATTACATCCCGGCGGATTTGGATGATTTTACAAATTTCCTGCAAGGATCACCACATGAATCCATTACTGTCATCGGATTGGGCAGCAATTTATTGGTTAGGGATGGCGGTTTGCGCGGTACGGTGGTAGCACTGCATGCACAATTAAATGATTTGCGATTGATTGAGCAGAATCAATCCGGCGGACTCATTTATGCAGGCGCCGGTGTGGCCTGTGCAAAAGTTGCACGATTTGCCGCCAGACATAATCTGGCTGGCGCAGAGTTTCTGGCAGGGATACCTGGCACAGTGGGCGGAGCATTGGCAATGAATGCCGGGTGCTATGGATCAGAGATTTGGGAAATTGTTGCTCAGCCACAGATTATTAATCGCAGCGGACATGTATTTATTCGCCAACCGAGTGAGTACACGATTGGCTATCGCAGCGTAGAACTGCAACACGAATTGACCAGCACGATTGAGCCAGAATGGTTTGCCGGCGGGTATCTCAGATTGCCGCATGGAGAACAGACAGAATCGCGGCAACGCATTAAGCAACTGCTGACACAACGCGTGGACAGTCAACCGCTCAATCAACCGAATGCAGGTTCAGTATTTCGCAACCCCCCGGAGGATTATGCAGCGCGTTTAATTGAAGCCTGTGGTTTGAAGGGATGTAGTATCGGCGGCGCCATGGTTTCACCCAAACATGCCAATTTCATTGTCAATACCGGCAATGCCACTGCAACAGACATTGAAGCCTTGATCCTGATGGTGCAAAGTAGAGTAATGAAAGCAACGGGTATCGAGTTGCGCCAAGAAGTCCGGATCATTGGCGATGCCAGGAGACTCACGTAGTGATAACGCATAACTTCGGCAAAGTAGCTGTTCTACTCGGCGGCCGTTCTGCAGAGCGTGAAATATCACTGCAAAGCGGGCAAGCTGTTCTGGATGCGCTGCGTAGAAGTAGCGTCGATGCTCATCCATTCGATCCGGCAGAACAAGCATTGGAAGCACTTTTACATCAAGGCTTCAATAGAGCGTTTATCACGCTGCACGGACGCTTTGGTGAAGATGGCACAATCCAGGGTGTACTGGAATGGCTGGGATTGCCTTATACCGGTAGTGGTGTCATGGCCAGTGCACTCGCCATGGATAAATGGCGCACCAAATTGATCTGGCAGGCAACAGGTATTCAATCGCCGCGCTATGAATTGTTGCAAGCTGACAGTAATTTTGAACAAGTCGCTGAAACCTTGGGATTACCGCTGATTGTTAAACCAGCGCGGGAAGGATCCACGATTGGTTTGAGTAAAGTGCATCGCCAGCAGGATTTGGCAGCAGCCTATCAATTGGCCGCACAGCATGATGCTTTGGTACTCGCTGAAGAATTCATTGCGGGAACGGAATTGACAGTTGCTATTCTGGGAGAAACACCACTGCCAGTCGTGAAAATTGAAATCGCCGGTGAGCTTTATGATTATGAAGCTAAGTATTTCTCGAATGAAACGAAGTACTTCTGCCCAAGCGGTTTACCGGATGAATTGGAATCGATAATCCAGAGTCAAGCATTGCGGGCTTATCAGGTTTTGGGTTGTCAGGGCTGGGGAAGGGTTGATTTGATCTTAAGTCAAACCAATCAATTTTATTTTCTCGAGGCGAACACCTCACCTGGAATGACTAGCCATAGTCTAGTACCGATGGCAGCCAGGACAGCTGAAATTTCGTTTGAGGATTTGATTTTGAGAATATTGGATTTGTCTCATGTGGAATAACCATCACGCTTTGGATTTGTTAGCAAAGATATTATTCGCTGTAGTGGCGATGGCGGTGTTGTATGCAATCAGTCTGCAGCTTATCAAGCCGCCCTTATTCCCCATTAAAGAAATCAATGTGCAGGCTATTCAGGGTGCAGAGAAAGATGATACGAAATTACACCATATTACACATGAACAAATCGAACAACTTGTTAGAAACGAAATTGAAGGAAACTTTATTTCGGTCAATCTGACTGCAGTGCGAGAGGCATTTGTAAAATTACCCTGGATTCGTGATGCCAGAGTAAACAGGAAATGGCCCCATGGTCTGAATGTAATACTGGAAGAGCACCAGGCATTGGCCTACTGGGGAAGTCATGCACTGGTCAATACTTACGGCGAGGTATTCCGGGTTACTGTAGAAATGGATCTGCCTGTTTTTACCGGACCCAATGAAGCCAGCGCGTACGAAGTCGCGCAGCAATATGCACGTTTCAATAAAATACTGGTGCCATTACAACAGCATATTGCGGAGATAAACCTGACTCCACGCTATGCTTGGCGTATTCAACTAAACACCGGAACAATCCTGGAGTTAGGGCGAAATGAGATAGAGGAAAGACTTACCCGTTATGTTTCAGTATATAACCACAGTATTGCTCGACTAAATCAACAAGAACCGTTGGCATATGTCGATTTGCGTTATCCAAATGGTTTTGCTATTCGCATGCCTGAAGTAATGCAGCATGTACCACGTAAATCCGGCACGGGGAGAGAAACGTGAGACCAGGGAGATGGAGCTAGATGAATAAAGCTAGAGAAAATAGAAATTTGATTGTAGGCCTAGACATTGGCACATCAAAAATTGTGGCCATCGTCGCGGAAGTTATTCCAGAAGGCGGCTTTGAGGTAATTGGTTTAGGCAGCCATCCCTCACGCGGATTGAAAAAAGGTGTGGTGGCCAATATCGAAACAACAGTGAATGCCATTCAGCGCGCATTAGAAGAAGCGGAATTGATGGCGGATTGTAAGATTCATGAAGTTTATACCGGAATAGCCGGCAGCCATATCAAAGGCTTTAATTCAGATGGCATGGTACCCATTAAGGACAAAGAAGTCACCGAAAAAGACGTGGAACGGGTGATGGAAGCGGCAAAAGCTGTGAACATACCAGCGGATCAGCAAATCCTGCACATCCTGAATCAGGAGTTCATCATTGACGGCCAGGAAGATGTACGTGAACCGGTGGGTATGAGCGGCATACGACTGGAAGTGAAAGTGCATATTGTGACCGGCGCAGTATCTGCCGCTCAGAATATCGTGAAATGTGTACATCGATGCGGCTTGGAAGTTCGAGATTTAATTTTGCAACCATTGGCATCTGCGATGGCCGTTCTGTCCGACGATGAAAAAGATCTGGGTGTCTGCTTAGTGGATATCGGCGGTGGAACGACAGATATCGCGGTATTTACACATGGAGCGATCCGGCATACCGCAGTCATTCCAATCGCAGGCGATCAAATAACCAATGATATTGCGATGGCATTACGTACCCCGACGAAGAGTGCTGAAGATATAAAGTGTCGCTACGGGTGTGCATTAAGAAGTCTTGCCGAAACGCAAGAGATGGTGGAAGTACCCGATGTGGGTAATCGCGGTTCGCGCCAGTTATCCAAACAAACCTTGGCTGAAGTGATTGAGCCCCGTGCGGAGGAACTCTACTGTCTGGTGCAAGCCGAGTTACGCCGCAGCGGGTTTGAAGAATTACTGTCCTCAGGAATCGTAATAACGGGCGGATCTGCTTCATTACGCGGCATGGTGGAACTGGGCGAAGAGATTTTTCACATGCCCGTGCGATTAGGCCTACCCAATTATCATGGCAATTTAAAGGAAGTGATCCATACACCTCGTTACTCGACTGGTATTGGTTTAATTCTAGCTGGTATCGAGCAGATGCAGCATCAACAGGGTTCAAGAATGCAGGGAGGTTCTGCCAAGCAGATTTTTTCCAGAATGAAGGGGTGGTTTCAAAGAAATTTTTAATTCGAGGTTTCAAGGGTTGTATTTGCAGTCAAGCGGCTTTAATTTCAATGTACTAAAGGAGAAACATTATGTTCGAAATCATGAATAACGATACTCAAGAAGCAGTCATCAAAGTTGTTGGTGTTGGTGGATGCGGAAGCAATGCAGTGGATCATATGATCCAGAATGGCATGCAAGGCGTTGAGTTCATCAGTATGAATACTGATGCACAAGCATTGAAAGGAAATAAAGCGCCAACAATACTGCAACTGGGTACAGGTATTACCAAAGGATTGGGCGCAGGGGCAAATCCTGAAATTGGACGTGAAGCCGCACTGGAAGACCGTGACCGGATTGCCGAGTTGATTCAGGGCGCGGATATGCTGTTTATTACCGCAGGTATGGGGGGTGGAACAGGGACAGGTGCAGCGCCCGTCGTCGCACAAGTTGCCAAAGAAATGGGTATTCTAACCGTAGCTGTTGTCAGCAAGCCATTTGCGTTTGAAGGAAAACGCCTGGTAGCCGCTAAGGCAGGAATGGAAGCACTCTCACAGCATGTTGATTCATTGATTGTGATTCCTAACGATAAACTGATGATGGTGTTAGGTAATGATATCTCTATGCTGGATGCATTTAAAGCTGCCAACGATGTGCTGTATGGTGCAGTAGCTGGTATCGCGGAAGTTATTAATTGTCCGGGTTTGGTTAACGTCGACTTTGCTGACGTCAAAACCGTGATGTCAGAAATGGGCATGGCAATGATGGGCTCCGCAATAGCAATGGGCGTTGATCGCGCGCGCGTTGCAGCAGAACGTGCCGTTTCAAGTCCGCTGTTAGAAGATATTTCCTTAGCTGGCGCGCGAGGTATTTTGGTAAATATCACCGCCAGTCAATCACTGAAAATGCGCGAAGTACATGAAGTGATGAATACGATTAAAGATCTCACTGCTGAAGATGCCACAATTATTGTAGGCACAGTGATCGATGAAAATATGGCCGATAACTTGCGCGTCACCATGGTCGCGACCGGGCTTGGCAGTTTAGTCAGCCAGAGCCAGAATACGCCATTGACTGTTATCCATAACCGTACTGGAACCGATGACAGAGATTCAATTTATTCATCAGAAGAGCCGGCCGTCATGCGTACAGGTAGAAGAAGCAATGCTACCGTAGCAGCGATGCGTCAATCCGGTGTTGATCCAATGGATATACCAGCTTTCTTGAGAAGACAAGCGGATTAATTTGATTAAATTGAAAGCACATTGACAACCCGGTTGGTAGTCCAACAGGGTTGTCAATGTAATCAAATAGCTTGCAATACGTTGTTGATGTGCACTGTCCGATATCTGATCAGACAGTCATTAATCCAGATCTTGGCGGCGTTCGATTCCAATCGCTTCGTAACGGAGATGTCGACAAAGGTGATTACGGCGCCGTCGATTACATTGTCCAGTCTTCGATAAGGCATAATTCGCACAGAAAACCAACGGTCATCTCGGGTGGAAATCTGTTTTTCGGAAAAAATTAAAGTACACAGCGTTTCTTTCGCATCATCTTGCAAAGTCGGGTATTGCAGGATTGTCAATCAGCGTTGAAAACTTTCCAGGTATCAGCGTCTAAGAATTTCCACCTGGTTTAGTTGGTTAATCAGTTTTTATGTTCTTTTTTCGATGCTTGAATCTGTAAGAATCATTTCCTGTTTCCAGGATGTCACAATGATGAGTGTTCGGTCTAAAAGAACGGCTGTCATTTTTGCATCACCGAAGACCCGCACCCATTCACTGAACTTTAAGTTGGTTGTAATAATCCTAAATTCCTCAGTTGGAATTTAGGATTATAGACCTTGTTGCAGAAAAATCCGAAACGCGAATCCGGAGATCAAATGCAAGCCCGGATAGTTCTCTGGCTCTGAACAAGAATAAATATAATATTTGACAACCTAGGAGACGTTCAGTAAATTCAGTCTTGTTCTAGAGAAAAGGTTATTTATTTTCCCTAGCGCATTTTCTTGACATTTTTGACTTAAAATTTGGTGCTTTAAAACCATCGTTGAGTTATTGGATCGTTGATCCGGGTTTGAAGCAATAACACTTCTTCATGGAGAGTATTATGGCGCGACATAGTGTAATTGCAATAGCAGCATCTTTACTTTTACTCCCTGCTTCTGTTTTCGCCGCTGGATATGGTGCAGCAGGTTGTGGATTGGGTTCGATTGTTATCGGATCGAAACCAGGTGTAGAACAAATCTTTGCTGCAACAACCAATGGAACATCAGGGTCTCAGACTTTTGGAATTACATCCGGGACTTCAAACTGTGGTGATCATGGATTAGTAAACATGAGTAAAGAGCGTGAAGTTTTTGCACAAGAAAACTACACCAGTTTGGTTAAAGAAATGGCGCAAGGTAAAGGTGAAAATCTGTATACCCTGGCCAGCTTATATCAGTGCCCTGCCGAAAGTCATCAAGAATTTGGCGCAATGGTTCAGCAGAAATTTGATCATTTAGTAGCGAACGATCGAACAACTTCAGCTGAATTATTGACTCAGCTTGAGAATCAACTCACGCATCATCCGAAACTTGCAAAATCCTGCAATATCAAACTATCTGCATTGAATTAAGTAAAAATGGCAAACGGATATAGGTGAAAGCCTGTATCCGTTTCGATATTATTATCACTTCTATGGTTCCTTTGTGCAGCTTGCCTGTCTTGTAGCTGGGTTACTTCTCTGCTTTTGCTTATTTCCTGCCACTGCTCATTCAAAATATCAAGACACTACTGATTATCTGTCAGAATTACAACAGCAAGCCAGGCAAAAGAACCTTGCCGGTGAACGTACCTGGCACCTGCTTTTAAAATACAACAAAAGATTCCTGGGCGGTATGATCAGTGAAGCCGATGGCATGGAGTTTTTTAATTCTCCGCAAGGGAAAGCTGATCCGGAATCAGAGCTGGCAGCAACGCTAGCCAGCTTCTTTGTCCCGCTAACCGAGATTGCAGAAAGCAAAGAGCATCCGCAGTGCAACTTTCCCGCCCGCTTCAAATGGTTGAATCAACAATTAGCATTCGATCCCCAGCGCCTGGAAATACAAGCATGTGACCGGCTCGACCGCTGGTTAACAGCTTTAGATCCCGTCGGGGTCACATTGGTATTCGCATCTTATTTCATGAATAATCCAGCATCCATGTTTGGGCATACCCTGATACGCATTGATAGCCGGAGAACGAGCAGTGGTAATAATTTAATGAACTATGGTGCAAACTATGCCGCGATCCCGGATACGGATAATGGGTTTCTTTATGCGCTGAAGGGATTAATAGGCTCCTTCCAGGGTCGCTTTGCGATTTTCCCTTATTACACCAAGGTGCAGGAATACAACAATTGGGAAAGCCGCGATCTTTGGGAGTATGAGCTTAAGTTTAACCAAGATCAGCTGAATATAATGCTTCTCCACTTATGGGAATTAGGCGGAACCTATTTTGATTATTTTTATTTCCAAGAAAATTGCTCATACCATGTACTTTCTTTGTTAGAGATCGCCAATCCCGATTTGCGATTAAAAGACTCATTCTTTTTTAGTGTGATCCCAACTGATACGGTAAAAATCGTAATGGCGCAGGAAGGACTGGTAAAACAGATCGTGTACCGGCCTGCAGTACTCAACCAGATGAATCATAAGCGCTTTAAGATGATCGATGATGAGAAGCGGATATTACAAGGCATCATCAAAGGGGAAATATCGCCAGAAAGCACTTCCTTCGCTAACCTTTCCACTCGGTCACAGGCCCTTTTGTTGAATGCCTACATGGACTATCTACAGTATCAAAGCATGCAGGAAAAGAGTGACAAAGAAATAAAAATTCCGCATTCAGTCCTGCTGGCCAGAAGCCGTCTGCAGGTTACCGATGAAGAGGATGGTAAGATTACGCGCTTTTCCAATCCGCCAGACCAAGGTCACGGTACGGATCGCTTGCGTTTAGGGATGGGACTCAACTCCCATGAGTCTTTTATAGAATTAGCCTATCGCCCGGCTTACCACGATTTAATGGCTAAAGATGTGGGATACGACAAAAACTCGGAAATCATTTTTATGGACTTTAAGCTCCGCTATTACTTAGAATCCGAGCGGTTAAGACTGGATCAGGCAAAAATTCTATCTATTACATCGTTCAACCCTTACGATCCCTTGTTTACCAAACTTTCCTGGCGCGCCGATCTGGAGATCGACACACTGAGAGATCACGACTGTAATTATTGTAATTCCTTCAAAAGCAGTTATGGCAGAGGTATTTCCTATCGACCGGATTTTTTCTCACCCCTGCTGTTATTTTCTTTCGTTGACTTAAAAACAGAATTTTCCAGTTATTTGAAAGAAAATTATCGTTTAGGTGGCGATGTTGAAGTGGGCGCGTTTTACAACATTACTAAAAATCTGAGAATCAAACTTGCTGCCAGTTATCAGGTTTATATTCTGGGTGAAAATAAGCGCTTTTTCACTTCTCATTTTATAACCCGCTATGCCCTATCACAGGATCTTGATCTAAGGCTGGAATTAAATCGCTATGATCATAATAATGAAGGAATATTTTCAGTCAATTATTTCTTTTAGGTTGCTGAGGCCATTGATATCACTGGATAGTTTAAGATTCGAATTAATTATTAAGTCTAATGAGATTCTGCGCAAACCCTGAATAAATCCAGTGAAAACTGAAATTCAAGGCAGAGACAATGCAGGAACTGATTTGTGGTTGTCCTGAGGCATATCTAGATTTTTTAGAAAAAATAAAAACTCATCACGGTATTTGCGATCGTGCCGCCAAAATACATCCGTATGCGTTCCATCAGAAATTCTCCAGAAAGTTTTCGGTTCAGCCAATTGTTCAAAAACCTTTTCACCCAGCTCTGGCTCGACAACAACATCTTTTTGCCCATGGATAACAAGAACAGGAACGGGTGAAATTGCTTCCAAATTTGCTGGCGCCCAATGATCGCTTAATAAAACATAGCTGAGTAGCTGCATCGGCCAAGCGAACCAATTATGAGACAGTTTAACTCTGGCAATGCGCTGAAAAGACTCAAAGGTACTGTCTACAACGACGAGCTTTAAATTAACCTCAGATTTCTTATCGATCACCGTGCGTAGGGCAACAATCCCCCCCATACTTTGACCATAGATAATAATGGGACCCTCTTGAAATTTATTCTTTACCACCCAATCCAATGCTGCATAACCCGACTCCAAACAACTTTTAGGGGTAGGTTTTCCTTCAGATAGTCCATAACCAGGATAATCAAAAATAAATAAGTTATAACCCTCAGCAGTGATCCAAGCCAAATGCAAGTAGTGGGAAGTTAAATTCTCAGCATTGCCATGAAAAAAAATAATCGTTGCCTTTGCCGGAAATTCTTTTGCGGAAAACCACCAACCATGAAGCTTTCTTTGGGCGTTATCGGTGAAATAGATATCCTTAGGAGTATATCCCACGGCTTTAGGATCATAGTACAAACGTCCTTTATTAGGATAATAGAAAATACTTGAACAACTGCTGAGTAAAAATATGCCAGGAATAATCAGAAGAAACAGTCGAATAAATACTCTTTTCATAGAGACCCCAGGTATTCTGCGTTTGATGCAGGCCAGCTACTAAGTTGAAGCAACAAAGATCCTATCCAAGATTGAAGCAGAACGATCCGGTAGATTCGTAATTACTGGTAGATTATATTATTGTGCAGAATCCAACCATCCACATGTTTCCCTTCAGGGTCATGATGTGTCCAATGAATGACCCCGCCTTTATCATTCCATTCGTATTCACCGGAAAATTCAACTCGGTCATTTAAAAATAAATTATCAATTCTTGATGACAGATCAATATTATTTGAAATCAGTAGAGTTTGCTTTGATTTTAATTCAATGATGAATCTTTGATGGCGACTGCCTTCAAGGTCATCAGACAATATGGCAGTTACTGTTCCGTTTCCATAAACTTGCGTATTGCTTTGACCTTCAGCAAATAATTGCGCTAATAATTCATCGCTATCCGGTTCTAGTGCAACAAAATCTGAAATTACACCTGCTCTTAGCAATCCATTAAAAACATCCCCATAGACATAGACTTCTTCGCCTTTGGTTCCAATATAGCTCCCGGTATCGGGATAGTAGCGTACTAAATAATTATCTAACCCGACAGTTTTTATTCCTTCCGGACTAAAAAACCCTGGATAAGAGTTTTCTGCAAAATCAAATAACTTATTACTATTAACCAAAAGGTTTTCAGCAAATGATATTGCTGGAATGAATACCAGAAGTAGTAATGTCGTAAATTTCATCGTTATGTGCTAACTCTCAATACAGTTAATTTTCAGCAACCAGAGACATAGTTTCTTTAAAAATCTTCAGTTTGTTTGTTAAGGCAGGGATTTATGATTCTGTATTGCTGAATACAGAAACAATATATTGAGTATCGGCATATCAAAATATCAACCACCGTCGCCTTGAGTCGCCCCGGTATTTCCGGAGATAAAATGATTTGAGAGGATGAAGAGATGAAGAATCAAATCAGTTATTCACCGGAAGTACGAGAACGAGCGGTAAGATTGGTATTCGAGCAGC
>NZ_JAYUWI010000164.1:0-8189 GCF_043753625.1 Nitrosomonas sp.
GTGTTAAAAACAGACTCAAAATGCTCATTTATTAAGCATAAACTGCGCTTTTTCGCCTGTTTTTGCCTTGCATCGGCTACCTCGAAAACGTTTTTCAACAGCCTGTTAAATAACCAAGAAATCAGCAGCTGATACAGGCGGTACACCGCTAAGAATAACAAAGACTTGTGCTCCACCCGCAGTGCTACCATTAAAGTCATACGACAACTTGCCATTCGTGGTGTTATAAACCAGGTAATCATTGGCATCTACCGCAGTACCTGTTGCATTGGCACGGAAGTTAACAGCAGCAACAGCGCCTGGAGCGAAATTGGAGAAAATAGAGTTATTCAACTCAATGGTATCCGAAGGCGCGAAGAAACCGTTAATCAGATCAACATTGGTCGCACCGAGTGTCGTATCAAACAGATAACGATCATCAGCACCCAAACCGGCAAAGAGGATATCGTTGCCCAGACCGCCGGAGAGATAATCATTTCCAGTCCCTCCAAAAATAGTATCGTTACCACCGAGTCCGAAAATTTGATCATCGTCCGCATCGCCACTTAAAGTATTAGCAGCGTTGTTTCCAGTAATGTGGTTGTTATTGCTGTTACCGGTGCCATTGATCGCGGCAAAGCCATCCAATCGAAGGTTTTCAATGCCAAAACCTAAGGTATGCTTGGCAGCAGTAGACACAACAGAATCATTGAGACCACCTACCGCAGTATTCACGGTTTCGGCGGCAACATCTCCCACACTGTCGACAACATAGAAATCGATCTGGTCGCCACCATTCATATTGTCTGCACCTGTCCCGCCATCTAAAAAGTCAAAGCCAGAACCACCGAGCAGATTGTCGTTACCGCTACCGCCAGAAAGACTATCATTTCCGCTGCCGCCAAAAAGTTGATCATTTCCGCTGCCGCCAAAAAGTTGATCATCCCCACCCCTACCGTCCAGGATGTCATTACCTCCGAAGCCGCGGATAACATCTGCGAAAGCGGTGCCGATTAAACTAAAGCGGAAAGCGCCGCCATTGAACGTGTTATTGTCATTAAAGCTTGTGCCATTGATATTTGCCATTTTAGTTACCTCTCTACTCTATTAAAATAAATTAACAAATTTACTCATTTAAATTCTTCGTGAAGAAATCATATTTTAATTATTATATCAATCAGTTAAATCGCTCAAATCGCGATTAAAATACGCCTAAGTTGCTACAATAGGCATTAATATAGTAGCACCAGATCCTATTTGGTATGATTTTTTACGTACGGGCACCTCTAAAAATTCAAAGTTCTAAACAAAACGAGACACAAGAAAAAAATGGTTATGCAGCATATGCATACTATGTAAGGAAACATTTTTTGAGCAAACAAAGTGTTGTGACGAAATTTGGATTTTCAGAGGCGCCCTAAACAATAGCCATGACACAGCCAGTTATGATCAGCCCCAACTGCCCTAAGGATTTCTAAAAAACTTACCCGATCATCATCTTTAAAAATGGCTTCGCGAAGATCTCCACGCAAAGTGACGTGGTAAAGCGCTCTCGAAAATTCTAGACGGAGCGATCTTGTCATGATCTACAGTATGCAGCCATTTTTCTTTATTCACGACCTGCCCCTTTTGTGCTATAAATTGTATCTAAGATGAATATCAAAATAAGCGGAGTATTAAACGAATGAAAACTCCAAAAAGAATTGAACCACTCATCCAGGATGGCTTTGTCGATGAAGTTATCCGTCAATTAATGAGCGGCAAGGAAGCTTCGGTTTATGTGGTTCGCTGCGGAGAAGAGATACGTTGCGCTAAAGTATACAAAGAAGCCAACAAGCGCAGTTTTCGCCAAAGTACGGATTATACCGAAGGCCGAAAAGTAAAAAACAGCCGTCGCGCACGCGCCATGGAAAAAGGTACCCGGTATGGACGCAAAGCACAGGAAGAATCCTGGCAAAGTGCCGAGGTAGATGCCCTGTACCGGCTCGCTGCTGTTGGTGTACGTGTGCCCAAGCCATATCATTTTCATGAAGGTGTACTTCTGATGGAACTGGTCATTGACAGCGATGGCAACGCAGCCGCGCGTCTCAATGATCTTGTACTAACTGCAGAGTTATCGCGTGAATATCATCGTATGCTAATTGCGCAGGTGGTTCGCATGCTGTGTGCTGGGATTATTCACGGTGATCTGTCTGAATATAACGTGCTAGTCGACAGCACAGGGCCTGTTATCATTGATTTGCCACAAGCTATCGATGCAGCTGCCAATAACCAAGCCTGTAAAATGCTGTTACGTGATGTCGAGAATCTGGCTGTCTATTTCGGTCAGTTTGCGCCTGAATTGCTAGCTACCAGTTATGGTATGGAGATCTGGACGCTCTATCAAAGTGGACAACTACATCCGGACAGTATTTTGACCGGACGCTTTGAGTGTATTGAGAAACCAGTCAACATTCAAAGCGTTCTACGTGAAATCGATGACACGCTGAAGGAAGAAGAGGCGAGGAAGCTTTATCGTGCGCTACATGCACATCAATGATGTTCAGAGTAGGTGCCTGATAACTACTCCACAGCCAGTCTTCAAGCCGTTTGACCATGCCTTTGGCTCTTAGCGGATTCAAAACGACATAACGAGAAAGCTCAAGCAAATAACGATCTTTACCCACCTGGATTGCTTTGTACCGCCCTTGAAAAAGATGACCGTCTCAACCCATGCCGACGATTCGATGCCTGCGTATGAACACCATTCAGCTGACGCATAGCTTTTGACAAATTGCCGTCAAGTGTTTCGATAATGAGATGATAATGGTTATCCATCAAACGATGGCCATGACACAACCAGTTATGATCAGCCCCAACTACCCCAAGGATTTCTAAAAACATTACCCGGTCATCATTGTCTTCAAAAATAGCTTCGCGGCGATCTCCACGCGATGTAACGTGATATAGCGCATTCGGCAATTTCTGTTGCGCCCCTTCTGGTGCTCTATCTGCATCTGCATAATAAATAGTGTACACTACGGCCGTGTGCACAATATTAGAAAAGGATGTAATCAATGAAAAATATCACCCTGAGCGCCGATGATAAATTGATTGAAGCCACTCGCGAGCGGGCGCGCACCGAACAGACCACACTCAATGCACAATTTCGCCGCTGGCTAACGGATTATGTGCAGCAGGAACAACAAACCGAGTCTGCCATGACATTAATCGAGGAATTGCGTGGACAAGTACGCACGGGCGGTCGCAAATTCACGCGAGACGAAATGAATGAACGGTGAATTTATCGATACCAACGTTTTCATTTACTTGTTTGACGAAACTGATGAGCGCAAACGCAAAATCGCAGAACAACTGATTCGGAGTGCACTGGAAACACGCAGTGCCTGTATCAGCCATCAAGTTGTCCAGGAGACGCTCAACGTTGTGACGCGCAAACTGCCCTTCCCCATGAGCACTGAGAATGCTCAGCGTTTTCTGGAACAGATTCTTGCGCCCTTATGGCGTGTTATGCCCAGCCTGACACTTTATCGACACGGCCTAGACCTTCAAATGCGCTATGGTTTCAGTTTTTACGATGCTTTGATTGTTGCTGCAGCCATCGAATCCGGTTGCACGTGATTATACACAGAAGACTTGCAGCATGGCCAGAAAATTGAGGGATTGTTGATTGAAAATCCTTTTGTCGACTGAGGATTGAATGGGATTGCGCAGAATCAGTATAGTCAATCGAGTCTGACCCTATAGATTTCTGGCTTGCAGTAAACACTTATTTTCTTGATTCGCGACCTGACCCCTTCCATATTCATAAGTAGAAAAATGTCTTCGCAGCGATCCCCACCCGATGTGCCGTGGTAAAGCGCATTCGGGAATTCTAAACGGAGCGGTCTTGTCATATTTAGAATATATATCAATTTTTCTTCGTTCGCGACCTGCCCCCTTTTTGCTCTCTCCCGCGTGACCCCTCTCTCCCGCATTGTCATGTGTCTATTTGTCACGACCGTCCTTTTTCTCGGCTGCTTTTCTTGGTTTTTCAGGCAACGCCTCATACATTGCATCCCACTTTCTAGGTTCAGTAATACCTGCTGTTACAATCAAGTTAAGTAATTCAAAAAGACCGTTGGCAACATTATCGATGTCTTCCCCATTCATTTCACCTGGATGAACAGCATTGTTACCAATAATTCTCAATGTATCAGCGGCCCGAATTAACCTTTCACCAAATTCGGGTTTCTTGGCTAGTGAACGTATATCCGTGTCAATATGTTCACCCGGTTCTCCGAGATGGCGGCATAATTTCTGTAATGCCAATCTCAAAAGGGCGGCTGCGGCCCGTGTGGAATGGTTAACAACTAACCGTGCCTCTTCATAGTCAGCTTTTACATCCTCAGGCATATCGGCCGCTGCTGGTGGAGCATCCGATAAAATTGGATCAACAAGTCGTAAGTTATAATTGTAATTATCTTTTCGATCGGACATTTTCCAGACTGAACCTTGGCTACAAGCCCTACATACGAGCATATGAGTTTGTGTCGGCATACGCGTTGGAATGCTCATGTAGTGAATATCGCACAGAGAATTAGCAGAGCATACGGGGCACTTGAACCTTATATAATTTTCTTTAGTACTTACTTTTATGACACTCATTGCATATTCCTTTTACACATAACGTAATATATACGACATCACAAACATGGGCACAGGCCTAGAATTAAGAATATTTTCGATGAATTGCATGAATTTCTGTTTTGTAATCCATATCCGCGATTCTGTACCTGATCCCATTTGATTGAATTTCAGCACAATTAAGTATTGTATCCTCGGAATTTCAAGTGATTTGACCCGCTATGCTTTATTCGCCTCGCGGGCTTGGTGAAGCTTTTTGTAGCTTCCGATTAGTCTTAAGTGCTTGTCTAAGCCTTCTAGCTTCATGCTGGTTTTGGTTAGGCCAAAGAATCTCACTTCGCCAGTTACAGAGCCGATCACATTGTCCATGGTTTTTTTACCGAACATTTTATTTAGGTTGCCGATAAAATGCTCAAGCGCCAATGCTTCGTCCAAGGTGATCTCAAGTACGGCATGAACTGCTTGATAGAACAAGCCGCGCTCTACGGTGTTGTCGTTGTATTGCAAGAACGCTTCTACTAACTCAATAGCCTCATCAAGCTTGCCTAAGGCAAGGGTGATCAGAATTTTTAGCTCAAGAATAGTCAGCTTTCCCCAAGCCGTATTTTCATCGAACTCAATTCCAATCAGAGTTCTAATGTCCGTGTAGCTATCTAGCTGACTTTCTTCTAAACGCGCCGCCAAACTCGCCAAGGCATCATCACTCAGCGAATGAATATTCAAGATATCTTCGCGGTAATCCAGCGCCTTGTTAGTGTTGTCCCAAATAAGGTCTTCGATTGGATAAACTTCTGAATAATCCGGCACGAGGATGCGACAAGCTGTGGCGCCCAAGTCATTAAAATGGGCAATATAAACTTCTTTGCCCAATCCCTTCAAAATGTCCAATAAGCGATCTTTTTCCTCTTCGTTGGCGCCTGAAAAATCCCACTCGCAGAATTCATAGTCATGCTTGCTACTAAAGAAGCGCCAAGAGATCACACCCGTTGAATCAATAAAGTGCTCAACAAAATTTTCTGGCTCTGTCACTGCTAGGCTATTAAAGGTTGGTCGTGGCACATCATTTAGCCCTTCAAAGCTGCGACCTTGTAATAGCTCAGTCAGGCTGCGCTCCAACGCCACCTCAAAGCTTGGATGGGCGCCAAATGATGCAAATACACCCCCCGTTTTTGGATTCATTAGCGTCACACACATCACTGGGAATTGGCCGCCTAATGAAGCATCTTTGATCACCACAGGAAAACCATTCTGTTCCAGGGCGTTAATGCTCTCTAAGATGCTTGGGTACTTTTCAAGCACGTGTTGCGGCACGTCTGGCAAGGCAATCTCTTCTTCAATAATTTGTTTTTTTACCGCACGCTCGAAGATTTCCGATAAACATTGCACTTGCGATTCATGCAGGTTATTGCCCGCACTCATACCGTTACTTAAGAATAAGTTCTCGATCAAATTAGATGGGAAATACACGGTTTCTCCATCGGATTGACGCACAAAGGGGATAGCGCATATGCCACGCTCAACCAAACCCGAGTTGGTGTCAATCAGATTTGAGCCGCGCAGTTCACCATCTTGATTGTAGATGTCTAAACAATATTCATCCAAAATGCCTGCTGGCAACTCGTCATTTGGCCCCGGCTTAAACCATTTTTCATTGGGATAATGTACAAAATCGTGGTTGGCAATTTCTTCGCCAAAGTACTGATCGTTGTAAAAGAAATTGCAGTTAAGGCGCTCGATAAACTCACCTAGCGCTGAGCAAAGTGCGCTCTCTTTGGTTGAGCCTTTACCGTTGGTAAAACACGAAGGCGACGTTGCATCGCGTATATGCAGCGACCACACATTGGGCACGATATTGCGCCAAGAGGCAATCTCGATCTTCATGCCAAGGCCGGCCAAGATACCAGTCATGTTCGAGATGGTTTGTTCAAGTGACAGGTCTTTCCCTAAGATGTAAGTGCTGGAATCGCCTTCTGGTTGACCCATCAGCATGATTTGTGTGTCTTCGTCGAGGCTCTTAATCGGCTCGATTTTAAACTCAGGGCCAGTTTCCACTACTTTTTTCACTGTACAGCGGTCAATAGATCTTAAGATACCTTGGCGATCTTTATCAGAAATACTTTCTGGCAGCTCCACTTGAATTTGAAAGATTTGGTTATAGCGGTTTTCAGGATCAACAATATTGTTCTGCGACAGCCTGATGTTTTCTGTAGGAATGCCACGGGACAAACAATACACCCGCACAAAATAGCCCGCACAAAGGGCCGATGAAGCCAAGAAATAATCAAAAGGACTGGGTGCTGAGCCATCCCCTTTGTAGCGAATAGGCTGATCAGTGATGACCGTGAAATCATCAAACTTAGCTTCAAGTCTGAGATTGTCGAGAAAATTAACTTTGATTTCCATTGAATAGTGTCCAGAGTCGTGCGCCGCAACGCGCAAGCGTTTCAAACCTTCTTCTACTTAAGGTTTCTAGCAGCTACCAGTCGGTGGGTTGATCTTAAATTAGAGGGATTATCTGGCTTTTCGCGGCAATAGTCTTGGGTAAATTACTAGGAAAAATAGTTCCAGAATCAAGAATCCTTATACTTACGAGTAATAACCCCAATCGTCGTCGGATGCAATTGATAGAATTCGCCGATTTCCCGTTGGCTGTAGGCACCAGTTTTGTAGGCGGCGATGATCGCTGGATCGCGGTCTTTGTGCTGCGCTGCAATCTCAGACAGAGGCTTTGCAATCGGCCGCTTTTGCTGCTGGGGTATATTTAAATCGTCTTTTTCCTTGCCGATTCTTTTCTGCATTTCAGTGACGAAAGCGGCATTCCCTAAATAAATTTGTCCCTTCAGATTCGACCAGATTTCAGGCTGATGTTGCACGCCTTCCAGGATAAATTGCCGGTATTTCTCCGTTGCAACTTTCCTTTGCTTTCCAAATAAGGACAAAATCCAATCCGTTGTCAGCCATTCGGGTTTGGCAGCATCACCCGCCATTGCCGGAAAACTGCTCCACGGCCAGTCTTCGAGCCGTTTAATCAGTCCTTTGGCTCTTAACGGATTCAGCACAACATAGCGGGAAAGCTCAAGCAGATAGCGATCTTTATCCACCAGGATTGCTTTGTAGCGCCCTTGAAAAAGATGGCCGCCACGCCCGTGCCGACGGTTCGACGCCTGGGTATAAACGCCATTGAGCTGGCGCATACCTTTTGACAAATTGCCGTCAAGCGTTTCAATGATCAGATGATAATGGTTGTCCATCAAACAATAGCCATGACACAACCAGTTAAAATCAGATACAACCCTTCCAAGAATTTCTAAAAACCGCAACCGGTCCTCATCATCTTCAAAAATGTCTTCGCGGCGATCTCCACGTGATGTGACGTGGTAAAGCGCATTCGGAAATTCTAAACGGAGTGGTCTTGTCATAGCGTGGAGTATATAGTTATTTTTCTTCTTTCGCGACCTGACCCCTTTCTGTTGACCCCTTTCTGCTCCCCATATTCAAAAATCAAGTGCACCACCGTATCCTAAGTATCATTAACTAACTGGATAACAGAGGTGCAACATGGCAATACACTATTTCCACCTGAA